>NZ_CP090949.1:2700694-3061389 GCF_023823125.1 Erythrobacter aurantius | reverse complement strand
TAATCGAAGGGCTGACCGCGAATCAATTGCTCCACGCCAGTAACAGGATGGGCGGGGAAGAAATCACGTCCTCATTGGAGAGCACTTTGCGCTCGGTCATGACCAATGCATGATCGGGTGCTGGAAGCGGTCTGGCTGCTTTCCCATCCGGTGCGTGACGCGCGGTAAGGACAGCTCGCAAATCAACCGGGACGATCGGCAAAGAACGCGCTGTCAGAGCGCGGGCTGGACGACGGGCCTGATCAAGGCTGCTCTTTGCTTCAGGCCTGATCCGTCAAGGCCGGATAATCGCAATATCCGCGTTCTTCCCCGGTGTAGAGCAGGGTGTAGTCCGGCTTGGCGAGGGGGTGCCCTTCGCGCAGGCGTCGGGGCAGGTCGGGGTTGGCGATGAAGGCCCGCCCGAATGACACGGCCTCGGCAGCGCCCTGTTCGATCAGCGCGCAGGCCTTTTGCGCATCCAGCATGTTGTTGGCGATGACCGCTCCGGGGAAATGCCTGCGGATCGTTGCTAGCGTGCCGGGGCATTCGTCCCCCATGTCGACAACGTGGAGATAGGCGATCCCGCGCTTCCCAGCAGCCTCGATGAAGGGAGCGAATGTCTCCCATGGCGAAGCGGTGTCCATGCCGTTGTAGCCATTGCCCGGCGAAATGCGGAAGCCCAACCGATCAGGCCCGATGGCAGCGGCAATCGCGTCGAGCACCATCAGCGGGAAACGGGCGCGGTTTTCGGCTGATCCTCCGAATTCGTCGTCGCGCCGGTTGCTCGCGGGGTTGAGGAACTGGTTGATCAGATAGCCGCTGGCACAATGCAGCTCGATCCCGTCGATCCCTGCGGCCCGGGCGTTGCGGGCTGCGGTAGCAAACTCCTGCGCGATGGTTGGCAACTCATCTGCCGTCAGTGCGCGCGGTACCGGGGTGGCCACCGGCGTTCCGTCAGGGCCGGGGACTTTGGCCGGGCAGGGCAGTGCGCTTGGCGCGACAATATCGGCTTCGTATCCCCGATTGGCCGGTACCACCACGCGGCCGCAATGCATCAGCTGCATCGTGATCAATCCGCCCTGCCCATGGACAGCGTCCGCAACCTTGCGCCAGCCTTCGATCTGGGCGGCGGAGTGGATGCCGGGCGTGCGCCAATAGCCTTTCCCGGAAGGGGAGGGCTGCACCCCCTCGGTAATGATCATTCCGGCACTAGCGCGCTGGCTGTAATAGCGGATCATGATGTCGCCGGGGACATCGTCCGGGCCGGCGCGATCGCGCGTCATCGGTGCCATGACAATGCGGTTGCGGCAGGCCAATGCGCCTAGGTTGAGCGGAGAAAAAAGAGCGTTGTGCATTCGAAAATAGATAACGCATCAGCATTGAAATGGCCATATGCGTTGTATAGGATCACAAAAATTACGCATTTAGGGGAAGTCGATGAAATACCCGTTTGAAGGAAAGGTGGCGATCGTCACCGGGGCGAGCGGCGGAATTGGCCGCGCATCGGCGCTGATGTTCGCCGCATCGGGCGCCAGCGTGGTCGTATCGGACCTGCAGGACGAGAAAGGCCAGGAAACGGTCGATCTTATCGCCGCTGCTGGCGGCACCGCGATTTTCCAGCATTGCGACGTGTCTGACGAAGCGCAGGTCAAGCAACTGGTCGCGGCGGCTGTGACCAATTTCGGCGGCCTCGATTTCGCGCATAACAACGCCGGGGTGAACCGTCCCGGCAGCAACGAATGGCAGACCGCCGACTGGAGCCTGTCGCTCAACGTCAACCTGTCGGCGGTGATGTACTGCATGCGTGAAGAGATCGCGGCGATGCAGGATCGCGGCGGCGGTGCGATCGTCAACACCGCCTCGGTCAACGGGCTGGTCGGCAACCCCAGCCAGCCGGGCTATGTCGCAAGCAAGCACGGGGTGGTCGGCCTTACCCGGTCTGCAGCCCTGCGCTTTGCCAAGGAAGGCATCCGGGTCAACGCAGTGTGTCCGGGCGTGGTCGACACGCCGATGGTCGAGGCGATTTCGAGCATTCCGCAATATCGCGAGGCGATCGAAAAGATGACCCCGATGGGGCGCATGGCCCAGCCGGAGGAGATCGCGGGCGCGGTGCTGTGGCTGTGTTCCGACCAGTCGAGCTTTGTGACGGGGCACCCGCTGGTCATCGATGGCGGGGCTACAGCGATCTAGCCAGCCATAAATAGCGCAAGAAAAAGGGCCGGAGAGGATAACCTCTCCGGCCCTTTTTTATGTCAGGTCGATTCAGTCGATCAGAAAGTGAATTCGACATTCACGCCGTAGGTTGCCGGATCGCCGAAGATGATCTGGCCAAAGCCCAGCTGACCATAGTCGATCCCGCGCGAGACGTATTCCTCGTCGAAGATGTTCTTGCCCCAGAACTGGACCGAGAATTCCGGCCCGTTGCCGATCGACACACCATCAAGACGCAGTTGCGCGTTGAACAGGCTGCGGGCTTCGGCAGCGGTTTGCTGCTGGAACGGAGCGCTCAGCGGGTTGGGGAAGAATGGAGTTTCCGAAGTGTAGCTCCAGCCGAACCGGGCCGTCAGGCGGGTGTCGCCCGATCCGATGTAATCGGAATAGGTGATCCCGGCATTCGCGGTGTAATCGGGCGAGTTGCCCGGAGTCACGATCGAAGCGATGTTCTGCACCGTTCCTGTGACGTCCGCGCCGGGGAAGTCTTTGACGCTCTTGTCGACATAGCCGAACGCTCCGTCGATCCGCAGGGCATCGGTGACTTCGATCGTGCCTTCGAGCTCGACGCCGAGGTAGTTGATCTTGCCCGCGTTGACCACCTGCGTGCCGAAGCTGCCGCCACCCTGGATCGGGATCGGAACGGTCGATTGCAGGTCCTTGTAGACGTTGTAGAACACTGCGGCATTGAGCCGGACCGGACCGAACTGGCTCTTGGCGCCAACTTCGAAAGCGTCGATCTTTTCCTCGTTGAACGGGATCAGGCCCACGGCTTCGTTGATATTGGTCGTCGCCGGATTGTCACTACGGGTTGACTGGCGCAGGTTGAAACCGCCCGAACGATAGCCACGCGATGCCATGGCATAGACGTTTAGATCGGGATTGACCTGATAGTCGATCGTGATGTGACCGGTCGGTTCGGAGAAGCTGGCGCTTTGGGTGTTGAGCGCGATGTCTTCAGCCGAGGTGAAGGGCGTGGCGCCGTTCTGGGTCCGGACAACCGATTTTTCGTCCCAGCTGTAACGCAGGCCCAGCGTGATCGCGAGCGGAGCGTCAGGCCCGCCCGGACGCAGCGTGCCCTGGCCGTAGATGGCGTAGGACTGGCTGTCGATTGAATAGCCGAGCGTCGAAGACTGCGCGACCGCGCGATAGCGGGCCGGGTTCGCTGCCTGGAAGACCGGGCTGAGCGGACCAAACTGCGAAAACACCGTCTGGTTCGTATCGAGGACGAAGGCAAAGGTCTGAGGGTTCACCTCGCTGCCGCTTTCCTCGAAGTAGAAGCCGCCCAGAACCCATTCGAATGCCGTGCCGGAGCCGCCGACAATTTCGAGTTCCTGGCTGAACTGCTCCTGTTCGCGATCGTTCGAGATCTTGAACAGTGGCTGGGTGGTGGTCGGAACGGGCGAGTTGGCGACAAAGTCGATAATGCCCTGCGGCGTTCCGGCAGGGAATACGAAAGGCAGGAAGCCCTCGGCCGCTGTGCCGGCAAAACCGTTGAACAGGGTGCTGGTGTTGAACAGCGCGCCCTGAATCGTGCCGACCCCGTCGAGATCGCCGCTCTGGATAGTGTTGTCCCACCAGCGGAATGCGGTGGTTGACCGGATGGTGACCGTGTCCAGATCGAGTTCGAGGCGGGTCATGTTGCCATAGACCTTATCGTTCGAAAGTCCGGCATCCTGCAGGCAGATGCTGTCAAGCCGCGACAGCGAAACGCTGTTGGACGGGGCTCCACATTGCGGCTCAAGCGCGGTTGCGCCAGCCAGATAGGGGCCGACCGGAGCAGGTTGCACCTGGCTGAAGGTGTTCCCGTTCAGGGTCACGTTGGGGCGAAACACCCCGTCTCCAACCGCCGAAAGCTGCGCAGCATGCGGCACAGCGTCGATCGTGGTGTAATCGAACACATTGGTCAGCATGAGCTTGTCGCCAAGGTCTGCTTCGAATGCCCAACGCGCGCCGAAGGTCTTGTTGCTGCCCGGATCGCGGCTGTCGCGCGGTTCAAGCAGGTTGTCGACGACGCCGTCGCGCTGATCGAACATGACGCCCAGCGTCATGCGCACGCCGCCAAGGTCGCCCGAATTCAGGATCGCACGTCCGTTGATTTGATCGTAATTGCCATAGCCCATGCGGACCTTGAGGCTGGCGTCATCCGACGGACGGCTGGTGATGTAGTTGATCGCGCCGCCAGTCGTGTTGCGGCCGAACAGCGTGCCTTGCGGGCCGCGCAGGACTTCGATCCGCTCGATATCGGCGATAGCGAAAGACGCTGCTGCGGAACGGGCAAGATAGACGCCGTCAAGATAGATGCCGATCGGCGAATCAAAGCCGAGTGCTTCGTCAGCGGAGGTCGGGATGCCGCGAATGGTGACGACAGCTGCGGTGGCGTTGGTGGTGCCGCCATTGACCGAAACGTTGGGAGCGATCGCCGCAAGATCGGTTGTTTCCGAAATGCCGAGCAGCTCGACCGTCTCTCCCGTCACCGCCGTGATGGCGATCGGGGTTTTCTGGAGGTCTTGCTCGCGCTTGTTCGCGGTCACGACGATCACATTGCTGGCGCCTTCCTCCTGCTCGCTGTCCTGCGCCAGAACCGGGGTCGCGCCCATTGCCAGCAAGCTCGTGCCGAGCAGCAACCGGGACGCATTGCGACTGATCTTCATTAATTCCCTCCCTCAAAAACGCATTTTTGCATTGTTATGCGTGGTAGATCGCCGAAATCGTAACAAATGTCAATTTAGATTACGCATAATGCAGATTGAAAAATGCAGCAGGCCAATGCTGCGTAAAATCACGCGCAAATTTCAGCATATTCTTTGGGTTTTCGTGCCTAAGCGGCGTTGTCCCAGGGGTGCGTATTGGTGCCACGCACGACGTACCGCCCGTTGACCCGCTTCTGGAAATCGCCCGCCCGCGCGCGCGGATTGAAGAACTGGCGATACCAGATTCGCACCTTGTCGAACGGTCCGTCGCCTTCGACCATCATCGGATTGAGGCACGGGCGCTTGTTCGCCCAGATTTCGAAGTCCTGCGCAAACGCGACGACGCCCGCTTCTTCGTAGCCTGCGGCGAGCGCGCGGTCTTCTTCGGTCGGCTCGGTGTTCTGCACCTTGACCGACAGACCGTACCAGACCTTGACCTTGCCATCCTCGATCGGGGTGTGCGCGATCAGCATCAGGGACGGAAATTCGCCGATCATCTTGGACTGCAGGATGCCCGGACCGGTGTACCATGTGTCGTTGGTCATCGGCTCACCGCCGTCCGCGGCCAGCGTCTTGTGTCCTGCCGACAGGATCTGCCGCGCAACGTGCCCTTCGAATTCGTTTTCGAACAGCTCCATGTTGAGCGATCCGTGGACCGGTTCGAGGTGGCCCTTGTCGCAGATGTTGTCGACCACTTCCTGCGGGTGGCTGTCCAGTTCGCCAAGGCAGCGGACATTCCAGTTCACCCATGCCGGTTCGCCATAGCCTTCGAATTCGGGCAGCTCATAGTCCGGCTCGCCGCCTTCCTCGTCGTACCAGAACCAAAGGCAGCCGGCGCGTTCGACCAGCTTCTTGGTCGAAATGCAGGCGCGCTTGGGCGGAGCCTTGGGGGAATAGGGGATGTCGTCGCACTGGCCATCCGGGCCAAAGCGCCAGCCGTGATAGGGGCAGCGGATGCTGTCGCCCTGAACGTGCTCACCATCCTTCACGACATAGGACGTGGTGTTCTTGGCAAGGTGTGTGCCCATGTGCGGGCAGTATGCGCCGACCAGATGCGGCTTGCCCGATGCCCCGCGATACAGGACGAGATCTTCGCCGAAAAAGCGCACGGCCAAAGGCGTCTGCGTCGCATCGCTCGACAGGCCGATCATGAACCAGCCCCGAGGGTAGGTGAAGTCACCCAGGTTGTATTCTGCCGTCGTCGCCATTTCCCGTCCTCTCCGCGAATCTGTCTTTTCAGAACCCCGGAGTACTTTGCCACCGCAAATCGCGGCGGGCAAGGGAATTGAGCTTTGCTATGCGTAAAAAAGTCAGCCAGCTTCTACGCAAATGCTATCTTGACCCCGTTATCCGCACGATCCGCGCATTATATTTGAGGGTTTTTACCGCAATCGAGGTTTCGACGTGATGCACGCCGTCAATCGAAAGAATCTGTTCCGAAGAGATTTCGTGGAGGCGATCCAGCTCGTTGAACAGGCAAATTGAGGTGATGTTGAACCGCCCCATCGTCACCATCACAGCGTTGATGGTGTCGAGCTCCGCAATCCGGGATGCAACCTCGCGCACGCGGTCGACATCGACCTGCGCCCCGATGAAGGCCATCTTGGTGTTGTCCGCCAGTTCGAAGCTGGTGATGGCCGTGAACGCGATCAGCCCTTCTTTCTGCAACCTGCGGATGCGGCCGCGCACCGTTCCTTCGGTGACGCCAAGGTCGGCTGCGATCTTGCGGTTCGAAGTTCTTGCGTCCTTCGACAGGATTTCGATCAGCTGGCTGTCGAGTTCGTCGATCTGGGGCTGGGTCACGATGCTTCCCTCGCTTCGATCGGGGCGACGTCGAATTTGTATTTGAGTATGTCCACCGCAATCGCGGGCAGCATGGACCGGATCCCCGACACGCCCGAAAGCCGTTTGAGCATGAGGTCCGACAGATCGTCATAGTCCTTGAGAGCGACGAGCATGTCGATGTCATAACGCCCCGTCACCAGGTGGACGGCGAAGACTTCCGGGATCTTGGCAAGGTCTGCGGCGACATCGGCAGCAGCGCGGCCTTCAACTTCGACCGCGACCTGCATCAGCAAATTGTAGCCATGCGCGGAAAAGTCCGAGACCGCGACAACGCGCAGCTTGTTGGCGTCTTCCATCCGCTTGATCCGGGTGGAGACGGTGGCAGCGGTCAGCCCCAGCTTCATCGCGATCTGCTGGTTGGTCGCACGCCCGTCTTCCCGCAATTCCGCGATGATGGAGCGATCGATGTCGTCGATTTCGAAATTGCCTGTCATTGATTACCGTAACTGCCGAAATTCTCGGCTGCAGGAAAGCGTCTGGTGCGAGCTATCGTCAATTCGTTTGCTCCTCGTGCAGCGACTTGCGGTCCGCTTCCAGCGACAGCGCGCCGCGCCACAGCAGCAGCGCGCCCAGCAGGCCGACGGGTACAACCACCGTCAGCGCCATGCGAAGGCCCTGGGCACCTTCGCCGAAAGCCTCGCTCAAAACGCCCGCCAGCCAAGGGCCGATGACATAGCCAAGCAGGTTCACCGCCAGCATCGCGATCGCCGTGCCGGTCGCGCGCATCCTGTCAGGAAGGACATATTGCAGGCCTGCGTAAATGCCGACTGCCCAGCCTCCGCCGAACAACCCTGCGGGCAGCGCCCACAAAAGCGCGACCGTAAGGCTTTGCGCCCAGACCGTGGCGACGACAACGCCCGTGGCAACCGCCAACCCGATGGCGGATAGGACCAGCATTCGCGCATAACCGTTCTTCGCAATCCGGTCTGCCAGAGCGCCGAACAGCATCGCTCCGATCATTCCCGGAATGACGAAGGCACCGCCGAACGCACTGCCCGCCTCGGCCATCGAAATGCCGTAGTTGCGGGAAAACAGCGTCGGCCCCCAGAAACCGAAAGCGATGCCCGACAGGACGCCAATACCCATCCCGAACATCATGCCGCGATAGCTGCGCAGCCGTACCAGCTGCCGGGCGAGCGGGACAAACGGCAACCGCGCCGTCGCGGCTTCGGTCCTCGGCGGCTCGCGCACGATCAGCCATGCGACGGCGACAATCGCCAGGCCGATGGCCCCGAACAGCTTGAATGCAAACCGCCAGTCATGCACTTCGGCGATGGCAGGGCCGGCTCCGTATCCGAGCATCTGTCCGAAATAGACCGCCAGAGCCATCACCGCGAATGCCTTGCCGCGCTGATCGGCCATGAAATAGGCGGCAATCACCGAATAGGCGGGCGCTTGGAATGCCGCTTCGCCCACGCCCACGCCGATGCGAGCGGCGGCCAGAGTCGCCGGGCCGGTCGCATAGCCGGACAGGATCGTAAACACGCTCCAGATCACGCATCCGGCAACGATGATCCGGATGCGGTTGGCGCGGTCGGCATAGATCGCGATGGGGATCGCCAGCGTCGAATAGAACACCGCGAAAGCCGGGCCCATCAACAGGCCCATGAACCCGTCCGAAACCCCGAACTCGGCCTTGATCGGATCGACCAGCCCCGCCAGCAGAAAACGATCTGCATGATTGAAGATGGCAATGCCCAGCAGCAGGATCAGGACGATCCATTTGTTGGGCAGGGCAGGCCGTGCTGCGGGATCGGTTTGGTTCATGCTCTAATCCCTCATCAACATGCCGCCGTTGACGTGCCACACCTGTCCATTGATCCAGCTGCCGTCGTCGGATGCGAGAAATGCCGCCATTGCCGCAATGTCATCGGGCTTGCCCAGCCGCTCGTGCGGAACATGGCGCAAGGCCTGTTCGACCTGTTGATCGGTCATGTGGATCTTGACCGCTTCGGTCAGCACCACGCCGGGGCAGATGACGTTGGAGCGGATGCCTTTCTTCCCCCACTTGCTGGCTACATGGCGGGCGAGCGCGTGGATCGCGTTCTTCGTCATCGGATAGGCGACCTGCCACGGGCTGCCGCCTGCCGCCGCGCCGGAGGAGGTGTAGATCATCGCGCCACCGCCCTGTTCCAGCATCACGGGCAAGGCGGCCTGCGTGGCGATAAAATGGCTCTTGGCGTTGATCGAGAAGCTGCGGTCGAGCACTTCGAGCGAGCAATTGAGCGCGTCGATATCGCCTTCTGTCCCACCGGCAAGGTTTGAATGGTAGAAATCCAGCCTGCCGAATTCCGCGAGCGCCGCATCGACAATCGCTTTCTGGCTTTCGGGTGAGGTTCCGTCGAGATCCACGCCGATCGCCTTGCCGCCATCCTTGCGGATCTGATCGGCCACGCTGCGTGCCCAGTCTCCTTCGATATCGCCGACAACGACGCTGGCGCCCTCGGCCGCGAGGCGCACCGCAGTCGCAGCGCCGATACCCCGGCCTCCGCCTGCGACGATGCCGACTTTCCCTGACAAACCTCTCATCATGCTATTCCTTCCGGTATTTTGCCGAACCAGGGGGCTGCCCGTTCGAGCTGTCCGGCCAGTCGCAGAAGGCCAGCCTCGTCTCCGTATCGGGCGGTGAACATTGATCCGATCGGCAGTCCCTTGCGGCTCATGCCGAGGGGAACCGACATGCTCGGCTGTCCTGTAGCGTTGAACAGCCCGGTGAATGCAGTGTGCGCTCCCACTGCCTGACCCCAGGCGGCAAAGTCGTCCTTGTCGAGATCGAACACGCCCAGCTTTGGCGGAGGATCGGCCAGAACGGGCGACAAGATCACGTCGTAATCGTCCATGAAGCGAGCGACCGCGACGGCGATTTCCTGCAAGGTCACATTGGCCTTGGCGACCGCCGTTCCGGGCACTTGCTGGCCGTATCCGTAAAAGCCCAGAGTGATCTTCTCGAGCGTTTCGGGACTGATCGGCAGGCCTGTGGCTGCCGCCCTTTCATCCAGATCGCTGGCGAGCGCGGTCGAAATGAGCGCGAAATTCGCGGCTCCCATTGCGGCGGCGTCTACTCGGGGGGCGGCCTCCTCGACATGATGGCCGAGGGATTCGCACAGGCGCGCGGTTGCCAGAACCGCGTCCTTTACTTCCTGCGCAACGGGCGCTCCCGAAATCGGGGTGAGCATCAGCGCGATCCGCAACCGGCCCGGATCAGCCCCCACTTGCGACAGAAAGCTGCCTTGCGGCTCAGGCGCGGAATAGCGCGAGCCCGGCTCGATCCCCGCCGTCGCGTCGAGCAGCGCCGCGCTGTCTCGGACGGAGCGGCTGATCGCGCCATTGGTCGAATTGCCGCCCCAGCCTTCGGTGCGCTGCGGCCCCATCGGCACGCGCCCGCGGCTGGGCTTGAGCCCGAACAGGCCGCAATTGCTTGCCGGGATGCGGATCGATCCGCCGCCGTCGCTGGCATGCGCGAGTGGGATCACGCCTGCGGCCACCGCCGCTGCCGCGCCCCCGCTTGACCCGCCCGCGCTATGGGAGAGGTTCCACGGATTGCGCGTCGGTCCTTCGGCAAGGCTTTCGGTGGTCCCGGTCAGGCCGAATTCGGGCGTGGTTGTTTTCCCGAAGATCACCAGGCCCGCCGCTTCGTGCCGGTTGACCAGTTCCGAGGTGAAGTCCGGCCTGTAGTCATTGTAGAACCGGCTGCCCTGACCCGATCTCTGCCCTGCGATATGCATGTGCAGGTCCTTGATCAGGAAGGGTACGCCGTGAAACGGCCCGTCGGGCAATCCCGCCGCGATCCTTTCGCGGGCATAGTCGAACAGTTCCTGCGCGATGAAGTTCAGCCGCGCGTCCTGCTCCTGCGCCCTTCCGATCGCCGCTTCCAGCAGCTCAATCGGCGAAACCTCACCGTCGCGGACAAGCGCGGCAAGCGACAGGGCATCATGGCTCGCATAGTCCGGTAGCGCTGCACTGGCCGCTGATGTCATGGTGCCCAATCCTCCCGCCGCAATGGCGACCCCTGTCATGGCTGCCGCCCTGATCGCCTCGCGGCGCGAATGGCTCATTCAGCCGAACCTGCGCCGTCGTCGACATAGAACTGCTTGTACCAGCTGCGGAACTTGCCGATAGGACCGTCTCCGCCGCAGACGAGCGCGTTGGGCAGGTATTTCTGCCGATCCCACACGACCTTGTCCTGATCGAACTGCTTGCAGATGTCCTTGATGATCGCGCGCGCGGCACCGCCGGCGGGCCCTTCCTTCTGGGCCTTCGGCTGGGTGAAGCAGAAGCGCGAGACGGCGTGGTCCTCGTCAATCGGAGTGATGCAGGCGACCAGCAGCGTTTCGCAAATCCCGGTGAAGCGCGTGTAGCTTTGGCCCGGCCCGATGTTGCGATAGGCGATTTCGCCTTTGACCATGCCTTTGGGCGTGCCCAGGTTCAGGAACAGCCGCGCCCCGCGCCGATGATCGCCGGTACCCCAGTCGAAGTCATAATCGGGCATGTCGGCGGCGCCGTGGATGTATTTGAAGTGGGCCGCGTCCACGCCGTTTTCGGCCATGTTTTGCAGCGATCCCCACACATCCCATTCAAAGATGTCATAATCGGTCCATTCAGGATCGGTTGCTTCCTTGACGTGCTCCACTTCCCACATCGGGTCTGCACCCTTGGGATGGTACCAGAACCAGATCCAGCGGTTGGCTTCGGTAACGTGCCATTGCTTTTCGCATGGCCGCTTGACCTGCGGAGGAATGCGGGTGGCATAGGGGATCGTTTCGACCACGCCTTCGCCGTTGTATTGCCACGAATGGAACGGGCATTCGATGTTGTTGCCCGTCACCTTGCCGCCGTAACCCATATGCGCGCCGAGATGGCGGCAATAGGCATCAAGCATGCGGACCCCGCCGTCTTCGCCGCGCCAGATCACGAGATCGGTCGAGAAATAGCGCAGCGGCTTCACTTCGCCGATCTTCAGATCGGACGACAGCATCGCCGGATACCATCCGTAAGGATAGCCGATATCGAGATTGCGCTCTTTGACGCTCGCACGGTTCTTGGGTTCGCTGCGTCGCCACTGGAGCAGTTCTTCCTTGCTCATGTTTTCGAGCATTTGCCACACCAGTACAGGGGCGGTGCGGGCATCGGTTGCACTATCCATCTTTGCGTCCATTTCGGCTGCGGGGACTGTCATATCGCTTTCCTCAATTGGTCCCGGCGGCGAGGGGTTGTCTCTCGCACGCGGCAAAGTCAGTTCGGAGCAGACTTCCCATCTCCGTCACTTTTCCAGCCCGAAAACCCTGATCGCGTTTTCGCGCAGGAATTTGGGCCACACCTCGTCCTTGAACGGCACGTTGGGCATGTCGCGCATGATCCTGTCGAGGCTCAGGCCCATCGGGAAATACCCGGCGTAGATGATCTTTTCGGCGCCGCGCGTGTTGGCGTAGTCGACGATTGCCTTGGGGTAGTGCTTTGGCGCAAAGGCCGAGGTCGAATAATACAGGTTCGGATATTTGAGCATCAGCTTCACCGCGAGCTCTTCCCACGGTTCCGCGCCGTGGCGCATCACCAGTTTGAGCTCGGGGAAATACCAGCACACCTCGTCGATCCGTTCGACTTTCTGGGTCTCCATCGGGATCCGCGGCCCCGGCACACCCGCATTCACACAGAACGGAATGTCGAGCTCGCAAGCGAGGGCGTAGAAGGGGAACATGTATTTGTGATCGATCGCCACCCGCGGCAGCGTTCCTGCCGGGAAGCAGCTGAGCGCCGAAAGTCCGACTTCGGCATGGATCCGGCGAATGCGCCGGATTTCGTCGACTCCGCCGTTGGGATCGATCGGCAGGTCGAAGAAGAAGCGGTCGCCAAACCGTTCCTTTGCCCGCCGCGATGTCTCGTTGTCGTTCCAGCCGACCAGCGCGCGCTCCACCCCGTTCGCGTCCATCTGTTCGACCACCCATGCGGTGTAGTCGTCCTGCTTGCCGCTCGCCGGGATATCCTTGAACATGTACTGCGCGGGCATCGAAAACTGTTCGAGTGTCTGCCTGTCCTTGATCAAGGGGCGAAAGCTGGCGAACCAATCGCCGCGGTCTTCCGCCTCCGGAATCCCGAGCATGCAGTCGATGATGCCGATGTCCTTGGGCATTCCTGATCCCTGAGCCATCAGGTCAATTCCTTTCCGAGTTCGTTCCAGCGCGCCCGCAGCGCGATCTTGTCGACCTTGTCGAGATGGTTGCGGGGCAGCGGCTGATCGAGAAACACGACCTTGGCCGGGGCCTTGTACCGCGCCAGCCTGTCGCCCACATGCGCGATCACGGCATCTTCGGTCAGGCCATCCGCCCGCACCACCGCAACCAGCAATTCGCCGAGCCGATCATCGGGTATTCCGAAAGTCGCGCATTCGGAAATTTCGGGGATCTCGGACAGCACCCGCTCCACCTCGGCGCAGTAGATGTTCTCCCCGCCCGAAATGACCATGTCCTTCTTGCGGTCGACGATGAAGAGATAGCCTTCGTCATCGAGATAGCCGACATCGCCGGTGCGCAGCCATCCGTCAGCGGACAGCACTTCGGCGGTTTCGCCGGGCATTCCCCAATACCCCTGCATCACCTGCGCGCTGCGGACAACAATCTCGCCTGCTTCGCCGCGTGGCAATTCCGATCCGTCGGGCGCCTCGACCCGCATTTCGACCAGCGGCACGACGCGACCGGCAGACGCGCGCTTGCGCAGGAAATCCTCACCGACTGCCATCGCCACAGTACCGGTTGTCTCCGTCAGGCCGTATCCCGTCCCCATGACCGCCTGCGGGCAAAGTTCGCGCATTCCGTCGAGCAGGTTGATCGGCAAGGCCTGACCGCCGGTGCCGATATTGGTCAGGCTGGACAGGTCCACGGCGTTGGCCTGTGCTTCGCGCAGCATGTCCCACAGCATGGTGGGTACGGCCGAAAACATCGTGATCTTTTCATCCGCAATCGCGCGGGCGGCTTCCTTTGCATCCCATTTGGGCAGGATGACGATTTTTGACCCTGCCACCAGCGGAGACAGGAACGATGCACCCATGCCTGAAATGTGGAACAGCGGATAGACCAGCAGCACGGCCTGGCGCGGAATGCTGGCGAGCAGTTGCTCCACTGGAATTCCGTATTGTCGCGCGGTGTTGTGCAGCACCATCATCCCCGCCATCTGCATGCTCATGATGCCGGTGATGACGTTGCGATGGGTCAGAACCGCGCCTTTCACCCGGCCCGTGGTGCCGGAAGTGAACAGGATCGCAGCCGGATCGTCTGGCCCTGCCGGGGCAGGGGGCGTGAAGCTGGCTCCGGCGGGCGGAAAATCTGCCGCTTCGATGATGCGCCCCTGATACCCGCCATCGCGCAGCATTTCCGCCCTGTGTTCATCGCTGAGCACAATCTTGGCATCGACTGAGCCGATTGCTGCTGCCAGTTCATCGGGCGAACCGCGGCTGTTGATCAGCGCGACCACTCCGCCCGCGCGCACCACTGCCATATAGCCGATCAGCCATTCGGCGCGGTTGCGCATGCAGATCGCGACCCTGTCACCCGGTTCGATTGCCAGCGTGGCGGCAAGCGCGTCGCGCAAGGCAAAAGCCTTTGCGAAGGTGATCCGGCGATCGCCTTCGACAATGAAGACCTGGTCGCCGTGGCGCTGTGCGCTGGAGATGAACTGGTCGAGATTCTGGGGCGCATTGGCGAACCGCTTGATCCCGTCGACGCTCGCCAGTTCGAATGGCGAGCCCGGTGCGGTGATTGCATCAAGTATCGGGTCGGATGCGCTCATGCCCAGTCCCCTCAGTAAACCGCTGCCGGGTTCTTTTGCGGCGGGCTGCCCAGCATCTCGCGGTAGCTTGGCCGGTCCTTGCCGCGATCGGAAATGCCCAGATCCTTCGCGATTTCCGCTGCGATGTGGACTCCGCCGGAAAGTTCGTCACGATTGGGCGCACGGTCGATCGCGTCGAGGATGTGGGCGGTGAATTCCGGGTTCTCCGCAGTCTCGATGAAATCCTTGTACTGCTCAGGATTGGTCTCGCTGGCGATCTTCGATCGCTCGGTGATCAGCGGGCCCATCCAGATCGAGACGGCAACAACGCCGGTGCCGCGCAGGTCATGCTCCATGTCATGCGCCAACTTGTCGACCCCGGCCTTTTGCGCGCCATAGGCCGGACCGTGCATGTAGCAGCTCGCGCCGAAAGACGATCCGAAAGCGATCAGGCCGCTGCCCTGAGGCACCATCATCTTCGCCGCGTGCCAGCTGGCGACATAGGCGGAGCGCAAGCCGACATCGAGAATGCCCACGGCGTCGAGTTCCTTTTCCCAGAAAGGTTTCTTCTCGATCAGCTGGTGGTGGATGTAGGTGGCGTTGTTGACGAGCATGTCGAGCCGGCCTTCGTCGCGCGCGATCCGGGCGAACAGTTCGGCGATCTGTTCGTCATCGGAATGGTCGCACTGCACCGCAACGCCGCGCCCGCCGAGTGCGGTCACGTTCTGCGCGGTTTCCTCGAAGGTGCCCGGCAGGACCGATCCGTCCCAGCCCTTGGCGCTGCCGGGGGAGGTTGTCCTCCCGGTCACATAGACGGTATAGCCCAGTTCGCCGAGGCCGCGGGCAATGCCTGCACCTGCCCCACGGCTCGCGCCGGTGACAAGCGCCACTTTCGAATCAGACATTGCGAATCCCTCCCAAGCTCACGCAAATCGATTATTTGAGATGACAATAATCGCTATTTGCGAAATTGAAACCCTCAAAATTTGCGCATTCAGGCATCATCCGTGCCTTTTTGTGATGATATCAATGGCTGCCGTGGGCGGTTCAGTCAAAATTTGCCTGCCCGCCATCGAGCGGAATCGTGGCGCCGGTGAGATAACCCAGTTCCGGCTGACACAACGCGACGACGGCTTGCCCGATGTCTTCCTCGCATTCGCCGACGCGGCGCAACGGGATCGTCCGGAAGAATGCTTCGGCTTCGTCCGGATTGTTCTCGATCCACCATTTGAGGCCGGGGCTCTTGGCGTGGGGCGCGAGCGACAGCACCCTGATGTTGTCCGTCCCCCATTCCGCCGCCGCGGCGCGGGTCAGCGGTCGCATCGCCTGCTTGATCGCGCCATAAGCCCCATAGCCCGCCATGTCCCAGCGGACTCCGGCGGAGGAGACCAGGTTGAAGATTACCCCGCCACCCCTTTCGGCCATGCCGGGCTGCACCAGCTTCATCAGCCGGAATGCTGCGAGCGGGCCTGATCGGAATCCTGCTTCGAACGCTTCGTCGGTGACTTTTGCCAGCTTGCCCATCGGAACCTGCTGCGCATTGTTCACCAGAATGTCGATCCCGCCGAAAGCCTCGCCCGCGCTGGCAACCGCGCGTTCGAGATCGCCTGCGTCACAGACATCGCCGCTCACGGATAGCGCTTCGCTGCCGCGCGCCCGGACTTCGTGCGCCGTCGCCTCGAGCTTTTCCAGGGTGCGACCGAACAACACGATCTTCGCCCCGGCGGATGCCAGCGCCAATGCGATGCCTTGCCCCACGCCTTGCCCGGCGCCGGTGATCAGCGCGACCTTGCCGTTGAGTGATGATTTCACAGCGAACTCTCCCAAAATTCGTAAAATTCACTGTCTATGATTACGCAATCAGTTGACAAAATGCCAGAGGCATTCGAGAAATGCGTTGGAGAGGAGCGAAAAAACGTGTCCGCATTCGCAAAAGCATACAGCCCGCTTCAGATCGGGCCCCTGACCATGCGCAACCGCTTTATCAAAGCGGCGACCAATGAAGGAATGGCAAAAGGAGGCATCGTCAGCAAGGGGCTGGCGCGTTTCCATGAAAAGGTCGCCGAGGGCGGGGCCGGGCTGACCACGGTCGCCTATTGCGCCACGTCAAAGGACGGGCGCACTTTCGTCGATCAGGCCACTCTGGATGACGATTCGGTTGCTGATTTTCGCGCGCTTACCGATGCCGTTCACAAGCACGGCGCCGCTGCCAGCGCGCAGATCACCCACGCGGGCAGCTTTACCTTCCTCGACAAGCGCACGCTGCAGACCAACAAGCCACTGTCCTCCTCGGGCGGGTTCAACAAAGTCGGCGTGATGTCGGGCCGCTACTTCAAGAAGAAGATGGACGAATCCGAAATCGCCGCGATGACGCAAGAATTCGTCGCCGCCGCCCGGCGCGCGAAAGAGGCCGGCTTCGACGCGGTGGAACTGCATATGGGGCACGGATATCTGCTCAGCCAGTTCGTCTCGAAACTGTATAACAAGCGCCGGGACGAATTCGGCGGATCGATCGAGAAGCGGATGAATTTCCCTTCAGAAGTGCTGGGACGCGTGCTCGATGCGGTCGGCAAGGATCTGGCAGTCATCGTCAAATTCTCGATGACCGACGGCCCCAAGGGCAACACGATCGAAGACGGTGTCGCGGTCGCGCGGCGGATCGAGGCGGACGGCGCGCATCTGGCCGTTCTTTCCAATGGCATGAATGTCGAGTCGATCACCGCCATGTTCGGTTCTTCACTGCCCAAGCGTGGGGCCCGCCCGTCCAATCCGATCCTGCGTATCGGCATGTTCCTGCAATCGCTCACCGAACCGCCCGAGGTGCAGTTCCGCGAGAATTACCTGCGCGAACTGGCGCTGCGGGTGCGTGGCGAGGTGTCGATGCCGCTTGCCTATCTCGGCGGGGTGCAAAGCCGCGAAGGGGTGGAGCAGGCGATGGATGACGGCTTTGACGCAATCGCGGTGGGCCGGGCGCTGGTCCACGATCCCGCCTTCATCAACCAGTTGCGGGCTGGCGCCGTCCAGCAATCCGGATGCACCGCCTGCAATCGCTGCGTCACCATGATGTACACGCCCGGAGGCACCAGCTGCATCCTGACGCGCGATGGCATTGATCCGGCGCTCAACACCGTGGGGGCCGCGGCATGAGCGCGCCATTCGCGGGCCGCGTCGCCATCGTCACCGGCGGCAGCGACGGCATTGGCCGCGCGACTTCGGAACTGCTCGCGGCAAAAGGCGCGCATGTCGTCGTGCTGGCGCGCAGCATGGACAAGCTGGAGGCCACCCGCGACGCGATCATAGAACAGGACGGCAGCGTGGAGATCCACAGCATCGATCTGTCGGATGCGCAGGCCTACGCCGATCTCGTCGCGCGGATCGCGGATGCCCACGGGCGGCTCGACATGCTCGTGAACAATGCGATGAGCGTGCATTATGCGCCGCTCGACAAATTGAGCCTTGATCACTGGCGCAAGGATTTTGCCGTCAACGCCGATGCGGTGTTCGCCGGGACCAAGGCCGCGATTGCGGCGATGCGCAAATCGGGAGGGGGGAGCATCGTCAATGTCTCTTCCACCACCGCCATTCGCGCCGCGCCGTTCATGACGAGCTATTCCGCCAGCAAGGCGGCGATGATCCAGTTCAGCGCCGTCGCCGCGATGGAGGTCGCACGCGACAATATTCGCGTGAACTGCGTCGTGCCGGGGCAGGTGCAGACCGCCGGAAACGAGGATTTTGCCCGCAAGGCCCCTGAAATCGCGGCCAAGACCGCGCAGGCGATTCCGATGGGTCGCGGTGGTAAGCCGGACGAACTGGCCGAAGCAATCGTCTTCCTGCTGTCCGATGCCGCAGCCTATATCACCGGCGTGGCGCTTCCGGTGGATGGCGGCAAGTCGGCGCAACTTTATCTGCCTTCATGAGCGGAAAGGCCCCTTCAGCCGGAGTGGCCGTGATCACCGGTGCGGCGAGCGGGATCGGTGCGGGTCTGGCGCGTCATGCGGTCATGCGCGGTATGGCGGTGGTTCTGGCGGATTGGGATGAAGCGGGCCTTGCCGCGATTGCTGGCGAACTATCAGGCGAAGTCGCCAAACTGACGATCGATGTGCGCAAGCCGTCCGATCTCGAAGCCTTGGCCGATCTCGCCTATTCCAGGTTCGGGCAGGTGGACCTTCTCTTCAACAACGCAGGGGTGCTCTCCGCCGGTCTGGCATGGGAATTGACCGCTGAAACATGGCAGCGGGTGATGGACGTCAACGTGATGGGCGTCGTCAACGGGATCAGGGCCTTCGTTCCGCGCCTGCTGCAAGAGGGCAGGTCGGCCCGCATCATCAACACCGCATCGGTCGGCGGCTTCTTCGCCAACGGATTGATGGGCCCGTATTTCGCGTCAAAAGCGGCGGTGGTCGCGCTTTCTGAAAGTCTCGCTCATGATCTTGCATCAGCGGGAGGCAAGGTCAGCGTTTCGGTGCTGGCGCCCGGCCCGGTCAATACCGGCATCCTGCGCGAAGAGGGCGGGGTCGGGGCGAAGACCATGATGGAGCGCATGCGCCAGCTCACCAAGCAGCACAGCGCCGATCCGGACAGCTATGCGGCGCTGATCTTCGACGGGATCGATCAGGGCCAATTCTGGATCGTGCCGCAACCCGAGGCGCTGGATGACCGGTTGAAGGCGCGGACCCGGATGATCCTTGATCGGCAATCCCCGGTTGCTGCAATGGGTAAGGAATGAAGCGAATGGAAAGCTGGGACAAAGAAGTCGATGTGCTTGTCGTCGGGTCGGGCGCGGGCGGGCTGCTGAGCGCGCTTGTCGCTGCCGAAAAGGGCGCATCGACGCTGATCATCGAGAAGGAAGCGCTGTGGGGCGGCACCTCCGCCACTTCGGGTGCTGGCATCTGGATCCCGGCCAGCGATCAGGCGCGGGCCGAAGGCTTTGACGACAAGCCCGAGGACGCGTTCAAATATGTCCGCGCGCTGTCGGCAGACAATGTGCCCGATGCCAATATCCGGTCCTATGTCGAAAACGCGGCATGTATGCTGCGCTGGATGGGCGAGCATACCGACATCACCTACTGCTCGTTCCCTTATCCCGATTATCACGCCGAAAACCCCGGCGGCAGCCCGACCGGCTACCGCACTCACATGCCGCTGCCGATGGACGGCAGGAAGCTGGGCAAGGATGTCGAGACGCTGCGCTTCGCGTCACCGGCGGCCAGCCTGTTCGGCTATCTCAACTGGCATTTCGATGAAACTTACATCCTGCTGTTCCGGGCCAAAGGGTGGTGGTGGCACCTCACCAAGAGCCTTGCGCGCTACTGGTTCGACTTGCCGTTCCGGTTCAAGAGCGAGAAGGACCGGCGGCTGACTCTGGGCAATGCGCTGGCGGGCGGTCTACGCATGGCGCTGAACAAGCGCGGAGTGCCGCTGTGGCTCGAAAGCCCGATGGAAAGCCTGATCGAAGAGGATGGCAAGGTCGTCGGCGCGGTGGTGCGCCGTGGCAAGAAGACGCTCCGCATTGGCGCGCGCAAGGGCGTGATCCTGGCGGCTGGCGGTTTCGACAAGAACCAGGAGATGCGCGACAAGCACGCCCCGCTCTATCGCAACGCGCTCTATTCCGGGGGAACCGGCGGCAACACTGGCGACTCCATCCGGGCGGGCCAGTCGGTGGGCGCGGAAACGATGAACATGCATTCGGCATGGGCCGCGCCGGTCTTCTATGTGCCGGGCGAGGATCGCGGGCGGCTTTGCACGATCGAGCGCGCTCTGCCGGGCTGCATGATGGTAAACCAGAAGGGCGAGCGTTACCTCAACGAGGCAGCGAGCTATCACATCGTCGGCCAGCAGATGGCGCGGCGCGAGGCAGAACATGGCGATGCGAGCCCGAGCTGGTTCGTGTTCGATCACACCTATCGCCACAAATACCCAGTCGGCCCCTTGCTGCCGCTGCTGCCAGACTGGGCGCAGAACGGCATGGTCAGGTCGATTCTCAAGAAAGGGCGTACCGTCGCCGAACTGGCGGAGGCGATGGGGGCTGACCCTGCGGTTCTTGGTGCGACAGTCGAACGCTTCAACACCCATGCGGCGAAGGGCGAGGACCCCGACTTCAACCGGGGTGAAGCGGCATACGACAAGATGTATGGCGATCCCTCGGTCACGCCCAATCCGTGTCTCAAGCCGCTGGACAAGGGACCGTTCTACGCCATGCCGATCTATCCGGGCGATATCGGCACCAATGGCGGGCTGAAAACCGACGATCGCGCGCGGGTGCTGAACACCGACGGCAAACCGATTGGCGGGCTTTATGCTGTCGGCAACAATGCCGCATCGGCGATGGGCGAAAGCTATCCGGGGGCAGGGGTCACCATCGGCCCGGCGCTGACCTTCGGATACCTTGCGGCGCGCGATGCGCTGGGCGTCAACGACTAGGCGTCAATCCGCGCGCACCTTTACCTTGGGCGCCGCATTCCCGCGCCGCATCCGGTCGATGAATTCACCGAATGGCGCGGGTTCTGGCACCGGGCCCTCGGGTGCCCCGTCGCGGTCCCAGAATTCGGCGAAGCTGGGGAACAGCTTGTGGAAGTTCCCTTCGGCCCAGTCGGTTCCGGGCCAGCGCATCTTGTTGTCGCCCACCGGCGGCTTGTTCAGGTCGGTCGCATACCAGTAAAGCGGCAGGCGGCGGCGGAAGAACCATTGCCCGTCCTGCCGCTCGTAATCGTCGACATACATCATCTGCATGATGACCCATTCGTCCGCACCGCCTTCGACGGGCGTTTCATGCTCGTTCTTGGAATAGACGATGCCGTGCGCGTGGTTGGCATCGTCCAGTTCGATGATGTGGCCACCGATGTGGTGTGACGTCCCTGTGAAGGGGCTACGCAATGTCTGGTCCATGTATGCGCGCAAAGCCTCGCGTCCGCTCGCATCCTTGCCGACCCGCACATCGGCACAAAAAAGCCCGACCATTGCATCCATGTCGCGCATGTCGAGCGCGAGTGCGTATTTGGCGGGAAGCTGGCGAATTTCCTCCAGCGCCTCAAGGCGTTCGATCCGGGCTTCAAGCGACATCGGGCATCTCCAGAATACTGCGGGTTTCCAGCGAACCATCGAGCGGGGTGTTCTCGCGCCGCTTGACGCGCCAGCCCGCCGCAGTGCGCACCAGCCACCAGCGGTTGGCCGATACCCGCCAGGCTTCGTAAATCTCGCCAGTCCGGCGCATTACGGTGCTGTATCCGACCGCGACTGCGGTGTCCCCCGAAAGCTCGATCCGGTGAGGGGAAAGGATATGCGCGCAGCCTTGCTCCATCAGGCCGCGATGGACCGGGCTGTCCATCATCGCTGCCAGCGCCACGTGGCCTTTGACGAGGCCAAACCCGCCAATGTCATATTCCCCGTCTTCGACCCACAGTTGCGCCAGAGCCTCTCCCGCCCCGGTATCCGCCAACGGGCCGTAAGCCGCGATCAGATTGGCGATTTGCGCCCTGTCTTCAAGCGCCCGCAGCCGTGCAACCGTATCATCCATGAGCTGCTGCCTTCCCCGCTTGCCGCCCGAAGAATGTGCAATCCGCAAGGCTCAGGCCGGACGAATAGCCATGGCCCCAGGCCGGCAGGCCATGGGTGCATCGCCCGGCGGCAAACAGGCCTTTGACGGGATATCCATCCGCACCCAGCACTTCGCCGTTTACCGAGGTGTTGAGCCCGCCCAGTGTGAAGAAGCTGAAATAGCTGGTCTGGAAATTGAGTTCCAGCGCCACGAACGGCGCCTTGTCGAGCGGCGTGAGGATCGGTGCGCGCTTGTCGAACAAGGGATCGCGTCCTTCGCCTGCGTGGGCATTGTAGAACGCCATCGTGTGGGACAGCGTGCCTGCGGGCATCCCCAGTTCGGCCTCGACCTCTTCCCAGCTATCGCCCGTGGCCGCGATGTCGGTGCGGGCGAATTCGGCGGGTTGGGAGAAATGCGCGCTGTCGAGCAGCAGATACACCTTGCCCCCCGGCTGATCGACCGCGCAGCGGCTGACGCGCCCGTGATAGCAATCTTCGTTGATGAAGCGCTGGCCGTGGATGTTGACGAATACCCCCGATGCCTGCGGTTCGGGCATGGTCCAAGGACAGGTGGTGAAGAACTGGTCCATGTGCACCGCTTCGCCGCCTGCCCCTATGCCCATCATGATGCCCGCGCCGTCATCCCTGTCGCCGATGGGATCGTTGATGCGGAAGGTCTGGGGGCAATGTTTGCGGCGCATTTCCTCGTTCATGACAAAGCCGCCGGTTGCCAGCACCACGCCTCTCGTGGCGCGCAGATGCAGGATCGCGCCGTCCGATTTGACGACTGCGCCCACGATCCGTCCTTCATCCTCGATCAGGCCGAGCACGCGTGTGTCGACCATTACCACAGCCCCGAGTTCGCGTGCGCGCGCTTCCAGCCGGTCTACCAGCGGCCGTCCGCCACCCCAGCCGGTGTGCTGGATGGTGTGTCCGCGCGGGGCCGGTTTCGCCCGATCGCAGAACGGCGCGGCGGCTTCGCTGCCCGACCAGATCAGGGTGGAATCGTCAGGCGGCTCGATCAGCTTGCCGGGCAGGAAATTGCCGCGATAGGGGACGCCCTGCGCCTTGAGCCATGCGTAATGATCCAGCGCCTCACGCGCATACAGCTCGCATTTCGCATCGTTGACGCAAGGCCCGCCTGCCAGCTTGAGGTAGGTTTCGAAAGCCTCGGTGCTGTCTTCGAACCCGGCGGCGCGCTGGGCATCGGTGCCGCCGTTTCCGCCGATATAGATTTCGCCCCCGGACAGGGCCGATGCGCCGCCGCTGCCGGAATTGCGTTCAAGGATGGTGACGCGTGCGCCGGCATTCGCCGCTTCGATCGCGGCGCATGCTCCTGCCGCGCCAAAGCCGATGATCAGGACGTCGGTTTCATGGTCCCAGCTTTCGACCGCAGCGGCCGGAAGCGGCCTGTGCAGCGATGGCTCAGGCATTCGCGCCGGCCACCTCTTTCGCCTTGAGCAAGTCGAGAGCGACATCGACGATCATGTCTTCCTGACCGCCGACCATCTTGCGTGCGCCCAGCTCGACCAAAATCTCGCGCGTGTCGAGGCCATAGGTCTGCGCCGCCTTTTCGGCGTGACGCAGGAAGCTGGAATAGACCCCGGCGTAACCCAGCGCGAGCGTTTCGCGGTCGACGCGCACGGGGCGGTCCTGCAAGGGGCGGACGAGATCTTCTGCCGCGTCCATCAACGCCATCACGTCGCAGCCGTGGTTCCAGCCCTTGCGATCGACCGCCGCGATAAAGACTTCGAGCGGGGCATTGCCCGCGCCTGCGCCCATTCCGGCAAGGCTCGCATCAATCCGGACAGCGCCATATTGCGCGGCGACGATGGAATTGGCGACCCCAAGGCCGAGATTGTGGTGCGCGTGCATGCCGCGCTGGGTTTCGGGCTTCAGCACCCGGTCGTATGCCTCCAGCCGTTCGCGCACCCCGTCCATGTCGAGCGCGCCGCCGCTGTCGGTGACATAGACGCATTGCGCGCCATAGCTTTCCATCAACGCGGCCTGGCCAGCCAGCGTTTCCGCATCGATCATGTGGCTCATCATCAGAAAGCCGGACACATCCATGCCCAGATCGCGGGCGATGCCGATGTGCTGTTTCGAAACGTCGGCTTCGGTGCAGTGGGTTGCCACGCGCACCGAACGCACCCCCAGATCATAGGCGCGGCGCAGCTCTTCCACGGTGCCGACACCCGGCAGGATCAGCGTGGTCAGCACCGATTGGGTAAGCACTTCGGCCACCGCCTCCAGCCATTCCCAGTCCGTATGCGCGCCAAAGCCGTAGTTGAAGCTCAAACCCGAAAGGCCGTCGCCATGCGCCACCTCGATCGCGTCAACGCCCGCCTTGTCGAGCGCCGCGGCGATATCGCGCACCTGATCGATGCCGTACATGTGGCGGATGGCGTGCATCCCGTCGCGCAGGGTCACGTCCTGAATGTAAAGCTTTTCGCCAGCCTCGACGTTGAAAGTGCCGGTCATTGTGCAGGCTCCCGCATGGCCAGTTCGCGTTCGGCGATCAGTTCTCCGGTCGCCTTTGCGGCGGCGGTCATGATGTCGAGATTGCCCGAATAGGACGGCAGGTAATCGCCTGCGCCTTCGACTTCGAGCAGGATCATCGTCTTGATACCGGTGAATTCGCCCATGCCGGGGATTTTCAGCGGATTGTTGTCGCCGAACCGTTCGAACTGCACCTGCTGTTTCAGCCTGTAGCCGGGGACATAGGCCTGAACCTTGGCCACCATCGCTTCGACAGAGGCGCGGATCGCGTCCTCGTCCGCGCCTTCGGACAGGGTGAACACCGTGTCGCGCATGATCATCGGCGGTTCGGCCGGGTTCAGGATAATGATCGCCTTGCCTTTGGTCGCGCCGCCGACCGCTTCGATCGCGCGGGCGGTGGTGCGGGTGAATTCGTCGATATTGGCGCGCGTGCCGGGCCCTGCCGAACGCGAGGAAACCGATGCGACGATTTCCGCGTAATGCACCTTGGCGACCTGGCTGACAGCGGCGACCATCGGGATCGTCGCCTGTCCGCCGCAGGTCACCATGTTGACATTGAGCGCGTCGAGATTTGCTTCCATGTTGACCGGCGGGACAGTGAAGGGGCCGATCGCCGCAGGGGTCAGGTCAACGACGCGGATACCATCGGCGCGCAGAGCCTCGTCATGCAGCTTGTGGGCATAGGCACTGGTCGCGTCAAAGGCGATGCCGATATCCTTGTAGCAATCGAGCTTTTTCAGCCCTTCGATGCCTTCGTGCGTGGTCGCTATCCCGCGTTCGCGCGCCATCGCCAGCCCTTCGCTGTCCGGGTCGATCCCGACGACTGCTGCCAGTTCCATGTTCTGCGGATATTTCAGCATCTTGATCATCAGATCGGTGCCGATGTTCCCGGATCCGATGATCACGGCCTTTAGCTTGCCCATGTGCGCTTCCTTCAGACGAAGCGGGCGGTGCATCCGCCCACTCCATGCAATTCCATTTCGAACACGTCGCCCGCCACCGCCGGTTCGAGCGGGACGAGCGAACCCGACAGGATGATGTCGCCCGCATCCAGCGTGACGCCGTATTCGCCCAGCGTGTTGGCGAGCCACGCCACTGCCTGCGCCGGATCGCCCTGAACGGCGGAACCCAGCCCTTCGGACAGCGGCGCGCCGTTTTTCGTCACCGTCACCTTGAGGTTGGGCAGATCATGATCGCGCGGATCGGCGCGCGCTTCCCCAAGGATGAAGACCCCGCAACTGGCATTGTCCGCCACGGTGTCGACAATCCCGATCTTCCAGTCGTCGATCCGGCTGTCGACAATCTCGAAACAGGGCGCGATGGCCTGTGTCGCTGCGATCACGTCAGCCGGGGTGACGCCCGGCCCTTTCAGCCCGTCGCGCAGGATGAAGGCGATTTCCGCCTCAGCCCGCGGCTGGATCAGCTTCTTCTGCTCGACCGAAATGTCGCCATCGACATACATCCAGTCCGTCAGGAACCCGAAATCGGGCTGGTGCACGCCCAGCATGTCCTGCACGGCCTTGCTGGTGACACCGATCTTCTTGCCGACGACCCGCTCTCCCTCGGCCCTGCGACGGCTGAGGAAATCGAGGCTGATGGCGTAGGCATCGTCGATCGTCAGCGCCGACGCGCGCGCAATCAGCGGCGGAACCGTGCGCTGTTGGCGCAGGGCGGCAAACAGTTCTGAACCGTATTTCTCATGAATATTCATTGAGAAATCCCGTTGCATAGGCGTTGAATTCGCTCTCGCGCTCCACCTGCACCCAATGGCCGGTGCGGGCAAAGGTCAGCAGCCGCGCGTTCTTGCCGGCGTCCAGGAACATCTGCCCGTGGGCAGCCGGGCAGAATTCGTCGTCGAGCCCCCAAAGGACGAAAATCGGGCAATCCAGATCGCCGATCCGCGGGCCCAGATTGGGGGTTTTCATGCGGGCGAGCACGTCCTTGGGCTGGGTTCGAGCCACTTCAAACCGTTCAGCCACCAATGCATCGGGAATGCGATCCGCCCAATCGGGATGCAGCAGGTTGGCGACCAGCTTGCGCTGTTCATCAAGATTGAATGCGGGCGAGCCGAAGGACGACTTCATCTTGGCAATGCCCGGCATGGTGAAATAGCTCATCTGCTCGGCAATGCATCCCGGCGCCATCAGCACCAGCGAACGGACGAAATCGGGATTGTTGAGCGCGATCTGGATCGCGATGCCGCCGCCCAGCGAATTGCCGACGAGATGCGCCCGTTCGACCCCGTGCTGGCGCAGCGCGTCGAAGACGGTGTCAACAAACAGGTCTAGCGTATAGTCGATGTCCTCAGGCTTTGACGAAGCACCATAGCCGATCAGGTCAGGCAGGATGACCCGGTAACCGGCATCGACAAAGGCGGCGATGTTGCCGCGAAAGTTCGAAGCGCCCGAAGCGCCCGGTCCGCTGCCGTGCAGGAACACGACAGCTTCGCCCGAGCCGGTTTCGGCAAGGTGGATTTCATGGCCACCGGCAACGCTGTAGCGGTGTGAAGCAAGCTCTCCCATGCTCGCCTCCCGTTACATGAAGGTGAAGACGGGAGGTTGGCCCAGCATGGTGCCGACGACATCCTTGGTCCGGTTGTTCGGATCGTTCGCGACATGCGCGCGCGCCGCCTTCAGATCGAGCCAGGGCTGGATGATTTCGCTGGTCATGTAGATTGCGCGGCCGCCAAGCAGTTCGACCATGTCATCGACCAGCCGCGCAAGGCGGCGCACGACGGTGGAAGACTGGTATGCATACAGAGCGCGCTTCTCCATCGGGATCGCTTCGCCGCGCTCGGCAATCTGCAGCAGGTCTTCGAAAGTCCGCTCCAGCGTCAGCTCCATTTCCAGCGACTGTGCGTGCGCAGCGGAAATCGCGGCATGCAGCATGGGATCGTCCTTCGACGCCTTCCCGGTGTTGGTGGAGATGCGATCTTCCATGATCTTCATCGCAGCGTTGATGGCCGCGCGCGCCCCGCCGAACGCGGCGGTGCTGACCGAACGCACGAAAACCTGCGCCCAGGGAAGGGTGAAAAGCGGCCCTTCGTTCACCGCCTGACCGGGGTTCTGGCACAGGAAGCCGTCAATCGCGCGGTGCGTGCGATATTCGGGGACGAATGCCCGGTTCACGGTGATGCCGTGGCTGCCGGTGCCCTGAAGCCCGAACACATGCCATTCGTCTTCGTCGATGGTGTAGTCGGCACGCGGGAGCAGGAAAGTGCGCATGTCGGGCATGCCGCCTTCTTCCTCGGGCGGAACCAGCGCACCCAGCAGCACCCAGTCGCAATGCACCGAGCCGGTAGAAAAGCCCCAGTGGCCCGAAAGGTAGAAGCCGCCTTCGGTGCGCTCCACCTTGCCCACGGGCTGATAGGTCGAGGAAACGATGACGTCCGTATCGCTACCCCACACCTCAAGCTGCGCCTGTTCGTCGAACAGGGCCAGTTCGTAAGGGTGGCAGCCGACCACGCCGAACATCCAGCCGGTCGACATGCAGCCTTCGGCGAGAAGCTTCTGCACGTCGAAGAAGACATTGGGGTGCATTTCATACCCGCCAAACTTCTTGGGCTGCAGGATCTTGAAGAAACCCGCCTCCTTGAACTCGGCGATGGTTTCAGCCGGCACGTTGCGATCGGCGATGCATTGCTTTGCCCGCGATTTCAGCGTCGGGATCATCGCGCGTGCGCGCTTGACGAGTTCCTCATGCGTGGGCGTGTCACCTGCCTGACCATGCATCTGCGCAACCGTTGCCATCTTCCATCCTCCTCAACCAGCCGCGATTCGACTGCTTCTTCAAATTCGTAAAACTTAATGCAAAAAAATACGCAAATCGTCAATTGAAAAGCAATCTGATTTTAGATAGGGAAATTTCCGAGCCATTGAATCGACTGATTCACGGGACTTAAGTGGGAGGGTAATTTGGATTTCGGCCTTGCCGGACGTGTGGCGATTGTCACCGGGGGGACCCGCGGGTTGGGTCGTGCGATCAGCACGGCGCTGGCGC
Organism: Erythrobacter aurantius; assembly: GCF_023823125.1. Taxonomy (NCBI): domain Bacteria; kingdom Pseudomonadati; phylum Pseudomonadota; class Alphaproteobacteria; order Sphingomonadales; family Erythrobacteraceae; genus Erythrobacter; species Erythrobacter aurantius. Next base: position 3,032,872 of record NZ_CP090949.1, on the reverse strand, counting down.
AGCAGGGTTGCGTCGTCATCGCCTGCGCCCGTAGCGAGCCGGAAAGCCTGCCCGAAGGGGTTGAATTCGCCGCGCTTGACGTGCGCGATCCCGATGCCGTTGCGGAATTTGTCGAAACGGTGGCTGCCCGCCACGGGCGGCTCGACATCATCGTCAACAATGCAGGCGGATCTCCGCCGAGCGATGCGGCCACGGCCAGCCCGAGGTTTGCCGAGGCGATTACACGTCTGAACCTGCTCGCGCCCTATTACCTGTCGCGCGCGGCCTTTCCCCTTCTGGAAAAGTCGCCGGGTGCGGCAATCGTGAACATCGCCAGCGTTTCCGGCATTCGCCCGTCGCCCGGCACTTCGATCTATGGCGCGGCCAAGGCTGGGCTGTTGAGTCTGACAAAGAGCCTTGCGCAGGAATGGGGGCCGAAATCCATCCGCGTGAACGCGATTATCGTCGGCCTGGCTGAAACCGAGACCTCGGCGGATACCTATGGCAGCGAAGCGACGCGGGCCAAGGTCGGTCAGTCCTTGCCGCTGGGGCGCATGGCGACCGGTGACGATGTTGCGCGCGCGGTTCTTTATCTGGTGTCGGACGCATCCGAATATGTGTCGGGCGCATGGCTCAACGTTGATGGGGGCGGCGAACGGCCCCTGTTTCTCGATATTGTGAAGGGAGGGTAGCGTCATGGCTATCAGGGAACTCGGCTATGTGGTCATCGAGACGGCAAAGCCGGTCGAATGGCGGGAATTCCTGACCAATGTCGCAGGGGTCATGGTCGCGGAAAATGCAGCCGACGGTGCGGATCATTACCGCATCGATGATCGGCCTTTCCGGTTCCGGATCGAACAGGCGGGCGCGGAGCGGCTGGCTGCGGCGGCTTACGAGATCGACACGCGCGAGGCGCTCGATGCGCTTGCTGCCCGGGTCGAGGCTGCAGGGCGCGCCATCATGTGGGGTGACGATGCTCAGGCTGCCGCGCGCCATGTCGATGCCTATTTCCGCACCAGCGATCCGGCTGGCAACGGTCTGGAATTCTTCGTCGGCACGGCGCGTGACGAAGTCGAATTCGTGTCACCTCAGGGCGTTTCGGGATTTGTGACCGGAGAAATGGGGATGGGGCACGCCGTGTTTTCCGCACCCGATTTTCCTGCGACCCACGCGTTCTACCGCGACACCGTCGGCTTTCACGACACCGATCTGCCGGTCTTCCACCTGATGGGGCCTGACGGTCCGCCGATGCATTTCGCGTTCATGCATGCCGATAACGGCCGTCACCACTCGCTCGCGCTGGGTGAAGGCCCGGCTGCGCCGACCGGCTGCATCCATCTGATGCTCGAAATGCGCGACATGATGGATGTCGGCAAATGTTATGACCGGATGCGGCTGGCCGGAGTACCGGAAAGCGCGACGCTGGGCCGGCACACCAATGACGAGATGACCAGCTTCTACATGCAGACGCCTTCGGGCTTCGATCTCGAAGTGGGCTGCGACGGGCTGGTGATTGACCCCGCCAATTGGGAAACGACGGCGCACAAGACCATCAGCGAATGGGGCCATGTCTGGGCCTGGCAAAAGGCGATGGAAGAAGCCGCCGCCAATGAGGCAGCGCGCGCGGAGGCCGCCGAATGACGCTCGACAAGCGAATGACGCCAGCCGAAATCGTCGGCCGGCTGCGCAGCGGAATGACGCTGGGCATTGGCGGCTGGGGCCCGCGGCGCAAGCCGATGGCGCTGGTGCGCGAAATCCTGCGTTCCGATCTCACTGATCTGACCGTCGTTTCCTATGGCGGCCCGGATGTCGGGATGCTGTGCGCGGCGGGCAAGGTGAAGAAGGTTGTCTTCGCCTTCGTCTCGCTCGACGCGATCCCGCTTGAGGCATGGTTCCGCAAAGCCCGCGAGGCGGGCGAGATCGAGGTGCTCGAACTCGACGAAGGCATGTTCCAGTGGGGGCTGAAGGCGGCGGCATTCGGTCTGCCGTTTCTGCCCACGCGGGTCGGGCTTGGCACGGATTTGATCGAGCTGGGCGGGCTCAAGACGGTCCAGTCGCCCTATGCGGACGGGGAAACGCTGGTGGCGATGCCCGCGCTGAAGCTCGATGCGGCGATCATCCATGTCCATCGCTGCGATCACCGCGGCAATGTGCAGGCCTTGGGGCCGGATACCTATTACGACGAATGGTTCGCCAAGGCTGCCGACGAATGCTTCGTCAGCTGCGAAGAGATGGTCCCGGCGATGGAGGACGCGCATCCCGAAGACGCCAGGGCAAACATCGTCGAACGCTGCTTCATCACCGGGGTGACAGAGGCGCGGGGCGGGGCGCACCCGACTTCGATGCCGCCGCTCTACGGTCCCGACATGAAAGCATTGAAGGCCTATTCGGGCGCGGCGAAGGAGCCGGGTGAATGGAGCGCGGTCGCCGATCAATTCACTGGCGCCGACGAGGCGGCCTATCTGGCCTCGGTCGGCGGAGAGGAGGCGGTGATGAATGTCCCGCTGGCGATTTACTGATGGCAACTTTGGCAGAACTTTGCATCGCGGCGGTCGCCGAGGCTTTCCGCACCGATCGCGAGATTATCGGCACCGGCATCGGTCCGGTTCCGCGTCTTGGCGTGGGGTTGGCGAAGATGACGCACAGCCCCGGACTGATGATGACCGATGGCGAGGCCTATCTGGTCGAACAGCCGGTGCCGATCGGGCCGCGCGGCTATGATGATCGCAAGGCGGCGGGCTACCTCCCGTTCTCGCGCTTTTTCGACAGCGCGGTGTGGACCGGGCGGCGTCACGCGATGGTTACGCCGACGCAGATCGACCGTTTCGGCCAGACCAACCTTTCCGCGCTGGGTGGCACGCATGAACAGCCCAAGGTGCAGATGCTGGGCGCGCGCGGGTTTCCGGGCAACGGCATCTACCACCCCAATTCGATGTTCATCCCGGTGCATTCGACCCGCGTGTTCGTCGATGGCGAAGTCGATCGGGTGTCCTCGCCGGGCTACAACCCCGCACGGCGGATCGCGGGCGGCAACTATTCCGGGCTCGAACTGAAGCGGATCATCACCAATCTGTGCGTGATGGATTTCGGCGGGGCGGACAACGCCATCCGCGTCATCTCGCTCCACCCCGGCGTGACCTTTGCCGAGGTGCAAGACAACACCGGATTTGAACTGATCGACGCGGCGGAAGGCGAAACTCCGCTGCCGACAGACCAGCAGCTTGAAATCATCGCGGGACTCGATCCGCATGGAATTCGCCACAAGGTGCTGGCGGACAATCCGCCGGCGCGGCGGAGCAAAGAGGGAGAAGCCGCATGAGCGACGCCATCGTTCCCAAGGTTGACGAACCGCCCGTTTATGAAACCGACGAGCCGATCCTGTACGCGGTGAAGGACGGTGTGGCCTATGTGACGCTGAACCGTCCGGCCTTTCACAACGTCCAGAACAGTCAGATGACCTACGCGCTGGACGATGCGTTCCAGCGCGCGGTCGATGATGACGATGTGAAGTGCATCGTGCTCAAATCGGATGCCAAGCATTTCACCGCCGGGCACGACATCGGCAGTCCTGGGCGCGATTTCCACTCCAGCTTCGAACGCCGCCTGATGTGGTACGATCACGCCAACAAGGGCGGGGCTGAAAAGGCCTATATCCGCGAACAGGAAGTCTATCTGGGCATGTGCAAGCGTTGGCGCGCCATTCCCAAGCCGACGATCGCGCAGGTGCATGGCGCCTGCATCGCGGGCGGGCTGATGCTGGCATGGGTGTGCGATCTGATCATCGCGTCGGATGATGCCTTCTTCCAGGATCCGGTGCTGCAAATGGGCTTTCCGGGCGTCGAATATTTCGCGCATTGCCACGAGCTCAATCCCCGCATCGCCAAGGAATTCCTGCTGCTGGGCGAACGCATGAGCGCCGAACGCGCCTATCAGATGGGCATGGTCAACCGGGTGGTTCCGCGAGATCAGCTGGCGGACGAAGTGGCCAAGGTCACCGCGCGTCTGGTGGAGCAGCCGCGTCTTGCCATGCAGCTTGCCAAGCAGGCGTGCAATCACATGGAAACGCTGGCAGGCAAGGAAGCCGGGATCGATGCGAGCTTTGGCTATCACCACTTCGCACATGCCAACAACCAGTTGATCAAGGGCGATTACATCGCCGGGTTCGACGGCAAGAAGATGGCCGAAAAGAACAAGGCGCAAGAGGCCCAGAAGTCGCAAGGACAGCAGGATTGACCTGTGGCTGATCCGCGCGCCTCCCTTTCCACACCGCTGACCGAGATGCTCGGTTGCCGCCTGCCGGTGATACAGACCGCGATGGGCTGGATCGCGACCCCTCGGCTGGTCGCGGCAAGCAGCAACGCAGGCGCTTTCGGCTTTCTTGCAGGCGCGGTGATGAAACCTGCCGAACTGGCGGCAGCGATTGACGAGCTTAAGGGCATGACCCCGCACAATTTCGGGGTGAACTTCCATAGCTTCCAGCCGGGTGCCAAGGATATCGTCGAGATCATCCTTGCCAATGCCGACCGGGTGCGCGCGGTGAGTTTCGGGCGCGGTCCCGATGCCGAGATGATCGGCAAATTTCGCAGCGCGGGGATCATCTGCATTCCTACCGTCGGCGCGGTAAAGCACGCGCAGAAGATGGTCGCGCTGGGTTGTCAGGCGATCACGATCCAGGGCGGCGAAGGCGGCGGTCACACCGGATCGGTCGCAACCACGATCCTGTTGCCGCAAGTGCTCGATGCTGTTGACGTGCCGGTAGCGGCGGCGGGCGGCTTTGCCGACGGGCGCGGACTGGCGGCGGCGCTGGCCTATGGCGCAAGCGGGATCGCGATGGGATCGCGCTTCATGATGACCAGCGACAGCCCGGTCCCGCAGCAGGTCAAGGACGCCTACACGCGGGCAGGCACGCAGGACATTTTCGTCACCTCCAAGATCGACGGCATTCCGCAGCGCATGATCCGCAACGCCATGCTCGACCGGATCGAGGCTGGCGGCAGCTTTGCCCGGTGGCGGCGCGGGCTGCTCGCGGCGATGGCGATGAAACACGAAACAGGTGCCAGCTGGGGCGAATTGCTCGCCGCCGCGCGCGGCATGACCAGCCATGGAGAAATGTCGCTGCCCGAAGCGATGCTCGCCGCCGCCGCGCCCACATTGCTGCAAAAGGCGGTGGTCGATGGCGATGCGATCGGCGGGCTGATGGCTTCGGGTCAGGTCGCCGGAAGGCTCGACGATCTGCCGTCCTGCACCGAACTGCTGGCGCGGATCGAAGCCGAAGCGCTTGAGCGAATTGCCGCGCTTTCGACCGTAACACCGCAATTGAAGGGAGCCGCCTGATGGGCATTGAAACCCACATCAAGGATCGCATCGCGGAAATCGTCTTCGACGTGCCGCCGGTCAACGCCTTCGACAGCGAAACCTGGATGTCGATTCCCGACATCGTGACCGCCGCGGCGCGCAATCCGGAAGTCAACTGCGTGCTGATCCGGGCCGAGGGCAAGGGGTTTTGCGGTGGCGTCGATATCAAGGAGATGCAGGCGCATCCCGAACGCATCACAGTGCTCAATCGCGGCAATTACCTGACGTTCAAGGCGATCCGCGATGCCGAGATTCCGGTGGTGGTGGCCGCGCACAAATTCGTGATCGGGGGCGGCATCGGCATTTGCGGAGCGGCGGACACGATCATCGCTGCCGACGATGCCTATTTCTCGCTTCCCGAGGTGGATCGCGGCGCGATGGGCGGGGCCAGCCACCTTTCTCGGATGCTTCCGCTGCACAAGGTGCGCGCCGCTTTCTTCACCGGAGGCAATATCCCGGCAGCCGAAGCGCACCGTCTGGGCGCGGTCGAAAAAGTGGTGCCGCGCGCCGATCTGGAGGCCGAGGCGAGGGCTTTCTGCGCCGTGATCGCGTCGAAGAGCCGCAAGGCGCTGGTGATCGCCAAGGAAGCGTTGAACGGCCTCGAAGCGCGCGATGTCGATCGCGGCTATCGCTGGGAACAGGGCTTCACGCTCGAAATGTACATGCACGAAGACAGCCAGAAATCGCGCGACGAATTCGTGAAGACCGGAAAAGCCGCAGAGTTCTGATCATGCAGCTGCAATACACCCCCCGGCAGCAGGCTTTCCGTGCTGAAGTGCGCGAATGGCTTGCTTCGAACCTGCCGGAAAAGCCGCTTCTCACGCTCGAAGGCGAGGAAGGATTCCACCAGCACGTCGAATGGGAACGCAAGCTGGCGCAAGGCAATTGGGGCATGGTGACATGGCCCACCAGCTATGGTGGGCGTGGGCTCGATCTGATCGAATGGCTGATCTTTGAAGAGGAATACTGGGGCGCGGGCGCACCGCTCAGGGTGAACCAGAACGGCATCTTCCTGCTCGGACCCACGATCATGGAATACGGGACCGAAGAACAAAAGGCGCGCTTCCTGACGCCGATGGCCGCAGGCGAGAAAATCTGGGCTCAGGCATGGTCCGAACCGGGCGCTGGCAGCGACATGGCGGCGATCAAGACCACCGCTTACCGCGACGGGGATCATTACGTCATCAATGGTCAAAAAACCTGGTCGAGCAGGGCGAGTTTTGCCGATTGGGGTTTCGGCCTGTTCCGGACCGAAGAAGGCAGCCAGCGCCACAAGGGGCTGTCCTTCATCCTGTTCGATCTCAATGCGCCCGGCGTCACCCGTCGCCCGATCCGGCAACTCCACGGCAATCCGGGTTTCGCCGAGCTGTTCTTCGATGAAGTTCGCGTTCCAGTCGAAAACCGCCTTGCGGGAGAGGGGGAAGGCTGGAAGGTCGCCATGGCGACCGCCGGGTTCGAGCGCGGTCTGATGCTGCGCTCACCCGGCCGTTTCCAGGCAGCGGCAAAGCGGCTGGTGGAGCTGTTCCGAAAGCATGAACACAATGCGGCTCCTTCGGCGCGCGAGGCGGTGGCAAAGGCGTGGATGGAAAGCCAGGCCTATGCCTACAACACCTATGCCGTCGCCGCGAAGATCATGGCGGGCGGCAGCATCGGGGCCGAAGCCAGCCTGAACAAGATTTTCTGGTCGGAACTCGATCGCGCGATGCACCGCACCGCGATGCACCTGCTGGGCGCGGCAGCGGAATTGCAGCAGTTTGCCGACGGCTCCGCCAATGACTGGCTTGAAGGCTACATCTTCTCGCTTTCGGGGCCGATCTATGCCGGTTCGAACGAGATTCAGCGCAATATCACGGCCGAGCGTCTGCTGGGCATGCCGCGGGTAGGAGCGGGCTGATGGATTTTCTGATCGCTCCCGAACGGCTCGAACTGGCCGAAGCCGTGCGCGACTATCTTTCGGGTACGCACGGGCCCGAAGTGCTGCGCAAACTCGATGCCGATGGCAATCGCGATACCGCGATCTGGCAGGGGCTGGTGGAAATGGGTCTGCCCGGTCTGCTGGTTCCCGAAGATCAGGGCGGGCTGGGCATGGGATTGCTCGACGCGGTGCTGATCGCGCGTGAATGCGGACGGTTCTGCCTTGCCGAACCGCTCGTCGAAAGCGCCTATGTCAGCGTGCCGTGGATGATCGCGCGCGGGGACACCGGCAGGCTTGCCGAAGTGGCAACGGGCGACTTCCGCCCGATCGCCGCGCATTCGATCAACGGCTGGCACTCCGACGGCGAAGACGGGTCGCTGCACAGCGTCGATCCGCTGCGCAACCTTGCGCAATTGCCGGACGATGCCAGCGATGATCCGCACCTGCTTGATCTGGGCGCGCTGATGGCTTCGGCGCAGCTTGTCGGGCTGGCCGAGGCGATGCTGGATCAGGCGGTCGAATATTCCAAGCTGCGCGAACAGTTCGGCCAGCCGGTCGGCGGGTTTCAGGCGATCAAGCACAAGCTGGCCGATGTCGCCGTCGCGCTGGAATTCGCGCGGCCCGTGCTGTGGCGCGCGGCGCAGGCGCTTGAAGACGGAGAGGGCAGCGCAGCGCTCCATGTCAGCCACGCAAAACTGGCAGCGAGCGACGCCGCCTATCTGGCGGGCGAAAGCGCGATCCAGGTGCATGGCGCGATGGGCTACACCTACGAAGTCGACCTGCATTTCTGGATGAAGCGCGCATGGGCGCTCTCCGGCGCGTGGGGCGGCAGGGGCTTTCACGCGAGGCGCGTGGACGATGCAATCATTGGCGGCGATCACCCGATCGGGCCGCAAAACACCTTCGCTTGAGGACGTTTGAAAGATGGCAGAAGCCTACATAATCGATGCTGTGCGCAGCCCGATGGGCCGCAAGAAGGGCTCGCTCGCGGCGCTCCATCCGGCTGATCTTGCCGCGCACCCGATCAGGGAACTGTTCGCTCGTAATGATGTCGATCCGGGCGCGGTGGACGATTGCGTCTGGGGTTGCTGCGATACGATCGGGCCGCAGGCAGGCGATATCGGCCGCACCGCATGGCTGGTGGCGGGTCTGCCGCAACACGTCCCCGGCACAACGGTGGATCGTCAATGCGGCTCCAGCCAACAGGCCGTCCATTTCGCCGCGCAAGGGGTGATGAGCGGGACTCAGGATCTGGTCGTTGCCGGGGGAAGCCAGGCGATGAACGCGATCCCGATTTCTGCCGCAATGTTTGCAGGCCAGCCTTATGGCTTTGACAATCCGTTCAATACTTCGCCCGGTTGGATCGCGCGTTATGGTGACGGCATCCTCAACCAGATCGCCAGCGCCCAGATGATCGCGGACAAGTGGGAATTCAGCCGCGAAGCGATGGAGGAATTCGCCTGCGCCTCGCACGCCCGCGCCCATGCGGCGACCACCGGCGGTGCCTTTGCGCGCGAGATTGCCGCGCTCGAAGGCTTGGCCGAAGACGAAACGATCCGCGCCGGCACCACGCTGGAAGGGCTCGCCGCGCTCAATCCCGTGGGCGGCGAAGGGACAATCACTGCTGGGGTCGCCAGCCAGAATTGCGACGGTTCGGCGGCACTGCTGATCGCTGGCGAGCAGGCGGTGAAGGATCACGGCCTTGAGCCGCGCGCCCGCATCCATCACCTGTCCGTGCGCGCCGATGACCCGGTGTGGATGCTGACCGCGCCGATCCCGGCAACCCGCTTTGCGCTGCACCGGGCCGGACTTTCGGTCGACGATATCGATCTGTTCGAATGCAACGAAGCCTTCGCCAGCGTCCCGATGGCGTGGATGAAGGAGCTCGGCATCCCGCATGAAAAGGTCAATGTGCGCGGCGGCGCGATCGCGCTCGGCCATCCGCTGGGTGGCACCGGCGCGCGCCTGATGACGACGCTGCTGCACGCGCTTGAGGATACCGGCGGGCGTTATGGCCTCCAGACCATGTGCGAAGGCGGCGGTCAGGCCAATGTCACCATCATCGAGAGGTTGAGCTAATGGGAATCTGCGACGGACGCACCGTTATCATCACCGGCGCCGCGCGCGGGCTGGGCCGGGCCTATGCGCTCGCCTTTGCCGCCGAAGGGGCGAATGTGGTGGTCAACGACATCGGCACTTCGCTGGGCGGCGAAGGGCGCGACACCAGCGCGGCGGACGGTGTGGTCGAAGAGATCAGGGCCGCAGGCGGTCAGGCCATCGCGAATTATGACGACGTAACCGATTGGGACGCGGCAAAGCGCATTGTCGATGCGGCGATCGAGGGTTTTGGCGACCTGCACGTCGTCGTCAACAACGCCGGGATCGTGCGCGACCGGATGTTCGTTTCGGCGACCGTTGAGGAATGGGATGCGACCATGCAGGTGCACCTGCGCGGCCATTTCTGCATCAGCCGCCATGCGGTGAATTACTGGCGCGCCAAGCAGAAGGACGGCGGCAATCCCGACGCCCGCATCATCAACACCAGCAGCGGCGCGGGGCTTCAGGGCTCTATCGCGCAGGCGGCCTATTCGACCGCCAAGGGCGGCATCGCCTCGCTCACGCTGGTGCAGGCGGCGGAGCTAGGCCGGTATGGCATCACCGCCAACGCGCTTGCACCCTCGGCCCGCACCCGCATGACCGAACAGGCCTTTGCCGAAAAGATGGCGACCGAGGGCGAGGCGTTCGACGTGATGGACCCGGCCAATATCGCGCCGGCTGTCGTCTGGCTGGGCAGCGATCAGAGCGCCGACGTCACCGGCTGCGTGTTCGAGCTCGAAGGCGGCAAGATCATGATCGAGGACGGCTGGCGCGAGGGGCCGATGATCGACAAGGGCGCGCGCTGGAACCCGGCGGATGTCGGCGAAGCGGTGCATTCATTGCTCGAACAGCGGGTTGAGCCGCGCAAGGTCTGGGGGACCTGACATGGATTTTGTCTTCACCGAAGAACAGCAGATGATCGCCGAGACCGCTCAAGGTTTCTTCGGCGAGAACGCGACCAGCGACCGCACCCGCGCAGCGATGGCGGGCGACGGGGTGGATCGCCAGTTGCACCGCGATTTCTGCGAGGAACTGGGTCTTGGCGGAGTGATCGTGCCCGAAGAGCTGGGCGGAGTTGGCCTTGGCTATGTCGAAATGGCGATCGTCGCCGAAGCGGCCGGATACAATGTCGCCGCCATGCCGCTGCTGGGTATCAACATCGCCGCCGCCATGATCGCGGCGGGCGGAACGGATGCGCAGAAATCCGATCTGCTGCCAGCGATCCTTGCGGGCGAGAAAATCGCCGCCGCTGTCGGCAATGATACGGTAAGCCATGATGGCAATTCGATCAGCGGCCGGCTCGAATTCGTGCCGCACGGCAATGTCGCCGATGTCTTCATCCTTGCCCACCCTGATCAGGTATGGGTGGTTCACGCCGGTGCGCCCGGCCTTTCGATCATCACGCACACCACCATGGACCAGACGAGGCCGCTTGCCACGCTGGTGCTTGATGGCGTGGCAGGAGAGCCGCTGGCCGATACGCAGGCTGCGATCACCGCCAGCCAGCCTGCGGCGTGGATCACGCTTGCGGCAGAGGCGCTGGGCGGCGCGCAGGCGTGCCTTGACCGCACCGTCCGCTATGCCAATGAACGCGTGCAGTTCGGACGTCCGATCGGTTCGTTCCAGGCCTACAAGCACCGGCTGGCCGACATGATGATCGAAATCGAACAGGCCCGCAGCGCGGTGTATTGGGCGGCCTGCGCCAATGACGAAAACAGCGACGATCCGCAGCTCGCATTGCACGCTGCCAAGGCGTTCTGCGCTGACACTTTCTTCAAATGCGCAGCCGACATGATCCAGCTCCACGGCGGCATCGGCTTTACATGGGAACATGACGCGCATCTGTTCTTCAAGCGCGCGCGTTCGATCCAGACCTTGCTGAAAGACGGAAACTGGCACCGCGAGCAGGTGGCGAAGCAAATTCTGGGAGAAGCGGCATGAAGCTTGGCTTTACACCCGAGGAAGAGGAATTCCGGGCCGAGGCCGCCGACTGGCTGAACACGCAGATGGCGGGCGAATTCGCCGACATCAAGGGTATCACCACGCTCACCGAAAAGGCCGAGCGCCGCAAGGAGTGGGAACAGCATCTGGGCGAGCACGGCTGGTCGTGCATCGGCTGGCCCAAAGAGTGGGGCGGGCGTTCCGCCACGCTGGCCCAGCAGGTGATCTTTGCCGAGGAATATGCCCGTGCAGGCGTTCCGGGCCGGGTCAACCACATCGGCATCGAACTGGCCGGGCCGACCCTGCTGGCGTTTGGCTCAGAGGAGCAAAAGCGACGCTTCCTGCCCGGCATCGCGGCGGGCAAGACGATCTTCTGCCAGGGCTATTCCGAACCCAATGCCGGTTCCGACCTGTCGGCGGTGCGTACCAAGGCGCGCCTTGATGGCGGCGAATGGGTGGTCGACGGGCAAAAGATCTGGACCAGCCTTGCGCATATTTCCGACTGGATCTTCGTTGTCGCGCGCAGCGAGGAAGGATCGAAAGGCCCCAAGGGTCTGACGTTCCTGATGATGGAGATCGACCAGCCGGGCATCGAAATCCGGCCGATCAAGCAGATCAACGGTGATGCCGAATTCAACGAGACATTCTTCGACGGCGCGCGTTGCCCCGAAGACAGCCTTATCGGCGCTGTCGGCGATGGCTGGCGCGTGGCGATGGGCCTGCTCAGCTTCGAACGCGGCGTTTCGACGCTGGGCCAGCAGATGGCGTTCCGCAACGAGCTGGATGAAATCATCGCTGCGGCCAAGGCCAATGGCGCGGCCCATGATCCGCTGATCCGGCAACGTATCGCCAAGGCTGAAATCGGCCTGCGGCTGATGCGTTACGGCGCGCTCCGCATGCTTTCGACCACCGATCACAGCAAGGTCGACGGGGCCGCGCTGACTTACAAGATCCAGTGGGCAAGCTGGCGCCGCAGCCTTGGCGAACTGGCGATGGACGTGCTGGGTCAGGCGGGCGAAATCACCGACAATCCCGAATATGAATGGAGCGTCCTGCCCAATCTCTTCCTCTATTCGCGCGCCGACACGATCTATGGCGGGACCAACCAGATCCAGCGCAACCTGATTGCCGAGCGCGGGCTGGGCATGCCCCGCGAACCGAGGGGGGACAAATGACACTGACGCCGCAATATCCCCCCGCTCGCGATCTCTTGAAGGGCAAGACCGTCGTCGTGACGGCGGCTGCCGGGACGGGCATCGGCTATGCCGTGGCCAAGCGCGCCGTCGAGGAAGGGGCGCAAGTCCTGATCAGCGACTTTCACGAGCGCCGCCTGGGCGAAGCTGCCGATCGCATCGCGGCCGAAACCGGGGCCGCTCGTCCGCTTACCTGCCTTTGCGACGTCACGCAGCAGGATCAGGTCGACAGCTTGCGCGATGGCGCTTTGGCGGGCCTTGGCCATATCGATGTGCTGATCAACAACGCCGGGCTGGGCGGCGAAGTGCCGGTGGTCGACATGACCGACGACCAATGGCACCGCGTGCTCGACGTCACGCTCAATTCGGTGTTCCGGATGACCCGCGCTTTCCTTCCGGCGATGCAGGAAAGGAAGACCGGGGCAATCGTCAACAATGCGTCCGTGCTCGGCTGGCGCGCACAGAAGGGGCAGGCGCATTACGCTGCGGCAAAGGCCGGGGTGATGGCCTTTACCCGCTGTTCGGCGGTGGAGGCGGCAGAACACGGAGTGCGCATCAATGCGGTGGCGCCTTCGATTGCCATGCACGCCTTCCTTGCCAAGGTGACGACGGAAGACCTGCTGGCCGAACTGTCGGCCAAAGAGGCGTTTGGTCGTCCGGCGGAAGTCTGGGAAGTCGCCAACGCGATGATCTTCCTCGCATCCGATCTTGCCAGCTACATGACGGGCGAGGTGCTGTCCGTCTCCAGCCAGAGGGCATGAGGATGGCGACAGTCTTTGAAAGCCCGCGCGATCTGATCGGTGCCGAAGGCACGCAGCTTGGCCCGACCGGCTGGCTCCACATCACGCAGGACCGGGTCGACGGCTTCGCCGAAGTGACCGAAGATCGCCAGTGGATCCATGTCGATGTCGAGCGCGCAAAGGACGGCCCGTTCGGCGGGACGATTGCGCATGGCTATCTCACCATGAGCCTCGTCAACTTCTTCCTGCCGCAACTGATCGAAGTGCGCGGCTTTTCCCACGCGGTGAACATCGGCGCCGACGGGCTGCGGTTTCTCAGCCCGGTAAAGGTCGGCAGCAACATTCGCGGCGTGGGCGAGATCGTGAGCGTCGAGGAAAAGAAGGGCGGATACCAGTCGGTCGTGCGGGTGACTGTCGAAATCGAAGGCTCCGACAAACCGGCCTGCGTGGTCGATACGATCAGTCGCTATTACCCGGAGAACTGACATGCCCGATGCAGCGCAGATGGAAGCGGCGGTCAAAGCCTATGTCGATTGCTACAACCGGGCGGATCTTGACGGAATCGTCGCAATCTTCGCTCCGGATGCCCGGGTGGAGGACCCGGTGGGCAGTCCGGCAAAGACAGGGCGTGCGGAAATTCGCGAGTTCTTCGGCGCAGGTATCGCGATGGGCGCCAAGCTGGCGCTCGACGGCCCGGTGCGCTGTGTCGCCGATCACGCGGCCTTCGCTTTTCATGTGACGCTCGATTGGGAAGGGCAGGCAACGCGCATCGACGTGATCGACGTCTTCCGCTTTGATGAAAACGGCAAGGTTGCGGAAATGCGCGCGTTCTTTGGCCCGGAAAACATGGGGCCGGGCTGAGATGAGCGAAAACCTGCCTTTGACCATCCCGCATGTCGCGCAAGCCGCGGCGCGCAATTGGGGCGATCAGCCCGCCTTGCTCGAACAGGGCGAAGAGTGGTCGTTCGCCGAATTGTGGGAGCGTTCCCGCGCTGCCGCATCGGCCTTTATCGCGGCGGGCATGGGCAAGGGCGACAGGATCGCGATCTGGGCTCCCAACAGCCGCGAATGGATCGTCGCGGCGATCGGGGCGATGGCGGCGGGGGCGGCGATCGTGCCGCTCAACACCCGGCTGAAAGGGCGCGAGGCGGGCGACATCCTGCGGCGGACAGGTGCGCGGTTGCTGCTGACCGTCGGGGAATTTCTCGGCACACGCTATCCCGATTTGATCGCTGATGAAGACCTTCCGGCGCTGGAGAGGACGATCCTGCTAGACAGCGATTGGGAAGATTTCGTCGGCTCGGGCAAAGGCGCAGGCGATCCAGCGGTTACTGAAGCGCTGGCACGTCTCGAACCCGGCGATATTTCGGACATCATGTTCACCAGCGGCACCACCGGTGCTCCCAAGGGCGTCATTTCCACTCACGACCGAATCGTGCCGATGTTCCGCCACTGGGTCGAAGTCATGGGGCTGAAAGCGGGCGAGCGATACCTCATCATCAACCCGTTCTTTCACAGCTTCGGGTTCAAGGCGGGCTGGGTCGCCGCGCTGATCGCGGGCGCGGTGATCGTGCCGATGGCCAGTTTCGACATCCCGCAGGTGATCCGCCATATCGAGCAGGACCGTATCAATTTCCTGCCCGGCCCGCCCACGATCTACCAATCGCTGCTGGCGGCCAAGGCGCAGACCGATTTCGACACGTCGAGCCTGCGCGGCGCTGCCACCGGCGCGGCCAGCGTGCCGCCCGAACTGATCCGCCGGATGCGCAGCGAACTGGGGCTTGTCGATACCGTCACGGCCTATGGCATGACTGAATGTTCGACCATCACATCGTGCCGCCGGGGCGATGATGCCGACCTGATCGCAACCAGCGTGGGCAAGGCCATTCCCGGCCTTCAGGTGCGGATCACCGGTGAGGATGGGCAAGAGGTCGCGCGCGGCGAGACGGGCGAAATCCATGTCCGCGGCTATGGCGTGATGGCGGGATATCTCGACGATCCCGAAGCCACCGCCGAGACGATCGACGCCGACGGCTGGCTGCACACGGGCGATGTCGGGGTGATGGACGAAGACGGATATGTCCGGATCACCGACCGGCTGAAGGACATGTACATCTCGGGCGGGTTCAACTGCTATCCGGCCGAGATCGAAAAGCTGCTTTCGGAAAATCCCGAGGTCGGGATGGTTGCCGTGATCGGCGTGCCGGATGATCGGATGGGAGAAATCGGCAAAGCCTTCATCGTGCCGCGTCCGGGCGCTTCGCCGGATGCGGAAGGGCTGGCCGGATGGGCCCGCGCCAACATGGCGAATTACAAGGTTCCGCGCATTTTCGAGATCGTCGAAAGCCTCCCGCTCAACGCATCGGGCAAAGTGCTCAAGACCGAATTGCGCAAGACGGCCTAGGCTTTTCTTCTAGTTGTCACGCCAGCCGATCGGGACGTCCTGACCGGTCAGTTCGATCAGCCGCCTGAGAACGCGTTTCGTCTCCGCAAGTTCGGCCTGGGTGAAATGATTGGCGAGGTCGGCCTCCAGCCCCTTGCCGAAGGCGAGCGTCTCGACGAACAGCTCCCTGCCCTTTTCGCCCAGATCGTAGCGATCATCGGTTTCGACCAGCAATCCCTTGCGCGTCATCAGGTCGAGCAGCCGCTTTGACGGTGCATGGCCGGTGTGGACCAGCCGGGTTCCCAGTTCCTGCTGACCCAGCGGCGCTTCCATGCTCAACACCGCCAGCGTCAGATATTCCTCCATCGACGATCCCAGTTGTTCCAACTTTTCCCGCGTCGGGCGCGATGTCTGGAAATGCGCACGCGAGATCAGATAGAACAGGAAATCGTCGCTGAAACGGCCATGTTCGGTGTCCACCGATTCCGTGGCTTCGCCGCGTGGGCGCGGGCGGCGTTCGGCATAGCTGCCGGCATGGAATAGCAACGGTGCCTCGTCACGGGTTTCGAAATCGATCACCTCGCCGACAAGGATCACATGGTCCCCGCCTTCGTACAGGTGGCGGGTCTTGCACTGGAACAGCGCGGCGTGCTGATCGAAGACGGGAGAACCCAGCGAGCCTTCGCGCCATTCGATCCCGTTGAACTTGTCCTCCCCCGAACGGGCAAAGCGGTTGGAGAGGTCTTCCTGCGACGCGGCAAGAACGTGGACCGCGAAATGGCCGCTTTCGCAGAAGGTGTCGCAAGACAGGCTTTTCTTGGCCAGCGACCACAGTACCAGCGGCGGTTCGAGGCTTACCGAATTGAAGCTGCTGGCGGTGACCCCCACGGGCTGACCGGCCGCGTCCATTGTTGTCGCGATTGTCACCCCGGTCGCAAACGATCCAAGCGCGTTGCGAAATTCCCGTTGCAAGGCCGCCGCATCTGTCATTTCACCCTCTCCCGATGCGGGGAATTTATCATATGCGGATAAAATGACAATCAGAAATGCGCAAACTAACGCCAATATCTGATTTCAGGATCACTTTGCGTAAGAAAATGCGGGAAAATCGGGATGAAAGAGGCGCGCCACCGATCTGCGGCGCGCCGATGCTGTTCTTTCCATTTCGATGCCTAGCGCGACAGGTGCTCGTTCAGCAGCTTGTGGAAGTGCCGGATCTTTGTCTCGCCGTAATTGGCGAAAACGATCTCCTTCGACTTGATTGACTTCATGCCCTTCTGGACATGCGGAAGGTTCACCACGTCCTGATTGAACACCTTGGCCAGCATGCCGAGTTCGGGCGCGTCGCAGTAGTCGTCATCGAAATCGAGCCAGTGCACCGGGGCCGGGGCAGGGCGCGGCTGACCCTTGGCCACGGGCAGCATGAACATGATTTCGTGGATGCATTCCTCCGGATTGTCGCCATTCGGGCGGAACCGGTAGAAAATCGGATCGAAGCATCCCCACGGGCTGATATTGGGGAACAGGTTGTAATAGATCGTGTCGACGAATTCGGCGTCGCTGATCTCGTCCACCTCGTCACCCAGGCTTTCGCGCCATTGCTCGCGCATCTGATCGGTCATCGCCTTGCGCCGTTCGGGCACGGGTCCGGTGGTGGTGGGGTCGATCTCCTCCTCCCAACCTTCGGGCAGGCGCCCGCCGACCCAGTCGCACAGCTGGATGTCGGCATGGTCAAGCTCGCCTTCGATATGGTGCGCGGCGTGATCGAAAATGCCGGTGCGCCCGTCGCGCGCGGTCACTTTCACCCGGTCTTCGCCGAGCCGTTCATAGACATTGCCCGACAGTGCATGGCGCACCTTGGCATAGGTTTTCGCGCCTTCCAGCGGCTCTGCCACCAGCGCCGGATTGACATGCGGGCTGAGCATCCCGTTGGGCGAGATCGCGCGGGAAAGGTTGCCGAACACGTCGTACTTGCTGTTCGCATCGCCCATCACGTCGAGCAGCGTCGGATGCGTGGCGACCACGTGATAAGCCTCCATGAAGGCCTCCTGCGCCACCTTCCAGTTGCAGCGCAGCTTCTTGGCAACATGCACCGCCTTGTAGCGGCGATCGAACGGGATCGGCTGGAAATGGCGGTCGATATCGCCGAGAAAATCATCGAAGGGCTCGGCATTGTCATCCGGGTTGATGAACACCCAACCGCCCCAGCGCCCGACCTTGACCGGGGGCAGGCTGTGGGTCTTCTCGCTGACGGAGGGGAAGTCCCATTGGCACGGCACTTCCTTCAACTTACCGTCGATCTTCCAGCCCCAGCCGTGGAACGGGCAGCGGAATTCGCGCAGCCCCTTGGCATCCTCGGTCAGCAGCGCGCGCCCGCGGTGGAGGCAGGCGTTGGGGAAGGCCTTGATCTCGTCAGGCGCGGTGCGAACGATGATGAAGGACAGATTGGCGATGTCGTAGACATGGCTGTCGCCGACATTGGGAATGTCGTCTTCGTGGCAGGCCATCTGCCACACCCGTTTCCACAGCCGTTCAACTTCCAGATCGAAGAAATCGCGCGAGTAATAGATGCTCGGGTTCACGATGGTCGGCCCGGCGGGCATCGGGCTGTCCTCGCGGAAGCGCGGCGGCACCTGATGCGTGTCCATGTCGAGCAATTCGTCGTAGGTGATCCCTTTCGACCGGTTCGTCCCCGTCAGCGTTTCGACCATTTTCTCTCTCCCGAAGTCTGTCCCCGGCTCAGGCCGGATCGAATTTGAGCCGCAGCGTCTGCATCCCGCGCAGGATGTGGCTGGCGGCGAACTGGAACGGATTTTCCGGATCGGCGAAGCGCAGGTTCGGCAGGCGCTCCAGCACGATCGGCAGCGCCGTCGCCATCTCCAGCCGCGCCAGATACATGCCGAGGCAGGTGTGGACGCCCGCGCCGAAGGCGATGTGTTCGCGCACGTTTTCGCGCGCCACGTCGAACTTGTCCGGATCGGCGAACTTCGCCGCATCGCGATTGGCTGAGCCGTAACGCAGGAGCATCGGCTCCCCCGCCTTGAGCGCGACACCGCCCAGCACCGTATCCTCCTTCACCACCCGCCACATGTTATGCGAGGGTGAAAGGTGGCGCGCGGTTTCCTCAACCCAGCCGGGGACAAGCGCCTTGTCCGCCATGATCGCGGCCATCTGCGCCGGATTGGCGAGCAATTGCGCGACGGCATAGGCCAGCGCGGGAGCGGTCGCTTCCTGCCCGGCAGTGAAGATCTGCTGGATGATCGAATAGACTTCGGAATCGTCCAGCGGGCGCTCGCCATCGTCGGTTGGAAGGCGCGCGGCGATCAGGTCGGACACGACATCATCGCCCGGATTGGCGCGCCTTTCGGCCATGATCGCGCGGAAGTAATCCTGCATGGCGATTTCGCTGCGGGCGAGATCGGCGCGCTCTTCGGGCTTGGCATTGCCGTTGAGGCGCAGGATCGCACAGCGCACCCAGCCCTGGAACATCGGCAAATCCTCGCGCGGCACGCCCAGCACGTCGGCGATGACGATGCCGGGCAGCAGCTCGGCAAATTGCGATTTGAATTCGACTTCGCCCGCATCGGCAAAGGGATCGATCAGGCTGTTGGTGACTTGCGCGATATAGGGCGCCATCGCGTTGATCCGTCTCAGCGGCAGCGCATGCATCGCGATCCGTTTGTACCGCGTGTGCATCGGCGGATCGGCGGTGAGCAGTGTGTCGCGCCGTTCCAGCCCCTTGGCGAGGATCGCTTCTTCCTCGGGATCAAAGCTGCCCGATCCGCCCGAGCTCAGCAGCGCGGAAAAATCGCTGGAGAATATCTTGGGCTTCTTGTTGACCTCAAGCACCAGATCATAGGTCGATACCGATACAATGCCGGTTTTCGGATCGCGGAACACCGGCGCTTCTTTGCGCAGCCGATCGTAATATGGGTAGGGGTTCTGCAAATTCTCCGGGCTGGTCGCATCAATCCGTTCAAGCGCTTCCATCGGGCATTCTTCCAAAACTGGATGCCAGCGCGCAGGGCACACTTCCTCACGCTGGCAATGGAGCGCAATCTGGAACGAAGACGGGGGGTGCGACCTTGACCTGGATCAAAAACCGCCCTCTCAAAAATGAGAGCGCCGGTGGCGGTTTGCTTGGGGATCAGCCCTTCGAATAGACGAAGGAACCGATCGCCGTGGTGATCGCGTTCTCTATCGCGCCTGCATCACCCGGTGCCGCGCCGACCGAAACCTCAAGCCGAATGCGGCCGATATCGCTCGTCATGAAGGCGATCCGGGGGCGCGATTGATCGCCTGTCGTGGGCGCGAACCCGGCCTCGGTCATCGCTGCGGCAGCGGCTTCTTCCAGCTCCCCATGGCGCGAAAACAGGTCGAAACCGGTTTCGAATGTCAGGGTAAAGGCATGCTCGGCTGTCGATCCCGCCTTGCTCAGCACGCGGGCGGGCTGGCTGAACAGCAGGCTATGCGGGATCATCACCGACTGGCGCGATGCCCGGATCGAACCTGTGCGCGCATCGACGGCGCGGATGCGGGTCGACAACAGGCTGATATCGACCACTTCGCCGCGGTGTTCGCCGATCTCGATCAGGTCGCCGATGGTGTAGGCGCGGGTGAATGTGCGGAAGGCCGATCCCGAAAGGCACAGGATCAGTTCCTTGGTCGCGATCACGATGGCAACGGCAACCGCGGTGACCGACAGGGCGAAAGTGCGCAATTGCGGCGCCCAGATCATCAGCAGCCCGACAATCGCAACCAGCACCAGCCCGTTGCGCACATTCGCGGTCCAGCGCCGGGCGATCTGCGGGGTCAGGTCGTCCTTCGACCTGAGCGCCCGCCCGGTAAGCCACCAGGCGACCAGCAGCGTCGAAATCAGCGCAATCGATGCGAGCACGTCCGGCATGGATGATTGCGGGGGCAGCAATGGGTCTAGGGTCATTTCGGAAGCGGCACCGGCTGGAGTAAAGAATTACCGGTGTTCTTATCCCGGGTGGGAAGGGCGCGCAAACCGCAGGGGCTATTCGCCAAAGCCTGCGTTTATCGTCACCTCGGCCAGTTGTTTCGCCTTGCGGGTCACTTCCTTGGGATCGTGAAGATGCGCCATCACGATCGCGCCTTCCTTGATCAGCAGCAACTGGTAGGCGAGCTCCCTTGGCTCGGGCGCGCCTGCCTTTGTCGTCAGCTCCTCGAAATAGCGGGCCAGCAGGCTCTTGTGCTCCGCCGAAACGGCATGGATCGGATGATCACGCTGCTGGTATTCGGACGATGCCTTCACGAACATGCAGCTGCGAAAGCCGGGTTCGTCGAACCATTCGCCCAGCGCATCGAATATCGCCAGCAGCCGCGCGCGCGGATCGTCGGTGATCGCTTCGGTGCGGCGTTGCAGCCAGTTGCGGAACTGTTCGTCGCGCAATCTCAGGGTCGCGAGGA
This sequence comes from Erythrobacter aurantius, assembly GCF_023823125.1. Classification (NCBI taxonomy): domain Bacteria; kingdom Pseudomonadati; phylum Pseudomonadota; class Alphaproteobacteria; order Sphingomonadales; family Erythrobacteraceae; genus Erythrobacter; species Erythrobacter aurantius. The sequence goes on along the minus strand of NZ_CP090949.1, from coordinate 3,011,836 downwards.
TCAGGTCCTCCTTGGTCCTGAAATGCTTGTAGATCGCCGTCTTGGAAACGCCGGTCTCTTTCGCGAGGCGATCCATGCCGATGGCGTGGAACCCGCCCTGATAAAACGAATCGAGCGCCTTGCTCACCAGTTCTTCGCGTTTTGAAGCGCTCATTTCTGCTCCGATCAGGCCCAATCAATGACTGATCGGTAAATGATCCTTCGGGCGCTGCCTTTCAAGGGCAATCTATAAAATTATCAAAAAACAATTGGATATGAACGCGCTTCTTGGTCTGCGAGCGCCATCTGACGAATTTTTCAAACTCCAAGGTTGACAGATCGGTTATCCTTCGCGATTTAAGGTGTACCGATCAGTTAAGGTTGGTCCAGTCATCAGGAGGAACACATGTCGTCAACCAAGTCCCCGCATTCGTTCAGTTCTCAGGCAGCGGTGCTCATTGCCATCGTCGGCATCGCCGGCATGGCGCTCGCGCCGGTCACGCAAGCCGCCGCTCAGGCCGCCGCCCAAGGCCCGGAAAGCCGCGCGGCAACCGCCACCCAGCCGCCCGTCAATGACGGATTGCCCATGCCCGGCTTTACAATCGAACCCGGCAAAACGGCCATCGTCATCACCGACCCGCAAAATGATTTCCTGTCGCCCCAAGGCGTGACCTGGGGTGTTGTCGGGCAGAGCATCACCGAAAACCGCACGGTCGAAAATCTCGGTGCGCTGTTCGAAGTCGCCGACGAGACCGGAATGCCGGTGTTTGTCTCGCCGCACTATTATTTCGAACATGATCACCGCTGGCAGTTCGAAGGGACGTTGGAAACGCTGATGCACGCGATCGGCATGTTCGATCGCCCGCACGCGCTGACGCTTGAAGGGTTCGAAGGTTCGGGTGCGGACTGGCTGGAACAGTACAAGCCGCATATCAACAACGGCCGCACCGTCGTGACGAGCCCGCACAAGGTCTATGGCCCCGACAGCAACGATCTGGCGCTGCAATTGCGCAAGGCGGGCATTTCCAAGGTCGTGCTGGGCGGGATGTCGTCCAACCTCTGCACCGAATCCCACATGCGTGCCCTGATCGAAGCCGGGTTCGAAGTGATGGTTGTCACAGATGCCACCGCCGGCGCGATCACCGAACATTACAACGGCTACGAAGCTTCGCTGGTGAACTTTCGCATGATCGCAAGCGCGGTGGACAACACGCAGAACACCGTCGCCGCCATCCGTTCCGCCTACAGCCCCGGCTGATCAGGCTCCCCCCAATCAACCGGCGTCTTTCCAATCCCCCATGTCCCGAGCGCCGGTCGATCGGGCGGTGATCGCAAGTGTCCAAGTGCCCCCCCCGGTGCCTTGCGATCACCGTCCACACCGATTGCCCCCACATTCAGGAGAACCACAATGATTGCCAATACCCGCAAACTCGCTCTCGCCTTTGCTCTTGCAACGGCGTTCACCGGCACCGCCAACGCGGCTGACGATTACAACATCACCAATGGTTACACCCTCGACGGTGTCGGTCTGGGCGTTCACGGCGTGGATACGGTCGTGCTCAGCACCATGAACGCGGTGGCCGCAGGCGATGCCACGCATACTGTCGTGCATGATGGGGTCGCCTATTACTTCGCATCGGAAATCACGGCGCAGCAGTTCAAGGCCGATCCCGATCGCTACCTTCCGCAATATGGCGGCTTCTGTGCCTATGCCGTGGCGCTTGGCAAGAAGCTGGACGGCGATCCGCGCTATGCCGACATCGTCGATGGCAAGCTGTACCTCTTCGTCAACGCGGTGATTTTCGAACGGTATCTCGCCGATCGCGAAAACACGCTGAGCAAGGCCGAAGAGCAATGGGCGAAGATCCGTCACGCCCGCGTCGAAGACCTCTGACCCCGCCTGGCGGCCGGCCCTTCCCTCTCCCTCTCTTCCCCGGGGCCGGCCGCCCTTCTTCCCCACTCCCTTTGCCGCGTTGCCCTGTCGCACGCGGCATCACGTACAAAAGGCCCGCATCATCATGCGCCAACCGATCCCCCCGTTCACCCGCGAAACCGCCATCCGGAAAGTGCGCCTCGCCGAAGACGCCTGGAATTCGCGCAACCCCCAGCAAGTCGCGCTCGCCTATACCGAGGATACGAAGTGGCGAAACCGGACCGAATTTCCGCAGGGGCGCGCCGAGGTGGAGGCCTTCCTTTCCCGAAAATGGGCAGCCGAGCACGAATACCGGCTGGTCAAGGAGCTATGGGCTTTCACTGGAAACCGGATCGCCGTCCGCTTTGCATATGAATACCGCGATGATGCGGGCCAATGGTATCGCACCTATGGCAACGAAAACTGGGAATTCGACGATCACGGGCTGATGCGGATCCGCCTTGCTAGCATCAATGAAGCGCCAATCGCACAGGCCGATCGCAAGCTGTTCTGGCCATTGGGCCGACGGCCTGACGATCACCCCGGCCTGACCGAGCTAGGGCTTTAATCCCCCGGCGTTGCGGCCAGATCCAGCGTGCGGGACAGTTGCAATGCGTCGCGGAATTGATCGTCATGGGTGCAGCACACGATTGCCCCGTCATAGGCGACCAGCGCGGCTTCGAGCATTTCGATCGAAGGCAGGTCGAGATGGTTCGTGGGTTCGTCGAGGATCAGCAATTGCGGCACATGCGGGCGCGAGAACAGGCAGGCGAGCGCCAGCCTGACCTTTTCTCCGCCCGACAGGCTGCCGACCAGCCGCTGCGCCCAGGCGGCCCGGAAACCGAACTGCGCCAGCGCGGCATGGGCGGCGTTGCGATCGAGCAGCGGATTGTGCCGCTGCATTGCCGACAGCATGGTTTCGTCTGCGTGCAGCAGGTCGAGATGCTGATCGAGCACCGCGATCCTGTCGACCTCGCTTTCCACGCTGCCGCTTGAAGGGACATCCTGCCCGGTGAGGATGCGCGCGAGCGAGCTCTTGCCGCTGCCGTTCGGCCCTTTGAGATGGATCCGTTCCGGCCCGATGATGACGCAATCCAACGGCCCGAACAACGCCTTGCCATCGCGTTCGCAGCCAATCGATTTAGCCGCCAGCAGCCTGTGCCCCGGTGCAAGGCCGCATGAAGGCAGTTCGATCCTTATCGGGGTGACCCGCGCCACCGATGCCTCGGCCAGCCTGACGGCTTCCTGCGCTTGCTCTGCCTGTTGTTCGCCCAGCGAACGGTTGCGGGCCGAAGTCCCCTCGGCGCGTTCCTTTTGCGCATTTGTTTCCAGGTTGGTCGCATCGCGCCGTGCTGCTGTCTCCCGGCCTTGACGGTTGCGCTGTTCCTGCCGCTCGGTGCGGGCCTGCTGGCGGCGCTTGGCGGCGTTTGCCTGGGCCTTCGCCCGGTCAAGGTTCTCATGCGCCAGCGCGATCCGTGCCTCGCGTTCCGCCACAAAGGCATCCCAGCCGCCCGTGACCGTCAGCGATCCGGTGGGTGAGAGTTCGATGATCCGGTCCGCCCGGGCCAACACCGCCCGGTCATGCGTGGCGACCAGTGCAGGTCCGTGCCAGCGATCGAGCAGGTCCATGATCATCGCCCGTCCGGCATCGTCCAGATCATTGGTCGGCTCGTCCATCAGCAGGATGTCTGGCTGTTCGAGCAGGACGGCGGCGACTTTCAGCCGGTTACGTTCGCCCCCGCTCAGGCTGTCGGCAGGTCTGCGCGGGTCGATCCCCTCCAGCCCGCATTCAACCAGCACCTGTTCGAGCCGGGCGGGGAGGGTCCAGTCGGCTTCCTCGAAATCATGCGCTTCGCCCAGACCCTGCTCGATCCGGTCCAGCATGGCGAGTGGTTCTTCGACCCCCAGCGCCTGCGCGACATTGGTGCCGTCTGGGTAGCCATGCTGGCGGATGAAGCCGATTGTGCCGTCGGCCGTGATCGTGCCGGAGGCAATGGGCACTTCCCCGCAGATCGCCCGTAGCAGCGTCGTCTTGCCGGTGCCGTTGTGGCCGAACAGGCCCACGGTCTCGCGCGTGATGGTGGCGGAAAATTCGGGAAACAGCGCGGTTCCTTCGGGCGTGGCGCAGATGATGCGATCGATGTGGAGGTGCGACATGAACAAGCCAATGCAATCTGGTGTCGAAGAATTCGGACGAGAATGTTGGTTTACTTGTTCATCGGTTTCCCTTGCCGGTTGGTGCAGCGCCACTAGCGGGGATCGGCCATTGGTTCAACCGGCGTGGTTCAACCGCCGCGGCTGGCTGCTCGCGCCGCGAACAGAAAAGGCGCGCCGTTGCGGGCGCGCCTTTCGTTTGTCAGGATCGCTGGAAAGCGTGCGATCAGAAGTTCTTGCGCAGCTCCACATGGAACTGACGCCCGCGTGCGGAATGCAGTTCGCTGAAGTAGCCGTAGGTTTCGTCAGCCAGCGGCGGATCCTTGTCGAACACGTTGTTGATCGCAAACCGCAGGCGCGTTCCGTCAAGCGGGGTGCTGTTCTCGATCGTGTAGGAGATCGAGAAATTGGTCACGAACACATCGTTCACACGGTAGAAATTGCCGTTCGGATCGGTCGTTTCGATCAGCACGTCGCGGGTGACGGAGGTATCCCACACCTTGCCGACATAGTTGCCGAACAGGCCGACATCGACGGGGCCGCTTTCCCAGTTGATCGAACCGCTGAACCGCCATTTCGGGCGTCCTTCGATTTCGAGCAATTCGCCAAGCCCGCCGACGGTGACATCGGTGGGAAGCACGCCCGCCGCAATCGCATCGAGCAGTTCCTGCCCGTCCGGCCCTGCCGACTGGACAAAGCTCTTGAGCCGCGCGGCGTTGAACCGCAGGCGGAAATCGCCCAGTCCGAAATCGGGGACGTTGTAGAACAGGCCAAAGTCCCAACCCTTCGAAGTGCGGCTGTCGAGGTTGAGATAGGGGTCGAGCACCTGAAGGATCTCACCCGCAGGGGCGAGGCTCGTGCCGGTGAACAGCGCGATATCATCGGCTGTGGGGGCAGCGCGGATCACGTTCGGATTGGTGCTGCCGTTGAGGCGGCGCAGCAGGTCGAGAGCAATTGCGTTGTCATCGCCAAAGGTTCCGACCAGCCCGGTTTGCCGGACGCGCCAGTAGTCCGCCGTCAGCGTCAGGCCGGGAATGAACTCGGGTTCGAGCACGACGCCCAGATTGATGCTGGTGCTGTCTTCGGGGACGAGGTTTTCCGTACCCGAACGGAAGCTGATCACGCCTTCGCCCGGACATCCGCCGAGGTTTGCCAGCGTGCCCTTTTCAACCCGCGCCTGACACACGACGAAATCGTCGCGGGTGTTCGAACGGGTGGTGCCTTCGTCGTTGACCTGCACAAGGTTCGGTGCGCGGAAACCTCGCGACCATGCGCCGCGCAGGGTAACCCCCGGCAGCGTCGTCCACGATGCCGCGACGCGCGGAACGGCAGCGGTTTCGTTGATGTCGTCGAAATGCTCGATCCGGCCTGCCAGCTGCAGGTTCAGTTCCTCGATCAGCGGAATGTCCATGTCCGGGCCGACCAGCGGCACGAACAGCTCGGCATGCGCCGAATAGACATTGCGAGAACCATTGGTGTCGGGCGAGGGGCTGGTGCCGACGACGTCCGAACCGTTGAACACGCCGGTCACGCTGTCGGTGTAGGTGATCGTCCCGTCGAGCCGCGGGTCGCGATCGTCGTAGAACGTCTCGCGCCGCCATTCGACGCCCGCCGCGATACCCAGATTGCCGCCGGGCAATTCGAACAGATCGTCACGGCTGACCTTGAAATCGGCCAGTGCGAGGCTGGTGCCGCCCTTGCGGAACACGCTGATGCGGAAGGGATCGATCGAGCTGACCGGGTTGGGGGTGCAATCGCCCTGACCGGGATCGCCGACCACACAGCCGCCATTGAACGGGTTGTAGGCATCGGGAGTGGTCAGGTTGAGCTGCTGTTGCAGCAGCGTGTGCGACAGGCGGTTGCGCGAAACGTCGATCAGCTCGGCTTCGGAATAGACGAAGCCGGTGTCGAAATCCCACGAACCCAGATTGCCCTTGAGCCCGCCAACGAAGCGGTAGACGTCCTTGTCCACGGTGATGTCGCGGCTGCCGACATCGACGAAGCGATAACGCTCCATGATGATGTCCGCACCGCCCGAGGCAATGGTCGTGCCCGGCAGGCGATTGGGATTGGGCGAACCGTCAGCCAGCGTGGTCGGCCCGAACGGGTTCCAATAGGCATCGCGCGCAATCCCGATCGGCACCGCGCTGAGCACTGCCGACGGCGTGAGGAAGCGGCGGCTCTCGGTGCGGTAATAGCTCGCCTCAAGATAAGCCTCGAGGCTGTTCGACAGCTCGTAGTTCAACAGCGCCATGGCGTTGTAGCGATTCTTTTCGCTGATCAGCGTGTCACCGAAATTGGTGTTGTACCGCACATCGGTGGTCGGCGTTGTGCCGTTGCGCGCGCACAGGCCGTTGCCGAAGTCCAGACGGCAACCCGGGAAGGTGCTGGGCTGCAGGTAGAAGTCATCATCGCCGATCGGCGTGCGGCTCGATGGGGCCTGGATGTCGAACTGGCCGAACGGGCCGAAGGTGTTGCGATTGTTGAACGAGGCATCGCCTTCGAAATCGGTGCCCACCACCAGCGGCAGGCGGTTGTCATCGGCAGCGTAATCGCGTTCCGAGGCAGCCATGCCGTTTTCGTGGAAATAGCCGCCATAGACGGTCAGGTTCGCCCGGCCTCCGGCAAAATCGAAGCCATAGCCGCCGTTGATGCTGTAGTTGTAAAGCCCGGTGCCGTCCGATCCGCGCCAGTCGGCTTCGACGAAGCCGCCCCTGCGGTTGCCGCGCAGCACGGTGTTGATCACGCCCGCCACCGCGTCCGCGCCGTAGATGGCCGATGCGCCGTCTCGCAGCACTTCGACCCGGCGCACGCTGCCCGGTGCGATTTCATTGGTGTCGGAACTGACCACGGGCACCAGCAGCTCGGTCTGGAAGCCGGGGTGCAGTGTCATGCGGCGGCCGTTGATCAGCAGCAGCGTGTTGCCGGTGCCAAGGTCGCGCAGGTTGATCGAGGCAACGTCGCCGCGCGAGTTGTTGACGGTGGTGGCGTTCTGTTCGTTGAAGGCCACGGTACCGGCCTGCGGGATGGCCCGGAACAGCTCGTCCCCCGATGCCGCGCCGGTGTTTTCAATGTCGGTTTCGTCAAGCACGGTGACCGGCAGGACATCGTTGATCTTCGCGCCCTGAATCTGTGTCCCGATTACCACAATCTCCGTGGATTTTTCGCCACTCTGCTCTGCGGGCGGCGGCGTTTCGGACTGCGCGAAAGCGGTCCCGTGCGCCAGCGCGAGAACGGCAGTGGAAGTAATAAAAGTAAAGGTTTTTGCGGAAATAGGCGACATGCGGGCCCCTCCTGTTGTCAACATTTGCCGATGCTTGCCCCGCTTGGCCTTTACTGCAACCGGAATCCGCCCGGACTCCTAACGAATTTCCGCTACTTGCAATTCGACTTGACTTTTTGGGGTTTCAAGCGGGGGAGGTGCAAATCGGCCAAGTAAATTTTACTGAGTCGGTTTTCCGGTCGGCAGCTTGTGCCGGGTAAGAGAGCAGGATCGGCTTTGCGCTGCATCCGGCGAGCTGCCGAGTGTGACCAGTCTGTCATCACTTGGCCGTTGATTGTCATGGGGAAGCAACCGTTCGGTCGCTCTGCTGTCATTCATCCCCACTAACGCTCGCGCCGTCACAGGAGCCTTGCGAGTGCGCAGGGCAAACAGGGGAATATCCAGTATGACTCGTATTCGCTTCTTTGCAAGCAGCGCCGCTGTCGCGCTCGCAACCAGCATGGCTGCACCTGCCTTTGCTGGCGAGGTTCGCGGCGTTGTGGCTGACACCACCGACACCGAGGCGCTTCAGGCCGCCGAAGTCGTGATCGAGGAACTCGGCCGGCGCACCGCCACGCAGCGCGACGGTTCCTATTTCTTCGCGGATGTGCCGGCAGGCAGCTACACCGTGACCGCGAATTACATCGGGGCGGAGCCGGTAAGCTTCACCATTGCGGTGCCGGAAGAAGGCACGGTGGTTCAGAACTTCGCGCTGGGCAGCGCCGGTTCGAACATTCTCGTGATCGGTCAGGCCGCGAACCAGGCGAGCGCCCTTTCCCGCAAGCGCGCAGCCGACGGAGTATCGGATGTGCTGACCCGCGATGCGATCGGCCAGTTCCCTGACCAGAACGTCGCCGAAAGTCTGCGTCGCCTGCCGGGCATCAATGTTCTCAACGATCAGGGTGAAGGCCGCTTCGTTTCGGTGCGCGGGCTTGATCCAGAACTGAATGCGACATCATTGAACGGTGTACGCGTGCCTGCTCCCGAAAGCGACGTGCGCTCGGTAGCGCTCGACGTCATTTCGTCGGACATTATCGAATCGATCGAGGTGAAGAAATCGCTCACCCCGGACATGGATGGCGACACGATCGGCGCCTCTGTCGAAATCGAGACGACCAGCGCGTTCGATCGCCGCAAGGACCTGCTCTCGGTCCGGCTGGAAGGCAGCTACAATGATTTCAGCGGCGAATTGACGCCCAAAGGTTCGATCGATTTCGCCACCCGCGTGACCGAGAACTTCGGCGTTTCAGGTGGCCTTTCCTACTACAACCGCCAGTTCGAAACCGACAATGTCGAAGCCGACGACTGGGTTCAGTTTGCCGGTGCTCCGGTTCCTCTTGAGCTTCAATACCGCGACTATGACGTTGAACGTGAACGCATCAGCGGCACGCTCAATTTCGATTTCCGCGCCGGTGAAAGCACCGAACTCTATTTGCGCGGGGTCTGGAGCCAGTTCGACGATCAGGAATTTCGCCGCCGCCTGACGTTCGATCTCGGCAATTTCGAAGACAACGGACCGACCTCGCAGTCAGGTGCGACTGCCATCTTCGATGATTCGCAAGAGCGCATCCAGGTCGAACGCGACATCAAGGATCGCTTCGAACGCCAGCGCATCCAGACGATTTCGTTCGGCGGTGAAAGCCGCTGGGACAGCTACTTCGCCGAATACTCGCTCAGCTGGGCGAAGTCGTCAGAACGCGAGGACGGATCGGTCGACCCGGCGGAATTCCGCAACCGGTTTAGCGGAGACGGGCTGATCGCGGCATTCGATTTCAGCGATCCGCGCGTGCCGCTCTATTCGGTCAGCGGCAACACCGCCGATTTCTTGGACCCGTCGATTTACGAGCTGAACGATATCGAGTTCACCGCTCTTTCCGATGCGCAGGACGAAGAATGGGCCGCGCGGTTGGATTTCGGATATGAAAACTATCTCGAAAACGGGACTTTCACGCTCCAGGGCGGGATGAAACTGCGTTGGCGGACAAAGACCTATAACAAGACGGTCGAATTCTACGAATATGACGGGCCGGGCACGTTCTCGGTTGCCGATGTTCTTGGATCGCCGCGCTATCCGCTGGCCGATATCAACCCGGCCCCCAGCGACACCGGCGCAACCGATTTCTTCTTCGACAATTTCGGCGATTTCGAGCTGCAGACGGTCGACAGCCAGTTCGACTCCGCCGCCGAAGATTACCGCGCACAGGAAGACATCACCGCAGGTTACGTGCTCGGCCGCTATGAAACCGACAAGCTGCTGGTCATCGGCGGTGTGCGGTACGAGCGCACCTTCAGCCAGACGCGGGGCAATCAGGTTGCGCTGTTCGAAGAAGATTCGACCCTGCCCAACGGTCAGGTCGCGCTTGATGACACGGTACTGGTCACCCCGATCTCCTTCACCCGCGAGTATGGCGACTGGCTGCCCAGCCTCAACATCCGCTGGGAAGCACAGCCCGATCTGATCCTGCGCGCTGCGGGCTATCGCAGCCTCGTGCGTCCGCGCCTGTCGCGTCTCGCACCGCGCTTCATCGTCGAAGTGAACGACGACGATGAAGTCTCGGGCGAATTCGGCAACCCGGCGCTGGTGCCGTTCAAGGCGTGGAACTTTGACGCTTCGGTCGAATACTACATGTCAAGCAACGGCGGCATTTCGGCTGGCTTCTTCTACAAGGACATCGACAACTTCATCGTCGATGTCGAAGTCGACACGCCCGGAACCTTCAACGGCACCGCATTCGACGAAGCCGTGATCCCGATCAACGGCGACAGCGCCACGGTCTGGGGCGTCGAACTGAGCTATTCGCAGACTTTCGACTTCCTGCCGGGGCTGTTGGTGCAGGCCAATTACACTTATACCGACGCCGAAGGTTCGGTGCCGGATGGCAGCCTTGCGAACCTGCTCGATCCGGTCAACTATCGGGACATCGCCCTGCCGGCATCGTCCAAGCACACTTTCAACGGGGTGCTCGGATATGAGCAGGGGCCGCTCAGCCTGCGTTTCGCAGGGACATATCGCGACGGCTATCTGGATGAAATCAACAATGACGCGACGCTCGATCGATTCGTTGACGATCACTTCCAGCTCGATTTCAGCGCCCGGTTCGAACTGACGGACAACATCCGCCTGTTCTACGAGTGGATCAACATCAACAACGCCAAGTATTTTGCCTTCAACAATCTGGGCAACCGGCAGAACCTCTATCAATTCGAGGAATACAACTGGACGATGAAGGGCGGCGTCCGCCTGACCTTCTGAGGATGGATGCAATGCTCAGACCGTTTCACGGCTTCGCTCTGATCTCGCTCGGGATTGCTGCCGCTTGCGCAACGATCCCGAGCGGTGATCCCGCTGTCACCGTCACCGCCGTCGCGCAAACTCCTCCGGTCGGAACGGCCAATGAGGATGCGGCGGACGATCCGGCGATCTGGCGCAATCCGGCGGACCCGTCGAAAAGCCTGATCGTCGGCACCGACAAGAAGGGCGGCCTGTATGTCTACAACCTTGCGGGCGAGGAACGCTCCTTCCTCGCCGCGCCGGGGATGAACAATGTCGATCTGGTGGAAATCGAAGGCGGGCGCATTCTCGTCATCGCGAGCGACCGGGCCGATCTCGCCACCGCGCACCTGTTCCTTGCCATGCTCGATCCGGCGACGGGGGCGCTCGCGCCTGCGGGCCGGATCGCGGTGGGGCCGGGCGAAGGCTATGGCATCTGCATCGCCAAGCCGGCGGGATCGGACGAAGTGGTGGTGTTCAGCGCGCCCAAGAACGGACGTATCTACCGCACGGTCCTGACGCCATCGGTCGCAGGCTTCGCGCCTGTCACCGGCACGCTGGCAACGGTCGCGACCCAACCCGAAGGCTGCATCGCCGATCCGCGCACCGGCACGCTCTACATCGGCGAGGAAGTCGCCGGACTGTGGGCGATCGACATGACTTCGGGCGAAAAGCGCATGGTCGCCCCGATCGACAACAGGATGCTGGTGGCCGATCTGGAAGGTCTGGCCATCGCACCCGAAGGCGAGGACGGCGGCTATCTCGTCGCGTCATCGCAGGGCGACAATGCCTATGCCGTCTATCGCCTGCCCGGCCATGAGCCGGTGGGCCGCTTCCGCATCGCCGCCGGAATGTTCGGCGCGACCGAGGAAACTGACGGGATCGAACTCGACAATCGCGATTTCGGCCCGGACTATCCGGGGGGCCTGTTCATCGCGCAAGACGGCATCAACCCACCCTATGCCCAGAACTTCAAACTGGTGTCATGGGCCGACGTGCTCGAGGCGCTGGGAGAACCGCGACCGTAGCGTTGCGGGGGGCGCTGCCCTCTTCGAACCCGCGCTGTCCTACACCGCCTCCCGGCGCTACGAACAGACGCATGGTCGCCCTTTATCCCGCCCCCAATCCACCCGCTGCGTGTAGGCTTTCGGGTGACACTTTCGTCCGTGAAAGGCGACACTTCGGGTGCGGCTATCGTGACACCTTCCCGCTCAAAAGCGACACTCCCGCCAATCCGGGTGACACTTCGCGCTCAAAGGTGACACTTTGCGTGCCAATGGTGACAGAACGGAGGTTTTTTCTCCTGGACCGTGTTCCACCTGTTCCAGACTGTAGGGTTTGGCTGGCCAGAGCGCCGAAGGCCGATTCGGCGGTGTCAGCGCAGCGGGGCGGTTTGCGGGCGGTCTCCGGCGCGGAAGATCAGCGTTCTGCGCTCGCCTCCGCTGCCGATGTTGACCCGGTTTTCCTGCCGCGCCCAGATGTCGGTCAGCAATTGCGAGCTGAGGCGCACATCAGCTCCGGCGCCGGGGGAGGGGCCTTCGAGGTAGATCACCAGATTGCCGCCGTCGATCTCGCTGCCGAGCAGGGTCAGCGCGACGGGCGCGCCGCCGCTTTCGAGCACGAACCGCTCCGCCAGATAGCGCACGAAGGCGCGGCGGCTCTCGATATCGCCGACGATGTCGGGCGCGGCGACACCCTGCGATTTGAGCGCGTGTTCGGCATCGTGCAGGGGGACGAAGTGGATCACCTCCACCATGCCGGTGCGCGAATTGTGCGAGACATTGGTGATGGTGGTCTTCTGCTGGTGTGCCCATGCCGGTGCGGCAGCGGGGAACGCCAGCAGCAGCGCCGCCAGAAGCTGAAGGGCGAGGCGCTTCACTCGGCGGTTTCCTCCTCGGTCTTGCTCTCGCTCTCGTCCTTCTCCTGCACCAGCACTTCGGCCATCAGGTCGCGGCCGAAGCGCGAAGACGGCTCGGGGCTCTTGAAGGCCTCGACCCGGCTGTCGATGATGCGGCGCGGGTAGTGGTTGTTGTTGATGTCGGCATCGGCGGTTTCCCAATCAGGGTCCAGCACCACTTCGGCCAGTTCCTTGCCCTTGGGGAAGACCAGCAGCTTGCTGACATTGCGGGCGTTGCGGCGCCAGATCTCCGCCGGGATCATCATGCGTTCGCTGGTCCCGTCGGTGAACCGCAGGTCGAGGATGATGGGCATGACAAGCCCGCCGATGTTGGAGAAGCTGAGCACGTAGTAATTGCTGTCCTCCTCCACCGCACGGTCGAACACGCGCCGCTCCCAGTCGTCGAGCCCTTCGAGGAAGCCCTCGTACCGCTTGGTGTCGCGCGGGGTGACGGTGAACTGGTCGTTGCTGTCGTAGAAGTCGGTGACGCCGGGGTTCTCCAGCACCCAGATCGGCAGGCCCTGTTCGCGGTTGAGCCGGACGCCGACCTTCTCGGGCTCGTCGGCAAGCTCCTGGCGGCGGCGCGACAGGTCGATGTCGGGGTTCTGGGTGTCGAGCCGCAGGCGGTGGATGCTGTCGAGCGAGATGTCGACGTGATCGGTGGTGTAGAACCAGCCGCGCCAGAACCAGTCGAGATCGGTGCCCGATGCTTCCTCCATGGTACGGAAGAAGTCGGCAGGGGTGGGCCGCTTGAACCGCCACCGCCGCGCATATTCGCGCAGGGCAAAGTCGAACCGCTCGCGCCCGATCACCGTATCGCGCAGGATGTGATACGCGGCGGAGGGCTTGCCATAGGCGTTGGGGCCAAGGTTCAGCACGCTGTCCGACTGGGTCATGATCGGAACCTGCTGGTCCGACGTCATGTACGGGATGAGATCGCGCGGCAGGCTGCGGGTCCACGGCAGGTCCGGATCCCATTCATAGCCGGCGACGCTGTCGAGGAAGGAGTTGATGCCTTCGTCCATCCACGTCCACTGCCGTTCATCGGAATTGACCGTCATCGGGAAGTAGATGTGCCCGATCTCGTGGATGACCACGCCAATCAGATAGACCTTCTCCGACAGCGAATAGGTGCGGCTGCCGTCTTCGTTGAGAGTGGTGCGCGGCCCGTTGAAGGTGATCATCGGGTATTCCATCCCGCCCACCGGACCGTTGACGGACTGCGCGGTAGGGTAGGGGTAGTCGAAGCTGTAGCGCGAATAGACCTTCATCGTGTGGACCACGGCCGCGGTCGAGTACTTCCGCCACAGCTCGCCGCCTTCCTTGGGCCAGAACGACATCGCCATAACGGTTTCATGCTCCGCGCCGGGCTGTTTGTGGCCCTGTGCGTCCCAGATGAACTTGCGGCTGGAAGCCCAGGCGAAATCGCGCACGTTCTGCGCGGTGAAGCGCCAGGTCTTGTTGCCGGTGGGGCCGGTGGCTTCGTTGGCCTCAGCCTCTTCGGGGGTGACGATGAACACCGGCGCGTCCGAATTGCGCGCAGTCGCAAGGCGTTGGCGCTGGGTTGCGGTGAGAACCGCGGTGGGGTTTGCCAGCACGCCGGTGGACGACACGATGTGATCGTCGGGCACCGTCATCGTGACATCGTAATTCCCGAATTCGAGCGTGAACTCGCCCCGGCCAAGGAACTCCTTGTTGTGCCAGCCTTCATAGTCGGAATAGGCGACAAGGCGCGGGAACCACTGGGCGAACAGGAAGATGTCGTTGCCGCCTTCGCGCGGATCGTCGGGGAAGTGTTCATAGCCGGAGCGGGCGAAGATCACGTTCTCTTCGACGATGTTGTAAGCCCAGTCGATGTTGAACGATACGCTCTGGCCGGGGCGCAGCGGCGTTGGCAGGTCGATCCGCATCAGCGTGCCGACGATCGTGTGATCGAGCGTCGCGCCGCTGGCGAGCGTCACGCGGCCGATTTCATAGCCGTATTCATTGTCCGCCATCGCCTGTTGGCGACGCAGCTCCTCCAGCGAAAGCCGTGCCGGGGCATCGCCGCTGCCCGGCCCCATCGCCGGCCCGCGCCTGCCGGGGCCGCCGAAAGTGGTGGTCAGCTCCGACATCGAATCCTTGCGGAAGATGTTCTGATCCAGCTGCATCCAGATCCACGGCAGCGTGTCGGGCGAGTTGTTCTTGTACGTGATCGTGGCGCGGGCGGTCAGCCGGCGGCGATCCTCGTCGAGATTGGCGGTGATCCGGTAATCGGCCTGCTGCTGCCAATACTGGTGTCCCGGAGCGCCGCTGGCGTTGCGGTAAACATTCGCATCGGGCAGCACTTCGTCGAGCTGGCGGAACTTGTCTTCGAAATCGCCGCGGGTTTGCTGAATGCCTTGCGCGGCAGCCGGTGTGACGATGAAGAGAGCGAGCAGGAAGGCGATCAGGCGCAATTGACATTCCTTTGTCGGTCGAAAGAGACAGTGTATCGCGGGGGCTTCTGGCAGCGACCGCCCATTTCGACAATCCCCGCAACCCGGATCAATGCCCCGATCCGGATTGCGATCCCGCCTAGCCGGATTCCGGTGGATCGGGAAATGTCGTTTGTCGGTCGCGATTGGCGGCTCGCCGATTGCAGGCGGGCGACATGATCGTGCAGATGCTGGGGAACCTTCAATGATCGGTTCTTGTTCTGGCACTGATCGAGGTTTCAACTTTCAGGAGAAGAAGATGCGGGCTGCATTGCTCACCGCCATTTCGGCATTCGCGCTTTCGGCGTCCCCGATCGCCGCGCAGGAGGCAAAGCCGGTCGAGGAGCAGATCGGCGCGGGCGGCAGGCCGGTTGGCGCCAACTGGTCGCGCAGCCCGGTCTATTCGCGGCATGGCATGGCCGCGACCGCACACCCGCTGGCGACGCAGATTGCGCTTCAAATCCTGCGCGATGGCGGAAGCGCGGTCGACGCCGCGATTGCGGCCAATGCGGCGCTGGGCCTGATGGAGCCGACCGGCAACGGGATCGGCGGCGATCTGTTCGCGATCATCTACGATCCGAAGAGGGGTCGTCTGCATGGCCTCAACGGTTCTGGTCGCTCACCGATGGGGCAGACGCTGGAAGACCTCCTTGCCAAGCTTGGCGGGGAAACCTCGCTGCCCGCACTCGGGCCGCTGCCGGTCACGATCCCCGGCACGGTAGATGGCTGGTTCGCGATGCACGAACGTTTCGGCAAACTGCCGATGAGCGATGTGCTGGCGCCGACGGTCGATTATGCGCGTGAAGGCCATCCGGTTGCGCCGGTGATCGCGATGTATTTCGCCCGCAACCTCGCCGGATTTGAGCGCCGTTCCGACCAGTTCGATTTCACCAATGCCCGCGCGACCTATTTCGCCGACGGCGCGCCCGAGGCGGGCGAAGTCTTTCGAAATCCCGATCTGGCGAACACGCTTGAGACAATCGGCCGCGAAGGCCGCGATGCCTTCTACAAGGGTGAACTTGCCCGCGTGATGGTGGACTATCTGCAAAGGCAGGGTTCGGCCTACACGCTGGAGGATTTCGCCGCGCATGAGAGCACATGGGTCGAACCTGCCTGCGCCGAATATCGCGACGGTTATGAGCTGTGCGAGCTTCCGCCGAACTCGCAAGGCTTCGCCGCGCTGCAGATGGTCAACATCCTGCGCAATGTCGATCTGTCGCAATGGGAACGCGGCAGTCCCGAGGTGATCCATTACATCACCGAGGCGAAGCGGCTGGCCTATGCCGATGTCGCCCGGTTCTACGCCGATCCGGACTTCGCGGCACTGCCCGAAGAACTGCTGACGCCCGAGTATGGCGCTCAGCGTTTCGCCCTGATCGATCCTGAGCGTGCCACCCCCGAATTCGGCCCGGGCGAGCCGAAGCTGGAGGGCGAAGGGGATACGACCTATCTGACCGTGGCCGACAAGGACGGGATGATGGTGAGCCTGATCCAGTCGAATTATCGCGGCATGGGCGGCGGTCTGGTGCCTGACGGACTGGGCTTCATGTTCCAGGACCGCGGCGAGCTGTTCAGCCTCGATCCCGCGCATCCCAATGCCTATGAACCGGGCAAGCGACCGTTCCACACGATCATTCCCGCATTCGTGAAAAAGGATGGCCAGCCTTTGATGACGCTCGGCCTGATGGGCGGAGGCATGCAGCCGCAGGGACATGTTCAGGTGCTGATCAACATGGTCGACTACGGCATGAACATTCAGGAAGCGGGCGATGCCGCGCGCATCAATCACGATGGCGGCAGGCAGCCGACTGAGCCTCTTTCAGGGCCTTCCGCCGATCCGCTCGGCACGCTCAATGTCGAACCGGGAATCCCGGCGGAGACGGTCCGTCGCCTGCGCGAGATGGGCCATGATGTCCGGGTGGTATCCGACGGGATCATGTTCGGCGGATATCAGGCGATCATGCGTGATCCGGAAACCGGAGTCTATGCCGGGGCTACCGAGATGCGCAAAGACGGGCAGGCCAGCGGATATTGAGATTTAGGCCGGAGCCGGGTGGTTGGGGGATGCCCGGCTCCGGCCAGCGGCTCACGAAGCAAGCCGCTCGGGCTCGATCATGTCAGACCATGCAAGGCCGGGCCGATAGCGAGCATCGACCTTGCCGTCCTTCAACGTGAACAGGTGCAGCCAGCAATTGTCGAACAGGGCGCGCACTTCCGGGTGCCGTTCGAGAATGTCGGCAATCGCTTCGCGCGGTGCCTCCACCATGACGGACAGGCGCAGCGGTTCGTGGGCGAGGCTTTCCCCGTCGTGGACTGACTGCCACGGCAGGCCGGGACGCAGACGTCCGCTGTTGCCTTCGATCACGCCGATCCCGCCGGTTACGTTGTGGATCAGCTTGTTCCCGCCGCCGAACACGTCCGGTGCCACGCTGGAGCCGTAGTATTGCAGGCTGATCCAGCTGGCGACGACGACTGGCGCTGTCATGATCAGTTCTAGCGTCGCAAACCCTTCGTCCGCCTGCCAGTCATAGCTGTGCAGGAACGAGCGTCCGCCAAGATCCTTGCCCGCAGTCGCTTCACGCGGGGCGGCGATGAAGGCCGCGCAGCCGGCAAGGCCCCATTCCGGGCGCGTTTCGGCCCAGTTGAAGGCGCGTGCGGCAACATTGTTCCATTTTGCCCCCGGCAAACGGGCCGAACGCTCCGTGCGGGCAAAGCGGCCAGCGGTTGCAAGGAACCCGCGCACACGGGCGATGTCGGACGCGCGATCTGCGGGCAGAGTGTCTTCGTAGATGGTGATTTCGTCCGTGGTCGTGTCGTGCAGACCGGCCACAAACAGCGTGTCCTCCGGCACTTCGATCCCGCGCGCCTTCAAGCCCACGCGGGTTTCCGGATCGTTGAGCAATGTCGCCAGCACCCGGGCGGAGACTTCGCCTGTGTGCCCGCCGCATGCGCCGCAGTGATAGGCGCTTTCGTGCGGGTTGTTGGTGACGTTGCCGCCATGACCCAGCAGCAGCACGATTTCCCCGTGGCCGGTGGTCAGGCTCATCGCCCTTAGCACGGCAGCGGCGGTATCGGCCTTGGCTTCTGGCGAAAACCCGCCGACGATTTGCGGTGCAGGAGCGATGGGCCTGTTCTTGCTCGCACCCCCCAGCGCGCTGCGCACCAGCTTGGCTGCGTACAGCGGTCCCATCGATTCAACGAAGGCGAAGGAAGACACCGCCGCCTGCCGGAATCGGCCCCACGCGCGGCTGGTGCGCGCGGCGATGCGGCTGGCCTGATCCTTTGCCGGATCGCCCGCGCTGGTGGTTTCGATCGCGGGATTGAGCAGCACCGGAAGGCGCGCCTCGACAATGTCTGAGGCGTGCGGATGATGCGCCAGCGGCAGGCCGAAGAAGCCCGCGAACCCGATCGTCTCAATCCCGTCGTCAACGCTTTCCAGCGCACGTCGGAACACTTCGGATCGCACGTCGATGCAGAACGCGGCTTGCAGGAACGGGCGGCGATCCAGCGTGTCGCCCCCGTCGAGGGTTGCGATCAGGCTGCGCTGGTGCGCGCGCTCAGCTGCGTCCTGAAGGATCGCGAGAGTGATCTGGTCGAATGTCGGCGCAATCGGCGCTGCATGCGCGGCGAGGGTTTCGGCCCAGCGATCGGCGATCTGCGGGACGTGCTCCAGCAGTGCCTCTTCCCAGATCAGCCGGATGGCGAGCAGATCGGCAATGGTGCCGTCGGTTTCGCCTGCCAGCTCTGCCTGCCACAGCAGCCAGCGCGCATGCTGCGACCATCCGCCAAGGCTCATGTAGAGGCGGTGAAACGCGGTTTCCGCCGCTTCGCCCGAAATGCCCAATGCATCGGCACAGGCGAGGATCGCGCGTTCGGTGGTGTCCGGAGCGGCGGCTACATGCGCGCAGAACCCCTTTAGCCCGGCAACTTCCGGGGTGAGGTCATGCACGGCCCATTCGCGCCATGCGACGAAGGCGGGTGTGCCCGGAGTGGGCGACCACAGCGCCTGACCCCGGTCGAACTGGCCGGCGGCCCAGCGGCCCACGGTCTTGTCGATGATCGAAGGCCAGTCGATGCCCGTCGCTTCCGCCGCCAGATCGGCAATAGTGGGCAGGGCGGTTGCAGCCACCCCCGATCCCATGGCGGTGGCTGCAACCTTGAGTGCGGAAAGGCTGGATGGCTTGCCGGAGTGCGGCGATGCTTCAAGCGCTTCGGACAGGTCTTGATCGGTGATCTTCCCTTCGCGGATGGTAGTCGCAAAGTGCTGCGCGTCGAGCGTGACGGGGCAACCCGCAACCCGCGCAAGCCGCGCCTGCGTCGTGGCGAGGTCTTCACCCGTCTGACCCAGGAACGGATTGACGGCGACCGTCGCATCCAGCGGGAAGGCGGGGGGGATCGCCCGTGCAGCGGCCTCTGCAGCGCCGAGGATTTCCGAGAGGCGGACGGGGGTGATCTGCGAATGCTTCATGAACATGACTGGTCTGCCTTACGAATTGGATTTGGCTTTGCTGAACCCGCCAATGGCGCGATCAAGCAGGGCATTGAGGTAAAGGCCGTTGGCGAGGTGGACCCGCAGGCCCGCAGTTGACGGGTGGTGCGCCCACAACGGGAACAGAGCCTGTGCAAAGGCGACAAGGCCGAACGAAAGCACTGCGACCACGATCAGCGCCCATTCCAGCGGGCCGGGAACGGGTGCGGCGGGCAGGCCCGGCCCCCAGATTACCTCGGCTGCGGCCTGAAAACTGAAGTAGGCGATTGCCGCTGCCAGCGAGGCCGCAACGGTGCGCTTGGTGAGAGCAACCGGGGCAAGATCGGCAAGACCCTGAGCCACCAGATAGGCGACGCCGAAGATCAGGATCGCACCCAGCGCCAGCGCCTGCGCGCTCTTGGGGCCGATGAAGATCGTGAACAGTGTGGCAATCGCGGCATAGAGCACCAGTGCAAGGCCAAAGCTCTTCAGCACGGCCGGGACACTGGGCGCGGCAACCGGGCCGGGGCGGCGGATGCTGGCGACATCCTGCACCGCTCCGCCCGACGACAGGAAAGCGTGCGCCTTGTAGAGCGAGTGGGCGACGATATGCAGCAGCGCCAGCGTCCACAGGCCCAGCCCGCATTGCAGCAGCATGAAGCCCATTTGCGAGACAGTGGACCAGGCAAGCGCCGTCTTCACAGCATTCTGCGTCAGCATCACGGCAGCGCCGAACAGCGCGGTAAGCCCGCCCAGCAGCACCAGCGCCGCCATCGATCCGGTGCTGGCCTGAACCAGCGGCGCGGCGGTGATCAACAGGACGCCGCCTGAGTTGATGATACCCGCATGCAGCAGCGCGGACACCGGCGTCGGAGCCTCCATCACCTCAGTCAACCAGCCATGCAAGGGGAAGGCGGCGGTCTTGAGCGCGGCGGCAAGGACGATGAAAGCCACCGCCAGATTGCCTGTAAAGCCGAGCCTCTCGGTGCTTGCTGCGTTGGTGATTGCGGCGATGTCGCTCGTGCCGAAGACCGCGAACAACAGCGATGCGGCGAGGATCAGCAGCATATCGCCCGAATGCCAGACCAGCGCGAACTTGGTCGCCGCGCGCTGTGCCTCGGGGCGGTCAGGGTAGAACAGCAGCAGACGCTTCAGCGTCACGCCGACAGTCATGGCGGCAAGGATGATCGTTACCATGCTGCCCGCCTGCACGAACACCAGAACCGCAGCGAGCGTTGCCAGCATCAGGCCATGGAACGCGCCTTCGCGTTCCTCACCGTCGAGATAGGTGCGGCTGTAACGCATGACGATCCAGCCAATAAAACCGACAAGTAGAGCCATTGTCGCGCTGACCAGATCGGCGCGAAGGGCGATAAGCAGCGGTTCCTTAAGGGCTGTCAGTCGCGCAGGCTCGCCAAGGATCACCTGAGCAAGGCCGATCAACGTCAGCACCATCGCGCCAAATGCTGCCAGCTCTGCGAGGCGCGGCAGATTGCCGGGGCGTTTTCCCGGGCGGAACAGCGCGATCGCTCCCACAAGCAGCAGGATTACAGGGGCAATGTGCGATAGCGAGAATGCAAGCGGCATCTGGAACTCCGATGAAAACTTGCGCACCAGATAGAGGGTGGAATTCATCAAGAAAAATTCATATAATCGCACTAAGCATTCTATTTTGTGGAACTATGTCCAATCTCAATCTGCACCATCTTCGCCTGTTTCGCGCGGTCGCGCGGGAAGGCAATTTGACTGACGCGGCACGGGCGCTGAACATCTCGCAATCGGCGGTTTCGACCCAGATCAGGACGCTTGAAGCCGCGCTGGGCCACGACCTGTTCGATCGGGTCGGGCGCACGCTGCAATTGACCGAAGCCGGGCGGATCGCGCTTGATCATGCCGACGAGATATTCCGGGCCGCCGATCATCTGACTGCAACGCTCGACCGCGCGGAGGGCCAACGCCGTGTCTTGCGCATCGGGGCGCTCGCCACCTTGTCGCGCAACTTCCAGATGCGTTTCCTCGAGCCTCTGCTGGGCCGGGACGATGTCGAGGTGGTTCTGCGATCAGGCACGCAAGAAAGCCTGTTGCGGCGGCTAGAGGCGCTTTCGCTCGACGTGGTGCTTACCAATCTGGTTCCGGCGCGTGATGCCGGCAGCCCCTATCTGGTGCGGCGGCTCGACGAACAGCCTGTCAGCCTTGTCGGCACGCCAGCGCGCAGATCGGGTGGCGGGGTCGAGCAGTTGCTGGCCGACAACCCATTGATCCTGCCGACCCCTGAAACCGCGTTGAGGGCAGGTTTCGACGCGATGGTTGATCGCATGGGCATTGTACCGCGCATCGCGGCAGAGGGGGATGACATGGCGATGCTGCGCCTGCTGGCCCGTGCTGATGTCGGCCTTGCGGTGATTCCCCCGATCGTCGTCAAAGGCGAGTTGGAGAGCGGGATCCTTGTCGAACTGGAGCGTTTGACCGGCATCACGGAAGTTTTTTTCGCCGTCACGATGCGGCGGCGTTTTCCCAATCCGCTCATCAAAGACGTATTGCCGTAGCGTCAGGCGCAATTGGGTTGCTCGCAATCGAACAAGGCTTGCGCATAATCGGCGCAAAAGGGGCTTTGAGCACGGAACGCACCGTGGCAGGAAGCGTAGCAACTAAAGACTTAATTGGGAGACAGTCGCGATGAATCTCGAGTTCACGCAGGAAGAGATTGCGTTCCGTGAAGAGGTGCGCGCCTTTATCGAGGAAAACCACCCCAAGTATCTCGAAGGGATGGGCAACCGCGAGGACATGACGCCTGAGGACATGACGGCCTGGCACAAAATCCTTGGGCGCAAGGGCTGGTCGGCACCGGCATGGCCGGTCGAATATGGCGGCACCGGATGGACCCCGACGCAGCGGTATATCTGGTCCGAGGAAAACGCCCGCGTCGGCACGTTCATGCCGCTGCCGTTCGGCATTTCGATGGTCGGCCCGGTGATCTACACCTTCGGCAATGACGCGCAGAAGCAGCAGCACCTGCCCGGCATCCTGAGTGGCGATGTCTGGTGGTGCCAAGGCTATTCCGAGCCGGGCGCCGGTTCCGACCTCGCCAGCCTCAAGACGACGGCGGTGCGCGACGGCGATCACTACATCATCAACGGACAAAAGACCTGGACCACTCTGGCACAGCACGCCGACTGGGGCTTCTTCCTGTGCCGCACCGATCCGGATGCCGCCAAGCCGCAGGAAGGCATCAGCTTCATTCTGGTCGACATGAAGACCCCGGGTGTCGAAGTGAAGCCGATCAAGCTGATCGACGGCGGACACGAAGTGAACGAAACCTGGCTCACCGATGTGCGTGTGCCGGTCGAAAACCTTGTCGGGGTCGAAAACCAGGGTTGGACCTATGCCAAGTTCCTCCTCGCCCATGAACGCAGCGGGATTGCGGGTGTCGCGCGTTCGAAGCGCGGGGTCGAAAAGCTGCGCGAGATCGCCGCGCAAGAGACGATCGACGGCAAACCGCTGATCAGCGACTTCGATTTCGCACGCAAGGTCAGCCAGCTCGAGATCGACCTCGCCGCGCTCGAATACACCGAACTGCGCACTTTGGCTGGTGAACAGGCGGGCAAGGGGCCGGGGCCGGAAAGCTCGATCCTCAAGATCAAGGGCACCGAAATCCAGCAGCGCCTGACCGAGCTGACGCTGGAAGCCGTCGGCAGCTATGGCACGCCGATGTACGGCAGCATCGCTGATGTGGGATCGAACCAGTATCCGATCGGCCCGGACTACGCGCAGCTTTCCGCCGCGACCTATTTCAACATGCGCAAGACCTCGATCTATGGCGGATCGAATGAAATCCAGCGCAACATCATCACGAAAATGATCCTGGGCCTGTAACGGCACCTAAAGGACACTGAGGGGATTAGAAGTGGACTTCAACTTCACCGAAGAACAGCAAATGGTGCGCGACGGTCTGGCTCGCCTCGTTCGCGAGGAATACGGCAGCGAAACGCGCCGCGAAGTGATCGCCAGCGATGCCGGATGGCGCCCGGAAATCTGGGCGCAGCTGGCCGAGCTTGGCATTCTGGGTATGCCGTTCAGCGAAGAGGACGGCGGCTTTGGCGGCGGTGCGATCGACGCGATGGTCGTCATGGAGGAGTTCGGCAAGGGGCTGGTGGTCGAACCGTTCGTGCCGACCGTCGTTTGCGCTGGCGGTTTCCTCAAGCATGCTGGCACCGCCGCGCAGAAGGAAGAACATATCGGCGGCATCGTTTCGGGCGAGCGCATCTTTGCTTTCGCCTATGCCGAACCAAAGGGCCGCTATGATCTCGCCGATCTCCAGACGACGGCAAAGAAGGACGGCGATGGCTATGTGCTCAACGGGCACAAGGCGGTTGTCATCGGTGCGCCCTGGGCAAGCCACCTGATCGTCACCGCGCGTACATCGGGCGAACAGCGCGACAAGGACGGGATTTCGGTCTTCATCGTCGACAAGTCGGCCGAAGGCGTAGTCACCCGCGATTATGCGACCTTTGACGGTCGCCGCGCTTCCGAGGTCTATTTCGAAAACGTCAGCGTTCCGGCAGACGCATTGATCGGAGAGGAGGGCGCGGCTCTCCCCCTGATCGAGCGGGTCGCAGACGAAGCGGTCGCCGCGCTTTGCGCCGAAGTCTGCGGGGCGATGAAAGTCGCCAATTACATGACGCTCGAATATTCCAAGCAGCGCAAGCAGTTCGGGGTTCCGATCGGCAAGTTCCAGGTGCTGCAGCACCGCATGGCCGACATGTACACCGAATATGAGCAGGCTGTTTCGCTGACCTACTACGCCACGCTCAAGCTCGACGCGCCTGAGCGTGAGCGCAAACTGGCCGTGTCCACCGCCAAGGTCCGCATCGGTCAGGCCGCGCACAAGATCGGTCAGGAAGCGATCCAGATCCACGGCGGCAACGGCATGACCGACGAATACGCCATCGGCCACTACTTCAAGCGGCTGACGCTGTTCGATTCCGAATTCGGCAATGTCGATCACCACATGAAGCGCCACATCGCGCTTTCGGCGGGCTGATCGAACCGCAAACCGGGAAACAAGGGCGGGGCGTTTGTTCCGCCCTTTTGCTTTTGCCCCTTTTGCTTTTGCCCCTTTTGTTTTCGAGGGCCTATTTCGAGGTCATCACCCAGACCCCGTCCCAGTCATCGCCGGGAGGGTTGGCCTTCATCAGTTCGCAGCGTTCGATATACGTGCGGCTTAGCTTGTCATCGGGATTGGCTTCCAGCGCTTTCCCGAAATAGCCTGCGGCGCGGTCCCATTCCTGCTTGCGATAGACCTTCACCCCTTCGTTGAAATTGCCCAGCACATCCATCAGATTGGGGAAGCTCGCATCAGAGTGGTAATCGAGGCATTCGAACACCCCGACGGGCTCGGTCTTGCCCTTTACCACCACCTTGTCGACTTCGCGCAGGCGGTAGACGCCCTTCAGCCGCGCCACGGTGTATTCGGACAGCAGGATGCGCGCGGAATACTGCTTGCAGGCGCTTTCAAGCCGGGCAGCGAGGTTCACCCCGTCGCCGATCATGGTGTAGTCCATGCGTTTGCGCGATCCGATATTGCCCGCGACGATCCTGTCAGTGTTGAGGCCCAGCCCCATGTCGACGGGCATTTCGCCGCGCGCCTCGCGCTCGGCATTCCATTCCCACAGCGTCTTGATCATGTTGATCCCGGCACGCAGGCCGCGATCCTCGTCGTCCTCATGCCCCACGGGAATGCCGAAAGCGGCCATGATCGCATCGCCGATGAACTTGTCGAGCATCCCGCCCTGTTCCGAGATGCAGCCAACCATCAGCTCGAAATAATCGTTGAGCAGAGCCACCGTGCCCTGCGCGCCCAGCGATTCCGTAATGGTGGTGAAACCGCGGATGTCGGAGAACAGCACCGTGGCCGTGGTGTCCTTGCCGCCCAGGATTTCATCCTCGCCGCCGCCGCTAAGCATTTGCGCGGCGACACCCGGGTCCATGTAGCGTGAGAGGGTGGATTTGGCCCGCTTGGCGTCGGAAATGTCCTCGATCATCACCAGCGTGCCGAGTGAGGCGCCTTCGCCGGATACCATGGGCAGAACGGTGACATTTGCCGATACCTTCTCACCCGCGAACACCAGTTCCATGTCGAGCAGGCTTTCGCCTTCGTCGGTTTCGGCAACATGGGCGATGGTGTCGACCAGCCAGCGGTTTTCCTCGCCCAGAACCTCCGCTGGAGACTTGCCGATGATCGTGCGCGGATCGATCCGCAGGATGCGTGCGCCGGCCTGATTGCACGTGCGGTTTTCGCCTTCCTCGTCGAAGGTGATCACACCGTTCGACATCGATTGCAGCATGCTTTCATTGTAATTCTTCATCGACTGGATGTCGCCGAACAGCTTGGCGTTCTCCAGACCGATGGCAATCTGCGCGGTGAAGGCTTTCAGCCGGCTCTCGTCCTCTTCGGTGAAAGGGCCGCCACGCTTGTTCAGCACCTGCGTCACACCGATCGTCTCGCCCGCCTTGTTGACGACGGGCACGCAAAGGATCGAGCGGGTGAAGAACCCGGATTGCTTGTCGAAAGCGGGGTTGAAACGCAGATCGGTATAGGCGTGCGGAATATTGATCGCCTTGCCCGAAGTGAAGACCGTGCCCGCGATGCCCAGATGATTGGGTAGACGGATTTCCATCGCATCGAGCCCTTCGCCGACATGGCTGAACAGCTCGTTGGTCTTCTCGTCATTGATGAACAGGGTAGACCGTTCCGCATCCAGCATCGATGTCGCCTCGGTCATCACGCGGCGCAGCAACGTCGAGAGTTCCAGTTCCGACGTCATCTCGGACACGATATTGAGGAATTCGATTTCGCGCCGCCGCGTGTCCTCCATCCGCTCGACCATCTGCATCGATTGCAGCGTTATCGCACATTGGGTTGTCACACCTTCGAGCACGTCGAGATCCTGCTGGGTGAACTCGCCTGACTGCTTGTTCAGCACCTGAGCGACACCGATAATGTCGCCGCGCGCATTGCGGATCGGCGTGGCAAGGATCGACTTGGTGGTATAGCCGGTCTGTTGGTCGACCTCCCGGTTGAAGCGTTCATCGGCATAGGCATCGTGAATGATCACGCCTTCGCCCTTGTGAAACGTCCACCCGGCAATGCCGACATCATCCAGAATGCGGATTTCGCGGCGCTTCAGCCCCTGCGCGATCCGGCTGAACAGCTCGCCAGTGGCCGCATCGTGCAGGAACAGCGAACCGCGCTCCCCGCCGGTCTGTTCCACCGCAACGCTGACCAGAGTATCGAGAACCGCATCAAGCGTGTCCATCGACGCGACTTGGCGCGAAACATCGAGCATCATCTGCAATTGCCGCACGCGTTCCGCCTGCGTCAGATTGGCGCCCCCGGCCTTGGTGTTTGATACATCGCTCAAAGCTGTTTCTCCGTAAGCCGTTCCCGCAGGTGCTGGATCGTGTTCTTGAGTTCGAGCAGTTGATCGCGCTGGCTGCGTTCGAGCGCCTGCCGCTCCGAATTGAAGGTGGCGCGCATCTCGTCCATTTCGTCGCGCTGCGATTGCACGGCGTGTCGCAACTGGGCGATTTCGGCTGCTGCAGCCTGTTTTTCCGCCTGGATGCGCCTTGCCGCATCGGCCTGCGCGTCTTCGAGCCCGTCACGCAGGGCCTGTATCGTTTCCTGCAAGAGTTTGATTTCGGCAGAGGCTTCCTGCCGTGCTGCCTGCACCTGCCGTGCGGTTTCGTGCGTCTGCAGTTCTAGTTCTTCGCGCAAGGCCTGCGCGGTGGCTTTCAACTGGGTAATCTCGGCGGCGGACTCGGCCCTCGCCGCCTGTGCCTGTCGCCGGGCATCGGCTTGTGCGTCCTCCAGCGCTTCGCGCAGCTTGCGAGTCTCCGAAGCGGAATCGTCTTGAACGTTGTCGGACATATCGCACCCCTGCCGCTGAAACCCATCAAACCGATTAAGACAGCGACCCGCTAATTTCCCCCTAACCCGGCTAATCGGGGAAGAAAGCCGCATACACAAGGGGGCTCTCAGAATCCTGGCACAGACCCGGTAGGCTCAGGAGAGGGTGCGGGCAGGGCATCAGCGGCAATTCCCGCAGCGCGCCCGCCCACAATGTTTTTACAGTTGGCTGATTGAAGGCAAGCCAGCCGTTACTGCGTCATACCTTGCAGCACGAAACGTTGCACCCGGCGTCCGGTGTTCACTTCGGTGGTGTAGACATTGCCTTCGCTGTCGACATCGACGCTATGCAGCCAGATGAACTGGCCGGGATAGCGCCCGTTGCGGCCGAACCATCCGACAACGCCGTGCGTTTCACGCAGCAGGATCCACACCCGCCCGTTCATCATGTCGGCGATGTAGACATATTTGCCGTCCGGGCTGAAGGCGACGTCCGATGCTGTGCGGGTGCCGCCGGTTTCGGCTGCGATCACGATGTCCTGCACGAATTCGATGCCGTCATCGGTTTCGCGGAATACCTGCACCCGGTTGTTGCGGCGGTCGCAGACATAAACGGTGTTGTCCGGGCCGCGCACGACGCAGTGGACGATGTCGCCGAAGCTCCTGCTTTCGGGATTGGCCCCGCCGTCGCCGGTGCTGGTGGCCTGGCTCTGATCGAACGGCTCGTCCCGCGTGCCTCCGTCGGGGTCCTCGCCATAGGCGCCCCACAGCTGGAGGAAGCTTTCGTCCTCGCTCGAAAATTCGATGATCCGCTTGTTGATATAGCCGTCCGCGATCAGCACGCTGTCGCCATTGGCGGCGATATCGGCGGGGTTGCCGAGATATTGCTCGCTCGAATTGCCGTCGGTGGTCTGTCTGCGGCCGATCTGGCGGATGAATTCCCCGTCAGCGGTGAAGTTGAGCACGACGTGATCGCCATTGCCGTTGCCTCCGATCCACACCGTGTTGTCGGCATCGACATAAAGCCCGTGGACATTGGCGGGCCATTGTTCGTCGCCTTCCTCCACGGCGTTGCGCCCGCTGCCGGTAACGGTGCTTTCGCCCGGTGCCAGCGCCGGTCCGCCCCAGCTGCGAAGGAGATTGCCCTCGCGATCGAATTGCAGCACGTGCGGCGGTGCCTTGCAGCAGGCGACCGTGATCGGCGGGTCCCGGTCAAGCCCGGTTTCGGTTGCGTCTAGCGAATTGGGGCGAGTCAGAATCCAGATCGTGTCGTCCTGCGCCACGGCAAGTCCGGGGATCTGGCCCAGGATCATGTCATCGGGCAGTTTGGGCCAGCTGGTGTCGACCCTGAACTGCGGCATCGGCACATCGCTGGCTATGTGTTCGCTTTCCACATCAACGAGTGTATCCGCCAGAGCTGCGGCGGGAGCGCAGGCAGCAACGCCGGCCAGCAAAAGGGACATGAAACGCATTTCGGGATCTCTCTCTTCCTTGGGTTACGCGCGTAGCGACTCGATAACTTGCGGGAGCGCCTCTGCATAGCGGGCAACATCTTCCAGCTTTCCGGTGCTGACCCGCGAATATCGCGTCCAAGGGCCATAGGCGCCCCGGATAAGGATGCCGCGCTCGCGCATGGCGGCTTGCACCGCATCGGCATCGGGCACTTCGACATAAACGAAATTGGTTTGCGAGGGCAGGGCAGTCAGCCCCGCTTCCTTCACTGCGGCCATGATCATCTCGCGCCCTTCGATCACCATCGCACGCGAACGATCGAGAAATTCGGTGTCGTCAAAGCTCGCCATCGCCGCGGCGACTCCGGATACATTGCCGCCAAAGCTCATCAGATAACCACGGATGCGATCAGCGTTTTCCTCACTGGTGATGGCATAGCCAACCCGCATTCCTGCCATTCCGTAGATCTTGGAGAAGGTGCGGCAAACGATCACATCTGCTCCCTCCCGAACGAGGTCGATCATCGTGTTGTTGGCGGGATCGTCGGTGAGTTCGTTATAGGCTTCGTCAACCAGCAGCGTCGCCGTGTTCTTGATCGCCTTGGAAAACGCCCGCAGGTCCGCCGCAGGGATCAGCACGCCGGTAGGGTTGTTGGGATTGCAAATCTGGATCAGTGATACTTCGTCTGTCAGCGCCGCCCGCATCGCAGCCAGATCGACATTCATGTCCGCTGTCAGCGCGACACGGATCGATTTCACACCCTGCCGCTCACCGTAAACGACCGTTGTATCCCAGAACAGGTCGGGACAAAGGATCGCTCCTTCACGCCCCCAGGCGAGCGCGATGGCGCAAAGGATTTCGGTTGAGCCGCTGCCCACCACCACCTGTTCCGAACGGACGTTGTGCCTTGCGGCAATCATGTCCTGCAAATGCCGCAGGCCGCGATCGGCATAGTAGCACCCGAATGATGCCGAGCGCCTGATCGCTCGGATGGCGGAGGGGGCGGGACCATAGGGGTTTTCGTTCCGGCTCAGCAGTGCCTGCCCCGGCATTGGGCCGAAATCCGGAGCAACCGGGCCGGGGATGATGGTCGCGCTTGCTGCAGATCCTGCGAGGCCTGCCCCGATTCCGGTGCCTATTCCGGCTCCGGCGAGGAAAGTTCGGCGATTGGTCTGCATGGCGTTCGCTCCTTTCGAAAACTTGGGCTGATCAGAACTTGGCGATCATCGTGGCTCCGACGACAATGAGATACACGCCGAACACCCGGCGCAGCACGGCCGGGGGAAGCCGGTGCGCCGCCGCGACGCCGAGCGGGGCGAAAATGACGGATGTGATCACAATGGCGACGGCTGCGGGCAGGTTGACGAAGCCGATGGAGCCCCAGGGCAGCCCGCCTTCGCCAAGGCCGATCAGCATGAAACCGATTGTGCCGGGGATGGCTATGATCGCGCCCATGCCTGCCGCCGTTCCGATCGCGCGGTGGATGGGGGCACCACATACGGTCATCGTCAGCGTGGTCAGAGTTCCGCCGCCGATACCGAGCAGCGCCGAAAACGCGCCCAGCGTGCCTGCCATGCCGACCCGGGGCAGGCCCGTGGGCATGGCTGCGAACAGCGGCGCGCCCTTGCGCTCGGGGAGCAGGAAATAGATGGCGAAGACAAAAACACCGATCCCGAAGATCAGGGCCAATTGCGCCCCCGATACATATCCGGCAACCAGCGTGCCTAGTGCCGTGCCGATAACCACCCAGACGGCCCAACTGCGCAGTACATCGAAATCGACGGCGGCACGCTTGGCATGGCTTTGGGTCGAACGGATCGAAGTGAAAATGATTGTCGCCAGCGAGGTCCCTACGGCGACATGCGCCGTCTGATCGGGCGCGACGCCAAGCAGCGGGAGCAGCACGACGAGAGCCGGGACGACCACAAAGCCGCCTCCTATGCCGAAAAGCCCCCCTGCAAATCCCGCACCCGCGCCCGCCAGCAGTAGCGCGGCAACGGCAAAGGTCAGGGAATGAAGATCACCCACCAATTGAACATACCCTTGCACCCGGATTCGCCAAGCGAAATGTTGCAATGCGATATCGCGCTGCACCAATATGATGATGCAGGAATGCACGAAGCGGCAATCCGATCCTGTCCGCTGGCAATCAGTGGCACGCGCAATGGATTCTGCCGACAATTCGGGATTTTCAGCGGATTGGAGGTTGCAACTCGCACGCAAGCTTGTGACAAGGGTGGGCGGGGATAGCGTGTCACCAGCAGAATCGGCGTTGAAGATGCTGCTGTCTGGCGGGACTGTACAAGCCTCGATCTGGCGGGATCGCTAATTAAGGTGCGATCCGCAGTTCGCGGCGTCGGCTTTTGGCAAGTGATGCAACACTTGCGCGGGGCTGAAAAATTGGCAAAGTTAGCGCATCTCGTGGGGGGCTAGAGATGACAGTATCAGGGCCGAAGCGGGGATTTCTCAATCCCTTTGACCGGATCGGTTCCGGTTTCTTCCGCATTGTCGCGGTAGGTGCGCTTGCAGCGGGCTTTCCCGCAGCCATCGCCTATGGCAACGGCACGTTCGAAGGCGTGGCAAGCTGCGCCGGTTCCACCTGCCATGGCCGCGCGGAAGGCAATGGCGCAGTTGTCCGTCAGGATGAAATCGCAAGCTGGCAGGAGCCCTCCTCCCCCAGCGGCGCGCACAGCCGGGCCTATGCCGTGCTCGCAGGACGGCGCGGTCAGCAAATTGCCAGCAGCCTTGGTCTTGGGCCTGCCACTCAGGCAACCGAGTGCCTCGGCTGCCATGCGACCTTTGCCCCTAGCGCGCAGCGTGGCCCGCGCTTCCAGCTCAGCGACGGGGTGGGGTGCGAGAGCTGCCACGGTGCGGCTGAAGGCTGGCTGGCCTCGCACTATGCCCGCCCGGCGACTCATGCTTCGAATGTCGCAGACGGGCTGACCCCGCTGGAGAACCCGCAGGTTCGCGCCAATGTCTGCCTTGATTGTCATTTCGGTTCGACCAAGCCGGGGCAGTTCGTCACGCATGAAATGATGGCCGCAGGCCATCCGCGCGTGTCGTTCGAGCTCGACCTGTTCAGCGCGCTCCAGCAGCATCACGACATCGACGGCGATTACGCCTCACGGAAGGGCAAGCCGAATGCCGTGCGCTTCTGGGCGGTGGGTCAGGCCGAAGCCGTGCGGCGCCAGACCAGCCTGTTCGCGCAGCCGCGCTTCTCTATGGAAGGCGCGTTTCCGCAGTTTTATTTCTTCGACTGCCATTCGTGTCACCGCGAAATTCAGGACTCTGACAATCGCCGCCTGACGTTTGAAACCAATCCGGAACGCCCGATCGCATTCGGAAATCCGCCGTTCAACGATGAAAACATCATCATGCTGTCGGCTGTAGCCGGGGCGCTGGTTCCGGCTCAGGCCGATGCGTTCAAGGCCGCGAGCCGCGACTTCCACAAATCGATGGCAGGCGGCGGCAATCCGCGCGAAGCTGCGCAGGCGCTGTCGCAGCGTGCAGGGGCATTGTCCAACG
Organism: Erythrobacter aurantius; assembly: GCF_023823125.1. Lineage (NCBI taxonomy): Bacteria > Pseudomonadati > Pseudomonadota > Alphaproteobacteria > Sphingomonadales > Erythrobacteraceae > Erythrobacter > Erythrobacter aurantius. The sequence continues at coordinate 2,979,554 of NZ_CP090949.1, read as the reverse complement.
CGCTCAGCCAGCGGGCCTATATCGATGCGGACGCTTTCCGCGTGATCGAGATCATCGGCGGTTCGGCTACGCGTCCGCGCTTCACCGACTACACCGGATCGGTGCAGGCGGTGATGGCGATCGACACGCTGCTCAACGGGCTTGTTTCCAATGGCCGCGTCACGGCCGGGGCGGCTGCGGGTATCCGCGCCGACATCAACAAGGCCTATGCTGCGGTTGAAGAGCCCAACGCTTACAAGCCGGCTGATTTCCGCACCGCGCTTGCCTCTGCCACCACCGCCATTCGCAGGTTGCAATAGACATGGCCGGGGGGTGGAGAATCCTAGTCGGAGCGCCGCTGCTCGTACTGGCGGCTTGTGGTGGAGGCGATTCCACGCCTTCGGGCGGGGGGTCGGGCAATGTCCCGCCGCCTTCTCCGCCGCCGCCACCGCCAACCGGCCAACTCTATTCCATTCCGGCGGCTGAAAGCCTTTCGGTCGCCGATGTCCAGAAAGTGATCGCGCAGGCCGCGGCGCAGGCCAATTCGCAAGGGGCTCCGGCGGTCATTTCCGTCGTCGACCGGGTAGGTAATGTGCTGGCGGTGTTCCGGATGCCGGGCGCTCCAGCCAGTGCCTCGATTCCCGATGCGCCCAACGGCCAGAATATCGACATCCAGGGGCTAGATGTGCCGGCAGAGGCCGCCGCCATCGCCAAGGCCATCACCGGCGCCTATCTTTCGAGTGGTGGCAACGCTTTCTCCAGCCGTGTCGCTTCGCAGATCGTGCAGCAGCATTTTCCGCCCGCGCCGACGACTGTCGGCCTTGAAAGCGGCCCGCTGTTCGGTGTGCAGTTCAGCCAGCTGCCCTGTTCCGACCTGTCCTCGCGTTTCAGCGACGGCATGATCGGCCCACAGCGTTCGCCGCTGGGCCTTGCGGCTGACCCGGGCGGCTTCCCGCTGTACAAGAACGGCGTGGTCGTCGGCGGCGTCGGGGTGATGTCCGACGGTGTCTACGGCTTTGACCCCAATGTCCTCGACGTGGATATCGATGCGGATGAGATGATCGCGCTTGCCGGGACAGTCGGCTTCGAAGCGCCCGTCGATATTCGTGGCGACAGGATTTCAGCGGACGGGACGACATTCCGCTATACCGATGCCACCTACAACGGGCTGTCGAATGTTTCCGGGGCGAGCTTTGCCGGGACAGCAGGGACGCTGGTGCAGGTGCGCGGATATACCAACGGTACCATCCGTGCAGGTGCAGCCTATGGCACCGAAACGTCGGGTATCCGTCCCTCGCGCGCGACGGAATTCTCCATCGCCGATGCCTTTGTCCTGAGCGATGGCGCGGGCAACAATCGTTACCCAGTACGCGGCGGTACCGATGCTGCGGATATCGCGCAGCCGATCACGCAGGCAGAGGCCGCGATCATCCTCGAAGAAGCCTTCACAGTGATGAGCCGGGCGCGCGCGCAGATCCGCAAGCCGCTCGACAGCCGCGCGCAGGTGACGATCAGCCTTGTCGATACGCGCGGGCGTATCCTTGGCATCGTGCGTTCACCCGATGCGCCGATTTTCGGCACCGACGTGTCTTTGCAAAAGGCGCGCACGGCAAACTTCTTCTCCTCGGCGGTGGCGGCCAGCGAATTGCAGGCGGCGAGCGGCGAAGTGCCCCTGTTCGTGCAGCGCGTTCGCACTTTCCTGGGTGATCCCAATGCCCTGACCGGCGGATTTGCCTTTGCTGATCGTTCGGGCGGCAATTTGTCGCGGCCCTATTTCCCCGATGGCGAAGTCGGCACGCCGCACGGCCCGCTTTCCCGCCCGATCGAGCAGTTCAATCCCTTCTCCACCGGGCTGCAATCGGCGCTGGTGGTTTCCAACCTGGCCCGGCACCTTGGTTTCGTGACCGGGGCGGTGGCGGATGACACGCCGCGCAATTGCACCGGGCTTCCCAATATCGCAGGGGCCGGGACGCGGCTGGACAATGGCATCCAGATCTTCCCCGGTTCGGTTCCGGTCTATCGCGGCGGCCAGCTTGTCGGTGGTATCGGCGTGTCGGGCGACGGGATCGATCAGGACGACATGATCAGCTTCCTTGGCCTGCACAATGCCGGGGTGCGTTCGGGCAGCATCAACAACGCGCCGAAGGATATCCGCGCGGATCGGATCGTCGTGCAGGTCGGCAGCCGTCAGGTCAGGCTGCGGTATATCAATTGCCCATTCGCGCCTTTCCTCGACGATCCGGCGTCAAACGTGTGTGAGGGGCTGTAGTCATGGCGCTCTCGCTCATCCCGCTCGTGGTGCTTGCCCAACCCTTTGCAGCGCCAGAGGCTGCGCCCGCTCCGGCGCCAACGCCTCCTCCGGCCGAGCAATCGGAAGAGCAGGTTGAGGAACCCGCGGAAGGCCTGAACCAGACGGCCAAGACCGAACCGGAGCCGCTTGATCGCGACATCATCGAAGGGCGCGAACGGCCCGGTTTCAATTCGGAATTACCGGTCGAGATAACGCAGGAAAATCAGGGCGCGGTGCGAGCGCCTCCTCCACAGGCGTTCTCTCCCGATCAGGTGCCGCTCCCCGATCGCTGGCGTCTGATCGATGCGGTGACCGATATCGAAGGCAATCCGGTGATCCGGGAAAGCCTGCTCGATCCCTATAACCAGAACACCTACAAGGGCGACCGCCCGATCAACCCGGACAAGGTTCCGTGGCTGCCGATCAAGGGTGATGACTGGTTTTTCGTTCTCAACGCGATCAGCGACACCGTTTACGAACCGCGTACATTCCCGATCCCTGTCGGTATCCAGACCACGCAGGACCCCGATCGGCTCGATGTGTTCGGCAACGACTTCTCCACGGTCTTGTCGCAGACCTTCATCGTCGGCGCCGCGCTGCTGAAAGGCAGCACCGCGTACAAGCCGCCCAGCATCGAATACCGCGTGACGCTGGCCTACAACATCAACTACGTCGACGTGCCAGAACGCCGCGTGCTGTTTGTGGAGCCGTCGAAGGGCACCGATCGCCTCGATCATTTCCTTGGCGTGCAGGAAGCCTTCGTCGATTACCACTTCACGCCGCAGGATACCGACCGGTTCGACTTCATCTCGATCCGCGCCGGCATTCAGCCGTTCCAGGCTGATTTCCGCGGCTTCCTGTTCAACGATCAGCAGCTGGGCGTGCGGCTGTTCGGCAATCGCGACAACAATCGCTTCCAGTTCAATCTGGCCGCGTTCTGGCGTCTTGAGAAAGACACCAACAGCGGCCTCAATTCCGTGGTGCAAAGCCCGCGCGATGATCTGGTCTTCATCGCCAATGTCTATCGTCAGGACTTCCTGATCCCGGCGCTGACCAGCCAGTTTACGCTTGCCTACAATCGCAACCGCGAAGGCAATGATATCGAGATCGACGACAACGGCTTCCCCGTGCGCCCGGCGCTTCTGGGCGATTTGCGCGGGCGCGACTATGATGTGTTCTACCTAGGCTACAACGTTGACGGGCGCATCGGGCGGATCAACATCACCGGCAGCGCCTATTGGGCGCTGGGCGAGGATCGCAACAACTTCTTCACCGGAGAACCGGCGGACATCAACGCGCAGTTCGCGGCAGCCGAAGTCAGCTATGACCGTGACTGGATGCGCTTCCGCCTGTCGGGCCTGTATCAAAGCGGTGACAGCGATCCTTACGACAACGAAGAAAACGGCTTTGACGCCATCTTTGAAAACCCGGTGTTTGCGGGCGCCGACACGTCCTACTGGATCCGTCAGACGATCCCGTTTGCAGGTGGTGGCCGCGCGGTATCGGTGAACGGTCGCAACGGCATTCTCAACAACCTGCGCTCTTCCAAGGAGCAGGGGCAATCGAACTTCAACAACCCCGGCCTGTGGCTGGTCGGGGTAGGGGCCGATTTCGACCTGACGCCGGAAGTCCGCGTCAGCGCCAATGCCAACCACCTGTGGTTCGAAGACACATCCTCGATTGAAAATCTGAGGGTAGAAGGATCGATCCCGGATGACATCGGATACGACCTGTCGGCGTCGGCCATCTGGCGACCCAAGGCTAACCAGAACATCGTTTTTCGCCTGTCGGCCGCCACGCTGATTTCCGGCGATGGTTTCAAGGACCTGTTCGACAATCTGGGCAATCAGGATGAGTTCTACTCGATCCTCGCAAACGTGACGTTGACCTACTGATGGCTGCAAACCCGATCTCGACCCGCAACGGCCGCTTCTCATACGCTCAGGCGCTTCTAGCAGTCGCTGTGCTGCTTTTGGGGCTGTCCGTGTTCCAGTCCGAAACACAAGCCGCTGACAAAGAAGTGGCGGTCTATCGCGATTACAGCCTGGTAACAGCGCCGCCTGCGCCCGCACGCCAGTCTCAGGCGGAAATGGATGCGAAATCAGAAGGTTGCTACACTTGTCACCTTCAAACCGACGCGCCAACGATGCACGAAACACCAGCGGTACGGCTGGGTTGCACCGACTGCCACGGCGGCAATGCGAGCGTGCGCGGCAATTCCGATCTGCCGCAGGATCACCCCGAATACGTCGCCGCCCGCGACGCTGCTCATGTCCTGCCGAAATACCCGGACAGCTGGCATTTCCCGTCCTCGGCGAACCCTGAACGCTCCTATGCGCTGCTCAACAAGGAAGCGCCTGAATTCATCAAGTTCGTGAACCCGTCGGACTACCGCGTCGCTCGCGAAGCCTGTGGTGCGTGCCACATCCAGTCGATCGAGGCTGCCGAACGATCAATCATGGCAACCGGCGCAATGCTGTGGGGCGGGGCGACCTACAACAACGGAATTCTGCCGTTCAAGAACTACATACTCGGCGAAGCCTACACCCGCAGCGGTGATCCGGCGACGATCAGCGGCATTGCCAATGTCATCTCCTCGCCCGGAGATGGCGAGGAAGGCGCGCTTTCCGATGAACAGAAGGCACGCGGCGTGCTTTCGACGCTGTATCCGCTGCCGACTTGGCACGTGATCCCGCCCGCCGACGTCTTCCGCGTGTTCGAACGTGGCGGACGCACGATCAACTCGCAGTTCCCGGAAATCGGTCTGCCAAGCCCGACAGGCCAGATCCAGCGGCTTGAGGAACCCGGTCGTCCTGATCTGAAGCAGTCGAACCGCGGTCCCGGTACCGGCCTGCGCGTCGCGATCCCGGCGCTCAACATCCACAAGACCCGCCTGAACGATCCCTTCACTTGGTTCATGGGGACGAATGATCAGCCCGGCGACTACCGCCATTCGGGCTGTGCTTCGTGTCACGTCGTTTACGCGAACGATCGCGAGCCGCGGCATTCGTCAATCTATGCCCAATACGGTCGCGACGGCCAGACGATCACCGTCGATCCGACGATCAACAGCCAAATGGAAGAAGACCACGGCTATGACGGGCACGGATCGGGCAAGCTTAACAGCGGCATGGGACACGGCGGGCTGAAGCAGCCGGGCGAACACTATGACGATCACAACGGTGATGGTCATGACGAGGCTCCGGTGCGCGAGAAGGGGCACCCGCTCCAGCACGTATTCACCCGCTCGATCCCGACATCGCAGTGCATGAATTGCCACATGCACCAGCCCAATATCTTCCTGAACTCCTACCTCGGTTACACGATGTGGGATTACGAGAGCGACGCGCCGTTCATGTGGTCCGGGCCGGAAAACCGCACACCGCGACCGCACGGGATGAGCGATGAGGATTACGAGGCGTTCTACAAGGAACAACGCTTCCCGACGGCTGAGGAAGTGCGCGCGATCCTTGATCGCAACCCCGAGGGTGCATCACCGCGCGGCATGTGGGGCGATCTCGACTTCCTGCGCAACGTCTATGATCTGAACCCCTATCTCGAACACACCCAGTTTGCCGATTATCACGGCCACGGGTGGAACTTCCGCGCGATCTTCAAGCGGGATCGTGACGGCAACATGCTTGATGCCGAAGGCAACATCCTGCGCCCCGGCAATCCCGAAACCGACAGCGCACAGGAATTCGCCTATCACGAAAACCGCTGGCGTCAGCGCTGGCGCCGTGATGGCGAAGGCAAGTTTGTCGAACCCGGCACCAATCCGGGCGAAGCGGTGCACATGATGAGCATCCACGCCGAAGTCGGGATGCAGTGCGTCGATTGCCATTTCGAGCAGGACACCCACGGAAACGGTCTGATCTATGGCGAAGTCGCCAATGCGATCGAGATCGGGTGCAAGGATTGCCACGGCACAGCCGATGCCTATCCGACCCTGCGCACCAGCGGGCCGGCCGCACCGCCTGAAGGCCACAACCTCGCCCTGCTGCGTAATCCCGATGGTCAACGTCGTTTCGAATGGGTCGAGAATGAAGAGGGCCGCCGTGTCCTGATCCAGCGTTCGCTGGTCGATCCCTCGCTTCAGTGGGAAGTCAGCCTGGTCAAGGACTCGGTTGATCCGTCGACCCCAGTTTTCAACGCCAAGGCTGCCCGTTCCAAGCTGATGAGCCGCTATGGCGCGGAAACGGGCCGTTTCGAATTCGGCACGGGCATCGAGGCGGGCGACCGCGCGCACCGCGACGAGGAAATGGCCTGCTTCACCTGCCATCTTTCTTGGACGACCAGCTGCGGCGGGTGTCACTTGCCGATCGAAGCGAACTGGAAGACCAAGTCGCACCGCTACGAAGGCGGGTCGACCCGTAACTTCGCAACCTACAACCCTCAGGTTGCCCGCGATCAGATGTTCCAGCTGGGCATTCACCAGACGACCAAGGGCAATCAGACCGCACCGGTCCGTTCGTCCTCGGCGCTGGTTCTGTCCTCGACCAACATCAACCGCGAACGCATCTATGTGCAGCAGCCGCCGATCTCAGCGATTGGCTTCTCGTCACAGGCTTTCGCTCCGCACTTCCCGCATACCGTGCGTCTGACGGAGACAAAGACCTGCACCGATTGCCACCTGTCCGAAGAAGAGGACAACAACGCAATCATGGCGCAGCTGCTGCTGCTGGGTACCAATTACGTGAACTTTGTCGGGATGCATGCCTTCACCGGTCTGGAAGGCGGGCTGACCGCGATCCGCGTCACGGAATATGACGAACCGCAAGCTGTCATCGGCTCTTACCTGCACCGTTATGCCTATCCGGATTACTGGCGGATGCACGTTGAAGACAACGGGCGCGAGCTGAAGAACTGGGTCCGTGGCCAGGCGTTTGATGAAGACTTCTCGGGTGAAACCAAGCCGTTCGAGGAATTCGTCAACCCGCACGAACGGACGCGGGATCGGGTCGGATGCTTGCAATTGCGCGGCGAATATCTGTTCGTGGCCGAAGGCAAGGGCGGCTTCCGTGCCTATGACGTTGCCTCGATTGCGAACAAGGGAATTTCGGAGCGGATCATCACCGCGCCGTTCTCCCCGCTGGGCCACGACACTCATGTGAAGACACGCAATGCGACCTGCATGGCGCTGGCCACCAACCAGCCGATCGCGCCGCAACGTAACACTCCGCAGATGCGCGAAGTGAACCAGGAGCAGCCGTTCCTGCCGATCTACAACTATGCCGCAGTCACTGACGCTGAAGAGGGACTGATCCTCGTCGATGTGAACACGCTGGCAGATGGCGAATTCCGCAACAACTTCTTCGAGCGGATGGAATACGCCGACGGTTCGGATGCGTGGAACCCGGATGGGGTTCTGAACGGGGCGACCCATATCCATCTGGCTGGCGAGATTGCCTATATCACCGCCCGTCGCGGTCTGGTGGTGGTTGATCTTTCCGATCCGAAAGCGCCCAAGCTGGCGGCGGTACGGGAGTTGACCGGAGCGAAGGCCAGCGCGATCCAGTTCCGTTACCTATGGGTCAGCGATGCCGAGGGCGTGAAGCTGTTCGATGTGACCAATCTGCGCAATCCGGTTGCCGTGCCTGAGGCGACATTCCCGCTGGCCGATGCCCGGCGGATATATGTCTCGCGCACCTACGCCTATGTCGCTGCAAAGGGTGACGGGCTGGTCATTCTCGACGTGAAGTACCCCCGCGCACCGCGCCTCCATCAAAAGGTGACGCTGGGCGGGACGCTTAATGATGCCGAGGACGTGATCGTCGCCTCCACCAATGCCTCGCTGTTCGCCTATGTGGCCGACGGCCGCAACGGCATGAAGGTGCTGCAACTGACCAGCCCTGACAGCCAGCGCAACTTCTATGGCTTCAGCCCGGCGCCTGTGCCGGAGCTCATCGCCTGGACCAAGACGCCGACGCCCGCAATCGCCCTATCCAAGGGGCTGGATCGGGATCGTGCGGTGGACGAAACCGGCGGCCAGATCGCCGTGTTCGGGCGCCTAGGCTCGCGGCCATTTACCCGTGAGGAAATGGAGCAGCTGTTCATGACCCGCTCCGGTGTGCCATGGCGCGTAAGTGACGAGGTCAACATGGATCGGTGGGTAGGCCGTGAAATAGGCCCATTGCGGCGCAATGCCGATATGGATGCCAGGCCGGAAGATACGGCGTTGGGCGGAGACTGATCCGCCCACGCCGCCTTCCGTCGCACGGTTGGCAAATCAGAAAACTGTCGTGAAATCCGCCGTTGAGCAGTTGGCCGCCGCGGCTCTACCCGCGTTCGGCCAGCAGGCCCCGCATCATCGGCTTTAGGTGTTCCTCGAACCGGGCAAGCGTCTGCCAATGGCCGACAGGCTGGAAGTGGGAAACCAGCGTTCCGTCCTTCCACAGGTGCAGGCTGTAAAACGGCGGTTCGGCAGCGACGATTGGGCGGCTGTCTGCCACTTCCGCGTCGAGCGGTCGCAGATCGAGTGACACCGCAGGCGCTACAGCTGGGGTCACGCTCAGGGGAATGCCTTCCACTACGGAATGGAGCGGGCGATGCAGATGGCCTGCCTGAATGGCGACAATCTGCTTGTGCCCCTTCACTGTGTCATGAAACCGGGTGAACCACTCCTCTGACGGCTTGGGGTCCATCCATTCAATCCCGGCGACCACAGGCGGGTGATGCATGAACAGCATCGTCGGCGTGTCAGGATGGGCTTCCAGTTCGCGGGTTAGCCAGGCTGCGCGTGTTTCGCAAAAGGCGCCGCCATGCCGTCCGGGCTCGAACGAATCCAAGCACAGTATGCGCAACCGATCGCTCCCTTCGCCGCATTCCAGTGCGTATTGTGCATATCCATCCGCAGTCGGGCATTCCGGGAAAGCGCGCAGCAGTTCATCGCGATTGTCGTGATTGCCGGGAAGCACGTGCACGGGGAAGGGGCATTCCTGCACAAGATCCCGGATGCGATGATAGCATTCCGGCTGCCCGCCATTGGTCAGATCGCCCGAGAGGATCAGCATGTCCGGCAGAATGGGCTGGCTCATCAAATGGCCAAGCACATTGCGAAACCGCACGAAGTTGAATTCGTTTTCGCCCGCTTCCGGTTCGAATCCGACATGCGTGTCAGTGATCTGCGCGATCAGGACGCCGATGCTATCATTCTTCATAATCAGCGTCTTAGACTACTCAGGATCGCAGCGACACTATCACTGCCGCCATTTCCGGGCAATTTCGGATGATCCTCCGGCCGCCACGGCATCGTCGGCGTGTGATACCCATGGCACATGGCGCAGCTTGATGGGACGATTTCTTCGGTCTTTACCGCCGTTTCGCCAAGGTGGCAGTCGCGGCAGCTTTCAAGATCGGGGATCAGCAGATCTGTCGCTTCCTTCGAAGTGTCCGTTGCGTGGCAATCGCTGCATTCCGCCACGTCGTCGCCATGCTCCTTGTGATTGAAGAAGCCCCGCATCAGGAACCGATCAGGCAGATTGACCGGGGTGAGATCGCGGCGCCCGTTCGTCATTGTCGGAATGTGGCATTCACCGCACACGCCGGTTGGCTCAAGCGCGCGGTTGATCGAGATATAGGCGCTCATCGGGCGGCCGAAATTCGAATAATAGGTGCCGCCGCGCGCGAATTGTCCGGGACGATCGCGCCCTGTGACGATCGACCCGCGCGAACCGCGACCCATGGTGGCAAGATCTTCCATCAGATCGTCCACGTCGCCATGGCGCAAGTTTCTGAAGTTGGGGCCGGCACGGTCGAAGACCAGGCTGTGACAGGCCTCGCAGGAATCTTCCATCTCAACCGGAGCAAATCCCACACCGTCTTCCTCTTCGGCATGGCAGTCGCTGCATTCCAGCGGCGCGCCATATTGCGGCAGGCTGATCGCCATGCGCGCGGCTCCTCCCGTTTCCGAAACGTGGATATCATGCGGGAATATGAGGCCGCTCATTTCCTTGGGATTCTTGTCGAGCGAAACCCGCTTGGGGTTCTTGTCGAAATGCGCGGTGAAGAATTGCGGGCGGAACTGCGGGTGCTTCTTTCCGAAGTCCGAGGCATTGCCAAACGCCACATCGGTCAACCGCGTATCGAGATCATTGTGGCAATCGGCGCAGAACTTCTCGTCGGATGCCTCAAGCTTCACAGGGCCTTCGTGCTCGGAATGGCAAGAGACACAACCCAGCGGCCCTTCCTTGCCAAGGCTCTCGGCAATCGACCACTGGATTGCATCACCGGTGCTGAGCGGTGCCATGCCCTCCTTAAGGCGCGGCATCTTGGCATGATCGCCCAGCTCTTCATGGCAAGTCAGGCAGGTTTCATCCTGAACCGAAACAAACGGCGTGACGTGGCAGGCCTCGCAATTCCCTTCGAGTTCATGGTGCGCCATGCTCAGTTCGCCGGCGCTCCAGGCTGCATCAAACAGAACCTGGCCTTCAGTGATATTCTCCGGATCATTCTCCACCGGCGTCCGGGTGAGGTGGGTAAAGATCGGTACGCTCAACAGCAGTACGAGAATTGCGAGCGAAAACACCCATGCCATCGCCCGCTTGCTCGGCAATGCGCTGGCGAGTGCAAAGTTCTGCAGCGCGTCGCCAGCGCCTTCGTCCTTTTCGACCTGCTTGATGACGATCTGAACCGGGCCGTCACCGTCTCTTGAAATCGCGAGCCGCGATGAGCCGAGCGACAGTTCGGCACCGATGTTTGGATCAACATCGGCACCCATCGTCGAACGTCCGTCAATGCCGAATTCGAGCCCGCCGACAGCCTCGATCTTCAGCATGCCGCCGCCCGCATCGCTGATGCGGACATGGCGCTGTTCGACTGCGAGATCGGGCAGGTGAATGTCGTTTTCGGCAGCACGGCCGATATTGACGGCCGCAGCATCCACGGTTCGGTCGCGCACGATTTCGCGTCCGGATGCGGTGAAGTCGATGGTTCGGATCAGGAATGCCATGGCGCTTGCCCTCACCAGTAATAAAATACGCTCACGACATGCGCGAGCAGTGCGGCGAGCAGGGCTATGGTCGCCGGAATATGGATGAACAGCCAGACTTCGAGGAGCGCCCGAATGCGAAGGTGGCGGCGGATCTGGCCGAGTTGTTCAGCGCGTTTGGTCAACAGCGTGTGCACCCGTTCTTCGGCCGCCGATGCGGTGCCGATGCCCTTTAGCGCCTTGTTGGTCTTGCAACCGGGGTACGCCCCCGTCAGCCGGGCCAGCGCGCCGCCGTAAAACACATCCTGACCAAGCGCGGAGATGACTAGGTCTGACTGCTCGCGTCCCAGTGGCTGCGCCGCGCTTTCAAGCTGGCGATCAAGCGCCGTGAGCGCTTCTAGCATTTGCGCGCGCGTCATTTCCTTGCGGTTCGACGAGAGCGAGGCGGGCAGGGTCGCGTAGACGATGACGCCATATATGCCCGTGATGATGACAAGCAGCATCAGGAAATAGGCAAGGGTGTGAACGTTCCAGCCGATCTGGAAACCGGTATGCAGCGTACCGACGACAATCAGCGCAAGGCCCAGATAGACATGCGCGCTCGTCCATGCCTTGAGGCTCCATGCCCCGGTGGTGATCTTGCGCTTGCGTACACCGAGCAACGACAGCCACACGATCAGCAACAGTCCGATCGTGCCGAGGGTATAACCGTACCAGCTGCCGCCATTGGGACGCGGTTCCTGATCGATCAGGGCATAGCCGAGCCCGCTGACGATCGAGAGCAGCAATGCAATCCACAGGTACCGGTATTTCTTGTGCTTCAGGAAGCTGACATGGTCGGCGTTCCGACGGGCCTCATCCTGTTTGAAACGGTTGTTGGGGACGCTTGCCATTATTCAACGTCCTCCGTCAGCTTGGTGAATGTCAGGAACTTGTCAGGCGAAACGCGGATCGCAGCGCCCGTCGGGCAGGCGCGCACGCAAGCGGGCCCGCCGTCAATGCCGGAGCACATGTCGCATTTGATCGCCTGCTTTGGCGTTTCAGGGTCGCCGTGCTCCTTGCGCCACTTGTAGGACGCCTCACCCGGTCCTGGACCCTTGCCGAAGAAAAGCCAGGACAGCAGCGACGGCTTCTTCGGTGGCTTCGGATCCATGCGGATCACGCCGTATGGGCAATTGCGCTGGCAATTGCCGCAGCCGATGCAGGTGTCGTCGATGACTACTTCGCCATCCGGCCCGCGCTTGATCGCGTTCGGCGGGCAATCGGCCATGCAATGCGGGTGTTCGCAGTGGCGGCAGGATGTCGGCACGTGCAGATGCGCGTAGGTGCGCCCGGCTTCGCGATCGAGCCGCGACAGGCCTTCGTGCGCGTCAGCGCAAGCCTTTTCGCAATTGTCGCAACCGATGCACAGCTTCTCGTCTATCAGAAGGACGTCGGTCGCCTCGCCCAGACCTTCATCGACGAGGAATTGCGCGGTTTCTGAATAGAGATCCACGACGCTGGAAAATTCGTCCTTGCGGCTTTCGATAAATGCATTGGTCTTGCGCCTTCCGGCCATCTCCTTGAGCGCCTTTTCGCGCAACGCCGGATTGTTATCGAGCAGTTCGACGAATTTGTCGCCGGGAAGCCGGATGGCCTCGGCCTTGATGGCTGCCTTCACCGTTGCCGTGCGCAGCGAACCGTCGATCGCCGCCATTTCCCCGACATAGCTGCCCGCCGGCAGGTACGACAGGAACACAGATCTGCCGCCAAGGTCCTTTTCGACGATCATCGATCCGCGTCGGATGATGTAGACTTCCTTGTCGTCATCGCCTTCCTTGATCAGCACTTCGCCGGCGCGCAGTTGCTTGATCTCAGCGGCTTCGACGAGAGGGGCGATGTCTTTCGGAGTAAGGCCAGAGCCAAAGATTTGCAGCAATTGCCGCTCGATCGCGATCCGATTCACAGCGTCTGCAGCCTCGGGTGAGGACGCGATCAGTTTCAGGGCCGCGTTGCGGGCGAGTTCAACGGCGACAACCGGTTCGGCGGCACGGACCGTCGAGCCGCGCCGACGGCCCGAGATCAGGCCGACTTCGCCAAATATCGAGCCCTGTTCGATCGGCACCGTGATCGAGGGGTCATTCGGATTGATTTCGACCGCAACCGACCCTTGAGCGATGGTGAAGAGCGAGGAGCCCGGTTCGTTCCGGCGGAAGATAATGTCACCCGGATTGTAAGCGTGCACCGTGGAATCTAGCATCAATTCGCGCAGCTGCAGCGGGGAAAGACCCCTGAACACCGAAATGTTGCTGCCGAATACCTCCAGCCAATGCTCGACCGAATGATTGCCGGGCAGCGGAGCGAACTTGTCACGCAGGATCGGCTCGTCCGCGGGCTTGAGATCCGAGTTCCCGTTGAGGAATTCGATCACGTCATAGCCCTGGTTCATGCAGTGCTTGATCAACGGATACCCGGCCAACGCGCCGATGACGTGAATGCCCGGCTTGGTCGTTTCGAACACTGGCGACAGCTTGGGGAATGCACCCCGGTCTGGTCCGGTGAATTCGATTCCCATCGCCTCGACAAAACCCCGTGGCGGCTGAGAGCCCGTGCGTGCGATGATCCGGTTGCACGGGATGGTTTCCTGCCCGTCGCGTGTGTCCAGCACCAGTTCGCCATCGCGAACTTCTGCCGGCGTCGTCGAAAGCATGACGTTGATCCGGCCATTCGCCTGCGCTTCCATCAATAGCGCGACGTTCGGACCCTTGGCGCGGGAAAGATCGTCCGTCCGGTTCAGGATGGTGACGATGTTTCCTTGCTTTTCGTCAGCGGCAAGACCCAGAGCGTTTTCGATCCCGGCATCGCCCGCGCCAACGACGGTGATATGCTCGTCAAAATATTCGCCGGGGTCATCGAGCTGATACTGGATCATCGGGTGATCCGCGCCGGGGCAACGCAGCTTGTTCGGGTTGCCTTGTGTCCCGATTGCCAGGATGATTGCTTCTGCCCGCACGGTTTCGCCGCTCTTCAGGCGCAGCGAGAAATTCCCTTTCTCGCCTTCGACCGCGGTGACTTCCGCATTGTATTTCACATTGACTTTCAGTCCGGCGGTCTGTTCGTCCCAGATGCCGAGGATCGTCTCGCGCTTTCCGGCGTCGAAATCCATGTCGCTGCGCAGCACCAGATTGGACGGCGTCGCCATGACGTGCTTGCCCTTCTGGTACTTGAAAATCGTATCCGAGAGATGGTCTGTCTTTTCGAGCAAGACATGCGGCATGCCGAGCGCTGCCGCACGGCCTGCAGCACTCATTCCGGCCGGGCCGGAGCCAACGATGGCGACTTTATACAAGTCCGACAATCTATCCCCCCCTTCGGATAGATTTCACACACCCCCACCATAGGGAAAGTGTTTCCCATTGCCAGAGAGAATTGCTGTTTTCTGCACGGGTTGCTAGTGAAAATCTCATGGGATCAGGTGCAAATAATTCGATTCAGTCGTCGCCCGAGGGCAAATCCAGCTCCAAGGCAGGTTGGATTTTACTTGGCGCGGCGGCGGTGCTCGCTGTCGGTTCGATCGGTTTCAATATCTATGGTTCGGGAGGGAGCGACGAGGAAGCCGAAGTTGCGGCTGATTCCGGCCCTTCGATTGAGGACCTGCGCAAGGCTGCCGAGAATTCGAGCGATGATGCCCGCCCGTGGGCCGACCTTGCTTATGCCTATTTCGAACGTGGTGAATTCGGCGATGCGGCAGAGGCCTATGAACGCGCGGTAGCGATTGACGATAGCGAAGCCGTCCTGTGGTCCGCATTGGGGGAATCGCTGGTCTATGCGAGCGAGCGTGATCCGCTTCCGGCGCGCGCGCTGGATGCTTTCAAGAAAGCTCTCGAACTCGATTCGCAGGATCCGCGCGCCAGGTATTTTCTCGCCGTGCGACAAGACCTTGATGGCGATCACGACGGGGCGATCAGTTCGTGGCTCTCGCTCCTGTCCGATTCGCCTCCGGGCGCACCCTGGGAAGGTGATCTGGTCCGCACTATCCAGCAGGTCGGAGCAATCAACGATATCGACATCGAGGAACGGCTCGCCACGGTAATGGAAGCACGGGTCCCGCAGGTCATGATCCCCGGTTCGGGAAGCGCGGCAGGTGAAGCCGCCTCGCCGAACGTCCGTGGCCCGACGGCACAGCAAATGGCTGATGCCAGCCGGATGACGCCGGGTGAGCAGGAGAACATGGTGGCCGGTATGGTCGCGGGGCTGGAAGAACGGTTGAAGAGCGAACCCAAGAATCTCGATGGTTGGGTCATGCTGATGCGCAGCCGGATGACGCTTGGCGAACCGGGTAAGGCGCGCCGTGCGCTTGAATCGGCGATTGCCGCCAATCCGTCGCAGGAAGCCGAATTGCGTCGTCAGGCGGAACTGCTCGGTATTCGCTAGGCTTCGGCACTAGCGCAAAGAAAAAGGGCGGCCCGATCAGGCCGCCCTTTCTGTTTCTTGCGACAGCGTACCTTGTCAGACCACGCCGAAGGCCAGCATCGCATCGGCCACTTTCTTGAAGCCGGCGATATTGGCACCTTTGACGTAGTTCACGTGGCCGTTGCCCTCGTCGCCGAATTCGACGCACTTGCCGTGGATGCCTTCCATCAGGTCGGTCAGCATCTCGCCGAGGCGGCCATGGTTCCAGCTGATGCGCTCCGAGTTCTGGCTCATTTCAAGGCCCGATACCGCGACGCCGCCGGCGTTTGCGGCCTTGCCCGGCGCGTACATCACCTTGGCATCGTGGAAGACGTGCACGCCTTCGAGCGTGGTCGGCATGTTGGCGCCTTCGGACACGGCCTTCACGCCGTTCGCCACCAGGGTCTTGGCCTCTTCCTCGTTCAGCTCGTTCTGCGTGGCGCAGGGCAGCGCGAGATCGGCAGCCACGCCCCACGGACGCCCTTCGTGGAAGGTCGCGCCCTTGAACTCGTCACAATACTCGCTGATGCGGCCGCGCTTGACGTTCTTCAGGTGTTTGACCCAATTGATCTTTTCCTGATCAATGCCGTCGGGATCATGGATGTAGCCGCCCGAATCCGACAGGGTCAGAACCTTGCCGCCCAGCTGGGTAATCTTCTCCGCGGCATGGGTGGCGACATTGCCCGAACCCGAAATGACTGCGGTGTGGCCTTCGACGTCCATGCCCTTGTGCTTCAACATGTTCTGCAGGAAGTACACCGCACCATAGCCGGTTGCCTCAGGGCGCATGGCCGATCCGCCATATTCGATGCCCTTGCCGGTAAGCACGCCTTCCCAGCGGTTCACGATCCGCTTGTACTGGCCGAACATGTAACCGATTTCGCGAGCACCGACGCCAATGTCGCCAGCGGGCACGTCGGTGTCAGGGCCGATGTGGCGGTAAAGTTCGGTCATGAAGCTCTGGCAGAACCGCATCACTTCGGCGTCTGACTTGCCTTTGGGATTGAAGTTCGCGCCGCCTTTGCCGCCGCCCATGGGCAGGCCGGTGAGTGAGTTCTTGAACGTCTGCTCAAACGCGAGGAACTTCAGCGTCCCTTCGGTCACGCTCGGGTGGAAACGGATCCCGCCCTTGTACGGACCGATTGCGTTGTTGCACTGGACGCGCCAGCCGCGCTGCACGCGAATGTTGTGATTGTCGTCTTCCCAGCACACGCGGAACGAGACGACACGGTCTGGCTCTGCAATGCGACGCAGGATTTGCGCTTCGTGATATTCGACCTTGTCGGCCATGAAATCGAAGATGTCCTGAGACACCTCCTGCACTGCCTGCACAAATTCAGGCTGGCCCGGATTGCGCTTTTTCACGCCTTCCATGAACTGTTCGAAATTTACGTGATCGGAAACGGCCATTTTGATTTCCCCCCATAGAAACAACGCGACCAGGACATGTTTTCGTTTGTGATGCCCTGTATCCTCGCAAAGGCGGCGAGGCGCAAGGGACTTAATAATCAGGCCATTCGCGAACCATTGGGCACATCGCTATCCGGCCCGGCGAGCACTATTGCGCCATCGGCATCGGGAAACCCGAGAACCAGCACTTCGGACATGAAAGGCCCGATCTGGCGCGGTGGAAAGTTGATCACGGCCATCACCTTGCGCCCGATCAGCTTTTCCGGAGTGTAATGAGCGGTGATCTGGGCCGAGCTTTTCCTGACCCCGATTGCGTCACCGAAGTCGATCCACAGCTTGATGGCGGGCTTGCGCGCCTCCGGAAACGGCGAGGCGTCAATCACGGTGCCAGCGCGAATATCGATGGCAAGAAAGTCGTCGAAAGAAACCGTATTCATGCTCCAACGTTAGGACGTAACAGGCAAGCGCGCCATGCTGTTCCGCCTTTCACCCTTTCCAAGGCGGCCAGCGCGGCATAGATTGCTATTCGAAACTCAAGGTAATTCGGGGGAAGCCGGAAATGGTAAGCTTCATTCTCAACGGAAAACCGGTCAGCGTGGATGCTGATCCGGCGATGCCGATCCTGTGGGTCGTGCGCGAAAAGCTCGGGCTTTCCGGTACCAAGTTCGGCTGCGGCATTGCGCAGTGCGGCGCATGCACGGTGCATCTCGACGGGCAGCCCGTGCGCAGCTGTTCCACCCCGGTTTCGCAGGCCGAAGGGCGTCAGGTCACGACGATCGAAGGGATCGCCGGACCGGAGGGCGAACTCACCAAGGTGCAAGAGGCCTGGATCAGCGAGCAGGTGCCGCAATGCGGATATTGCCAGTCGGGCCAGATCATGAGCGCGACGGCGCTGCTGCGTGACAATCCGAACCCGACAGATGCGGATATCGATGCCGCCATGTCCGGCAATATCTGCCGCTGCGGCACCTACACCCGTATCCGCCGCGCCATCAAGGTAGCGGCCGGACAGGTCGAACCCAGCACGCAGGAGGCCTGATCCATGAACGACATGACTCCTGAAAAGAAAAAACGCTCGAAATTGGCCAAATGGAGCAGGCGCGGTTTCATCGGTGCAGGCGTACTGGCAGGCGGCGGTTTGCTGATCGGCATAGGTGTGCGCCCCGGAAATCCAATTGGTGCGCTCGCGCCCAAGGTTGCGGCGGGCGAAGGCGAACAGCTGATCAACAGCTGGGTCAAGATCGACATGGACAACATCGTCACCGCGATCGTCCCGCATTGCGAGATGGGGCAGGGCGCGCATTCAGTGCTGGCGCAAATGCTGGCGGACGAGCTTGACGCGGCGTGGGACAAGGTGCGCGTCATGCAGGCGCCCGCTGACGGCAGCTATGTGGTGACTGACACCGCGCGCATGTTCGTTGCCCCTTTCACCATGAACGCAGCCGACTGGATCGAACCCACATGGAACGGCCTTTTCACGCAGGTGGCAAGGCTTGCCGATGCCATGATTACGGGCGGGTCTTCCTCCATACGTACCACAGGCCAGCATTCCATGCGCGTTGCAGGGGCTGCGGCACGCAAGATGCTGATCGGTGCTGCGGCTGATGCATGGGGTGTTCCCGCCGCCGAGATCGCGACGCGCGACAGCACTCTGTTTCACGAAGCCTCCGGCAAGTCGGCGACCTATGCGGAGTTTGCGAGCGCCGCGGCGGAGCAGCCGATGGATCAGACCCCGACGCTCAAGACCAGCGATCAATATCGCCTGATGGGCCGCAGCAAGCCGCGCACGGACATTCCCTGCAAGGTCGATGGCTCGGCCAAGTTCGGTATGGATGCGGTGCCCGAAGGCCTCGACCTCTCCTATGCCGCAGTTGTCCGGCCTCCGGTTCCCGGAACCAGCGTCACCGCCATGGACGCGAGCCGCGCGAAGGACATGCCGGGTGTGCTGCAAATCCTCAACATGGGCGATTTCGTGGCTGTCGTGGCGGATAGCTACTGGCAGGCTCAGCAGGCGATCAACACCGCCAAGATCGACTGGAGCCCGTCGGACAGCCCGATCAAGACGATGGACGATCAGTTCGCCGTCTTTGCCAAGGCACTGGACGAAGCGGGCGAAACCGGGGGCAAGGAAGCCGCCGCAAAAGGCAATGCGCAAGATACGCTTGGCACGGCGGCAAAGCGAATCGACGCGGAATATCGCGCTCCTTACCTCGCGCATTCACCGATGGAGCCAATCAACTGCACCGCGCATGTGACTGATAGCAAATGCGATATCTGGGCAAGTACGCAGGTTCCGCTGATGGCGCGTAGCGCGGTGGCGGATACGCTTGGTTTGGATAAGGACGCGGTTTCTGTTCACCAGGACTATCTCGGCGGCGGCTTCGGGCGGCGGCTCGGCAGTGACGAAATGGCCATGGCGGCGCGGATCGCCAAGACGACAGGCTATCCGGTCAAGGTCGTTTGGAGCCGCGAAGAGGATACGCAGAAGGCCTATTACCGCTGCGCAGACCTGTGCCGGATGCGTGCAGGGCTGGACGCCGATGGCAGGCTGATCGCTTATGACAGCGTTTTCACCCAGCGCCATGATCCGGCCGAAGCCAGCGTCCCCGCGATGTATGGCATTGAAAACACGTCAATTCGCGTCGCTGAGGCACCGCTTCACCTGCCGTTTCAGGCATGGCGTTCGGTCGATCATTCGCAGCAGGGTTTCTTCGTCGAGAGCTTTATTGACGAAGCCGCTCACGCTGCCGGGCAGGATCCGCTTGAATACCGCCTTGCCATGTTGGCCGATGCCTCTCGCCAGAAAGCGGTGCTCGAAAAGGTCGCACAGATCAGCAATTGGGGTGAAACCTTGCCCGAAGGTAAGGCAAAAGGCGTCGCGATCGTTGAAAGCTTCGGCACCATTGTCGCTGAAGTGATCGAAGTCGACATGACATCGGGGAAGCCGCGCCTCAGCAATATCTGGGCAGTCTGCGATGCGGGCTATGTGATGAATCCCGACGGGTTCAGGAACCAGATCGAAGGCGGGATCGTGTTCGGTCTGACAGCTGCGATGTATGGCGAACTGGAGCTGAAAGACGGTGCTGTCGTTCAAAGTAACTTCCATGATTACAAGATGTTGCGCATGAACGAAGTGCCCGAGATCGCCGTCGAATTGATCAATAGCGGCGATGTCCCGATTGGCGGAGCGGGCGAGCCCGGACTGCCTCCTGCGGCACCTGCTCTGGCCAATGCCATCTTCGCTGCAACCGGCAAACGTATCCGCGAATTGCCCATCGCAAAGCAATTCGCGTAAGCGCGGCTGAAAGCGGCCTAAAGGGGACATAAGGATGCACAGAAACGCGTTTCTCGCGGCAAGCCTGCTTACAGTGATGGTGACGGCCTGCGGTTCGGCGGAGCAGCCGGAAGTGGTCGAACAGATCATCGTGCGCGAGCCGGGCGAACCCGAAACTGCGGTCGATCCGGCTGGCAATGACGAAGCGGTCGATCTGGTCGCATTGGGAGAAGATGCGTTCCAGATGTGCACCGGTTGCCATGTCAATGAAGCGGGTGCTCCTTCGACTGCTGGGCCGAACCTGCATGGCGTTATCGGGCGCACCGCCGGCGGATTGGAGGGCTATCCCTATTCCGATGCGCTGATCGCTTCGGATATCGTCTGGGACGAGGCGAGCCTTGACGGCTATCTAGCCGATCCGGCCGGTTATCTTCCGGGCACCGACATGCTCGCAGGCGCGGTGCCTGATCCTGATGCCCGCGCCGCGATCATCGCCTACCTTGCGAGCACCGGCGAATAGCCGGAGCAGGGCGGCCAAAGGGGTGGACACCTCCCGCGTTCTAGATTTCCTGCATGATCGCCAGAGCCGGGCCGAACGAGCCGTGCTTGTCACCGTTTGCGCGGTCGAAGGGTCTTCGATGCGCAACCTCGGCACGATAATGGGGGTGGCACAGGACGGCAGCTTCGCCGGATCGCTTTCGGGCGGATGTATTGAGAATGCGGTGGTTGCCGAAGCACTGGAAGCCCTGAAGGCCAATGCACCGCGTATTGTGCGGTTTGGCGCAGGCTCGCCCTATCTCGACATCAAGCTGCCGTGTGGCGGGGGGCTGGACGTGCATTTCCAGCCGCTCGGCGATGGCGATCTGATGGAGCAATGCCGCAAATCGATCCGCGAGCGTGCACCCTTTTCGATTTCGCTGGGTGACACGCCCCGGCATCTCGACAAATGGCACGCGCCGACATTCGATGGCGAAAGCGGCACGTTCGGCTATTGGCCCGCTCCGGTTCTCCAGATCATCGGGCATGGTGCCAGCGTCGAGGCGCTGGCACGGCTGGGGCGGACGCTCGGCTGCTGGATCAAGGTGTTCACGCCCGATCAGCGGATAATCGACGGCTTAACGGCGGAAGGCATCTGGGCCTATCGGCTTGCCCGGGCGAACCAGACGGACGTGCTGGGCGGCGATCCGTGGACGGCGACGGTTTTCCTGTTCCACGATCACGACTGGGAAACGCAACTGATGCTGCGCGCGCTGGAATTGCCGCATTTCTACATCGGGGCGATGGGCGGGCGTAAGGCGCATGCGCAAAGGTGCGAGGCCTTGGCAAAGTGCTGCGCCACCGCCGAACAGATCGCCAGCATCCGCGCGCCCATCGGCCTGTTCCATTCCTCCCGCGATCCGCAGACGCTGGCGCTGTCGGCGCTGGCCGAAGTGATCCGCGCCTATGACGAGGCCGATTTCGCGGCAGGTGCAGGATACCCGAATGGTTGAAGTCCGCCTTGGCGTGGCGATCCTTGCTGCCGGGCAGTCCCGCCGCTTTGGCGAGACGGATAAACTCACGGCAAGGCTGCACGGCAGGATGCTGGGCGAACACGTCGCGCGGACGCTTCGTGGGCGCGACTTCAGCATGGCCGCCGTCATCTGTGCGAGCGATGCGCACCCTTGCGCGCCTGTCTGGCGCGAATGCGGATTTGATGTGGCGGCCAATCCCGATGCAGAGCAGGGGATGGGCACTTCCGTGGCGATGGCGGCCCGGCTGGCGATGGAGGCAGATTGTGACAGGCTGCTGATCGCATTGGCCGATATGCCGATGGTGCCTGAAGCTTTCTATTCGTCGCTTATCCGATCCTGCGATGGCTCCGGAGGAATCTTCACCTCCGCAATCGGGGGCACCCGAATGCCGCCTGCGGTGTTCGGATGCGACCATTTCCCGGCGTTGGCGAAATTGCATGGCGACAAGGGCGCGCGCGAACTGCTGGCGCTGGGCGAGACATGTCCTTGCCCGCCGGAATGGCTCGTCGATGTCGACACGCCGGAAACGCTCGCCGCGCTTGAATCGGGTGTCAGATCGCCGAGCTAAAGCGTTTCTGGGTCGTCTCGCGGAAGCGATCGAACAGCGATGCGATCACCCGCGCATAGGGCAGGCCCGAAGGCGTGATCGTCAGTGTCATGCCCTCCAACGTCGCCAGTCCGCGTGCGAGGAAGGGGGCGAGTCGATCCTGAACCTGCGAAAACAGGCATGGGGAAAGCTTGGCGTTGCCCTTGCACAGCAGCGCCTCGATCAGGCGTCCGCGCATCTGGTCTTCGGCTGAGCGCACGATACCTACCGATGCCGAAAGCCTCCCTTGCGCTGACAGCACACGGTAACGGCCATTCTTCTTTTCATTTTGCGCGATCAGATCAGGAAAGCCGCTGATCGACGAAGAGCCGAGACCGATAAGCACTTCGGCGGTATCATCTGTAAATCCCTGAAAATTGCGCCGCAGCGTGCCATCGCGCGTGGCGATCGCCATGGAGTCGCTGGGCAGCGCGAAGTGATCGAAGCCGACTGCCTGGTAGCCATTGCAGGTGAAGAAGCGGAAGCCGTCCTCGGCCATTGCAAACCGTTCTTCGCGGCCGGGCAGATTGGTGGCATCGATCATCTTTTGCCGGGAAACGAGATGCGGAACATGGGCATAGCCGAAAACCGCGACGCGATCTGCGCCAAGCAGGCGGGTCTTTTCCATGCTGTCGACGAGATCGCCTCTGGTTTGTCCCGGCAGGCCGTACATCAGATCGAAATTCAGCGACGTGACCCCGGCTGATCGCAGCCAGTCCGTGCTCTGGCAGATCAGGCTGTCGCTCTGCTCGCGTCCGATGGCTTTCTGGCAATGCGGGGCGAATGTCTGCACCCCCATGCTGGCGCGAGTAACGCCAGCCTCGCCAATCGCGCCGGCCCAGCGCGCTGACATGGTGCGCGGGTCAAGCTCTATCGACCATTCGGTGTCATGCAGCCGGAAATGGTGGTTGATCGCATCGACGATGGAGATGAATTCATGCGGCTCGATCGCGTTGGGGCTGCCTCCACCAAAGGCGATGCGCCGCACCCGCGCGCTGACGGGAAGCAGGCTGGCAACGATCTCGATTTCCTCGTGCAGCGCGGTGAGATAGCTCTCTACCCGCTCACGCCGTCCCGATGCCCCGGTGTTGCAACCGCAATAATAGCAGATCTTCTCGCAGAACGGGATGTGGAGGTAGAGCGAGACATCGCCCGTGCTCCGCTCAATCGCCTGCTCTATCGATCCGGCGGGAAGCTGGCCGAAATCGGCAGCGGTGGGATAGCTCGTGTAACGCGGTACGGGCGTTTCGAGCAGGTCAGGATGATATGGCCACATGAGAACGCTTAGAGCGTTCCACCGCATCCGCGTCTTTGAGTGAGATCAATTTGGGAGTTTGTCCGCTCTTTTTGATTTCTCGCGACAAGTCCCTGCGTGGCATGCCTGTTGATGGCAATCGCGCTTGTCCTGTGGCGCTTCATCACCCAGCGAAATGGTGATTTCGCCCCCGCCACACAGCGAAACCGTCAGTCCCTCGGGTTCCTGCGGCAGCGGGCCGGTGATCATGGGGATCAAGGCGATCAGGGCGATGGGGGCAATGTTCATGACGCGTCCTGTTCGTCATCGATCAGGATGCGCGCTGCCGCGCCGTCCATGTCTTCATACTGGCCATCGCGCATCGCCCAGAAGAATGCGGCAAGGCCCGCCGCGCCCATCAGCAGCGCGATCGGGATGAGGAATGCGAGGCCGGTCATGCAATAGGCTCCTTCGCGCTGCCCGCCAGCCGCAGCGAATTGGCCACAACCACCAGCGAACTGACTGACATGGCGATCGCGGCGATCAGCGGCGTGACATAGCCGAACAGCGCCAGCGGGACGGCCAGCACATTGTATCCGATCGCAAAGACAAAATTCTGGCGGACGATCTGCATGGTGCGCCGTGCGACACGGATCGCGAGCGCAACCGGCATCAGCCTGTCACCGATGAACACCGCGTCGGCGGCCTGCTGGCTCGCGTCGCTGGCGGTGCCGGGAGCGATGGAGGCGTGGGCAGCGGCGAGGGCGGGGCCATCGTTGAGGCCGTCGCCGACCATCAGCGGGCGTTTGCCGGAACTGCGCAATTCCTCAAGCGCGGCAAGCTTTGCCTGCGGGCTGACTTGGGCGCGGGCCTGCATGCCGAGCGTCTGCGCTGCCGCTTCCACCGCCTCGCTGCGATCGCCGGAAAGGATGCTGGCTTCGATCCCCTGATCGCGCATGGCCGCAATCGTCTCTGCCGCATCGGGGCGCAGCGGATCGCTAAAGGTAATGGTTTCGACAGCATCGCCGATGCGCAGTCTCGTCGCCAGATCGGCGGAATGGCTGTCGGGCCGTTCCAGCGCGACGCGCAGTCCGTTCCATGTGCCGGACAATCCCTGACCGCTGATTTCCTCGACGCCTTGGACAGCTGCGGCCTCTACCCCTTCGCGGCGAAGGCTTTCCGCCAGACCGCGGCTGAGCGGGTGGCGGCTCGATTGTGCAAGGCCCAGCGCCACGCTGCGGGCTTCCGCATCAAGGCCGGAGATATCCGCGCGCGGTTCGCCAAGGGTAAGCGTGCCGGTCTTGTCGAACAGCGCAACGTCGGTTTCGGCAAGCCGTTCAAGCGCGCTGCCGTCTTTCACCAGAAGCCCGCGCTTGAGCAGCGCGCCAGAGGCGACCACCTGCGCTGTCGGCACGGCAAGTCCCATCGCGCAGGGACAAGTGATGATCAGCACCGCAATCGCGATGACAAGCGACTGGTGCCAGCCCGCTCCGGCGATCATCCAGCCCACGAAAGCAAGCGCGGCGAGCGTGTGGACAGCGGGAGCATAGGCGCGGCTGGCGCGGTCGGCGATGCGGACATAATGGCTGCGCGATTGCCCGGCTTCGTCCATCAGCCGTGCGATTTCAGCCAGCGCCGTGTCATCAGCGGTGCGGGTCAGGCGCATACGGAACGGAGCGCCGAGATTGATCGCGCCGGCATGCACCTTGCTGCGGGGGCCGACAGGTTCGGGCGTGCTTTCCCCTGTCAGCATGGAATTGTCGATCGTGCTGGTGCCGTCTTCGACTTCGCCGTCAGCCGCCAGCGCTTCTCCGGCTGCGACCAGAACCAGCATTCCCGGCTCCAGATCGCCAGCCGCCATGCGGGTGGTGGTGCCATCGGGGCCGATAACGCTGGCGCTCTTGCCCATCCGGCCCAGCAGCGCACCGATCCCGGCGCGGGTGCGGGTGCGCATCTCTGCGTCCAGCGCTCGTCCCGCAAGCAGGAAGAACAGCAGCATCACCGCGCTTTCGAAATAGGCATGACCGCCCCCGGTGATCGTCTCGTAGAGGCTGAGAGCGGTTGCCAGGATCACCCCGATCGAAATCGGCACGTCCATGTTCGTGCGGCGATACTTGAGCGCCATCCACGCAGATGAAAAGAACGGCCGGCCCGAATAGGCGATCACCGGCATCGCGATCAGAGCGGACAGCCAGTGGAACAGCTCGCGGGTGGCCCCTTCCGCGCCCGACCAGATGCTGACGGAAAGCAGCATGATGTTCATCATGCCGAAGCCCGCAACCCCCAGCGCGCGCACCAGCGTCTTGCGCTCCTGAGTTTCGACCCCCAGCGGATTGGCCTCGATTGGTTGCGCTTCAAATCCCAGCTTCAGCAGCGCTTCCGTCAGATCCGCTTCTGTCACGGACGGATCATGTTCGACCGCGACCCGCTTTGCCGAGAAGTTCACCCGTGCAGCCGCGACACCATCGAGTTTGGGCAGTTCGCGCTCGATCTTGGCGATGCACCCGGCGCAGCGCATTCCGGGAACGGTGAAGCGCGTGCCTTTCAGCAGGGCATCGGTTTCATGGGTAATGGCGGGGGCTGCAATGTTCACTTGAGCTCGCTTTCCTCGGCCCAGCGCTTGTCGCCCGCTGCGATGAACAGCCGCATGGTCCAGCGTCCCCCGTCAACCGGTTGGCTTGAACGGTAGACGCCATTGCCAAGGTCTTCGAAGGTGAGGCTGGCGAATTCATGATCGCCAAGCGGACGGCGCAGTTCGGCCTTGATGTCCGCTCCCGCCGGCACGTCCGTGGTCGTGATCACGACGAAGCCCGCATCCTCGCGGCTGGCTTGCACTTCCCAGCCAAGTGCGCGCGAGGCCTCCGCATCTTCCATCCAGCCGTTGAATTTCTGGCTTGCGACATAGGAGTTTTCGACCACCACCCCGTGGAAGCCCCCCACGGCCAGACTCGCCATGTAGAAATTCACCGCAACGACTATGCCGAAACCGACGACCAGCACACCCACCATGTGTCGGCCGGTGAAGGTCCCCTTGCGTGAAGTCTGGGCCATCAATTGCCTCCCGGAGTGCTAAAGGTTGTTTCTTCCCGATCCTGTTCGCGCTGTTCGTCAAGCGAAGTCAGCTGGAAAACGAACTGATCGGCAGTGGTCCCGGCGGGGATGGTGACATAGGCACGCACCACCCTCGTTTCATCTGCCGGAACGTTGATGGTCTGGATAGGAGCGGCGGCATCGCTGCCGATCCGGTCCGTCCACATCACCGCGCCTTCGGGAAGTCCGACCAGCGCCACTTCCATGTCGCGGGGCCGTGCTTCCATATTGCGCAGCCGCAGCGTGTAGGCGTTGCGAACCGCGCCGTCCTTAAGCAGCATATAGGGCGGGTTGCGATCGGGCGAAACCGTCAGGTCGGTGTGAGTCCGCGTACCCAGCGCAAACAGCATGGCGAGGCCGATGCTGGCCCAGATCCCGGTGTAGATGAAGGTGCGCGGACGCAGCAGCGCCTTCCAAGCCGGCTTTGGCGCGGCACCGGCAGCCTCCGCTTCGCATTGTTCAAGCGTCGCATAATCGATCAGCCCGCGAGGGCGGCCGATGTCCTTCATCACCCGGTCGCACGCGTCGATGCACAGTGCACAGGTGATGCAACCGATCTGCTGACCTTCGCGGATGTCGATCCCGGTGGGGCACACCGCCACGCACTCGCGGCAATCGATGCAGTCGCCGTATTTCTCCGGCTCCTTCTGCGCTTTTTTAAGGCTGCCGCGCTGTTCGCCGCGCCAGTCCTTGTAAGTGACGATCAGCGACTTTTCGTCGAGCATCGCCGCCTGGATACGCGGCCACGGGCACATGTAAATGCACACCTGTTCGCGCATGAAGCCTCCCAGCCAGAAAGTCGTGCCGGTCAGGACGGCCACGGTCATGTAAGCGACGGGCGCGGCCTCTCCGGTGAAGAAGTCCCGGAACAGCGTGGGCGCATCGGCAAAATAGAGGATCCATGCGCCGCCGGTCAGCATGCTGATCAGCAGATAGACAGTCCATTTGCTGCCCCGGCGCGCGATCTTGGCAGGCCCCCAGGGTGCCTTGTCCAGCCGCATGCGCGCATTACGATCACCGTCGAAGAACCGGTCAACATGCTGGAACACATCGGTCCAGACCGTTTGCGGGCAGGCATAGCCGCACCATGCGCGGCCCACGGCGCTGGTCACCAGAAACAGGCCGATCCCGGCCATGATGAGCATGCCGGCGACGAAATAGAATTCGTGCGGCCAGATCTCGATATCGAACATATAGAAACGGCGGTTGGCGAGATCCACCAGCACCGCCTGATCAGGGGCGTAGGCGCCGCGATCCCAGCGGATCCACGGGGTCACGTAATAGATCGCCAGCGTGACGACCATGACCAGCCATTTGAAGCGGCGGAACGGGCCGTCGATCCGCTTGTTATGGACGGCCTTGCGCTTTTCATAGAGCAGCGTCGATCCACCCGGGCCGCCCGACAGGACGGGCTTGGGCTTTGGCTGACGGTCGGACGGCGAGAGGATGCCGTCCGACGCTTCAGCTTCAGTCACTCCGGTTCGGTTGAGAGCTCCCTGCCAATCGCGGGATTTCTCGATTTCATCAGAGTCGGCCATTGCCCTTGTCTTCCTGCGC
This sequence comes from Erythrobacter aurantius, assembly GCF_023823125.1. Taxonomy (NCBI): domain Bacteria; kingdom Pseudomonadati; phylum Pseudomonadota; class Alphaproteobacteria; order Sphingomonadales; family Erythrobacteraceae; genus Erythrobacter; species Erythrobacter aurantius. The sequence goes on along the minus strand of NZ_CP090949.1, from coordinate 2,951,263 downwards.
CTGAGCGACATCATCCGACGGAGTTTCAGGCTCCGCCACCGGCGTTTCCGCCTCGAAATCCTCACCACCACCACGCGAGTGGACATAGGCGGCGAGCATCTTGATCGTCACCGGATCAAGCTTGTCACTCCAGCCCGGCATGACGCCATGGCGGGGGCTCAGGATTTGCCGACGGATATTGGCTTCGGAATTGCCATAGAGCCAGATCGCGTCGTTGAGTGCGGGTGCACCCTGCGTACGGTCACCGGCGCCTTGCGGGCCGTGGCATGCGGCACAATTGTCAGCGAACAATTGTGCGCCTGCCGCGCTGCCAGCCCCTTCGCCGCTGAGCGAACGGACATGCGAGACCAGCGAGTTGACCTGGCCTGCGTCGAAGATACCGGCGAATGCAGGCATGAAGGTGATGCGGGTCTGGTCCGAGCCTTCCCAACGGATGCCGTGAGTCAGGGTGTATTCGATCTCGTTCAGATCGCCGCCCCAGATCCAGTCGTCATCGTTGAGGTTGGGGTAGCCGTATTGTTCATACCCTGCGGCGCCTTGTCCGTGGCACTGGACGCAGTGCTGCTTGAAGGCCGCAGCGCCGCCTGAAATGGCCTGGCTCATCAGCTCTGGATCAGCAGCAAGCTGTTCCATGTCGGTTGCGGCAATGCGTTCGAAGATTTCGGTGCGCGATGCCTCTGCCGCGCGCATTTCTTCGGCCAGCACTCCGCGCGAAGACCAGCCAAGCGTGCCAGCCGTAGCCTTTTCGACCATCGGCCATGCGGGATACAGCACCACATAGACGATGCTGAACAGGATCGTCGCGTAGAAGGTCCACAACCACCAGCGCGGCAGCGGGGTGTTCAGTTCCTCGATCCCGTCCCATTCGTGGCCGACAAATTCGGTGCCGGTCGGTTCGTCGATGCGTTTTTGGTCAGACATGATCGTCTTCCTTGAAAATCGAGTTCTTGGCTTGCTCTACGCCTTCGCGTGAGCGCGGCAGGAAATGCCATCCGCAAAGCAGCAGGTAGAGCGCGAACATTATCGCCAGGCCGTAGCTGTCGGCGAAGTGGCGCAGAGTTTCGTAGAAGCTCATCGGCCCTTCTCCTCTGCCAGTTCGGCCTGTGCGGCGGCGCTATCGACATCCACCAGCGTGCCGAGCATCTGGAGGTAAGCGATCAGCGCGTCCATTTCGGTGACCTGATCGGGATTGCCGTCGTAATCACGCACCTGCGCCTTGGGATAGCGTTCCTCAAGATCGCCCGGATCCAGATTGGGATCGGCCTGCGCGAACATGTCGTTTTCGGCCATGTCGATGTCGATCTGGCTGTACGGCACCCCGACCCGGCTCAGCGCCGTGAGGTTGGCCGAAATGTCCGCAACCTTCAGCGGGGTTTCCGCGAGGAAGCTGTATCCGGGCATGATGCTTTCGGGCACCACGCTTTGCGGGTCCTTGAGGTGCTGGACGTGCCATTCGTCGGAATAGCGCCCGCCAACGCGCGCCAGATCAGGCCCGGTGCGTTTCGAGCCCCATTGGAAGGGGTGATCGTACATCGATTCCGCTGCGAGGCTGTAATGGCCGTAGCGTTCAACCTCGTCGCGGAACGGGCGGATCATCTGGCTGTGACAGACATAGCATCCTTCGCGGATGTAGATGTCGCGGCCGGCCTGTTCGAGCGGGGTATAGGGATGCATACCCTCTACCTTCTCGATCGTGTTGTCGATCCAGAACAGCGGAGCGATTTCCACGATCCCGCCGATTGCGACAGTCACGAATGTTGCCGCAGCGAGCAGGGTGATGTTCTTCTCAAGCTTCTTGTGGCCCTCAAAGGCGCCCTGATTGGGTGAGTTGGTGCTCATCTTCGTGGCTCCTTATTCTGCCGGTTGGGCTTGGGGTTGGACGATCGGACGATCGGCGGCTTCGTTGTGCGGCGTGTCATCCATCGGGGCTTCTTCACGCTGGTGGCCAGCGATCGTCATCCAGATGTTGTAGACCATCAGGATGGCGCCCGAGAGGTAGAGAAGGCCGCCAAAGGCACGCATCAGGTACATCGGGTGCAGCGCCGAGACGGTGTCGATGAAGCTGTTCACCAGATACCCGTCCGAGCCGTATTCACGCCACATCAGGCCCTGCGTGATCCCGGCGACCCACATGCTCGCGGCGTAGAAAACGATGCCGAGAGTGGCGAGCCAGAAGTGCCAGTTGATCATGCGCAGCGAATACAGACGCTCCTTGTTCCAAAGGCGCGGCACCAGGAAGTAGACGCAGGCGAAGGTGATCATGCCGTTCCATCCCAGCGCGCCGGAGTGGACGTGGCCGATGGTCCAGTCGGTGTAGTGCGACAGGCTGTTCACGGCCTTGATCGACAGCATCGGACCTTCGAAAGTGCTCATGCCGTAGAAGGCGAGCGCCATCACCATCATGCGGATGATCGGATCGGTGCGGATCTTGTCCCATGCGCCGTTCAGCGTCATCAGACCGTTGATCATGCCGCCCCAGCTGGGCATCCACAGCATGATCGAGAACACCATGCCCAGCGTCTGCGCCCAGTCGGGCAGCGCGGTGTAGTGGAGGTGGTGCGGACCTGCCCAGATGTAGAGGAAGATAAGCGACCAGAAGTGGATGATCGACAGGCGATACGAATAGACCGGGCGATTGGCCTGCTTCGGCACGAAGTAATACATCATCGCGAGGAAGCCGGCGGTAAGGAAGAAGCCCACCGCATTGTGGCCGTACCACCACTGGGTCAGCGCGTCCTGGACACCCGCAAAGGCACTGTAGCTGCGCGATCCGAGCAGACTGACAGGCATCGCCAGATTGTTGACGACATGCAGCATCGCGACAGTGACGATGAAGGCGAGGAAGAACCAGTTGGCAACGTAGATGTGCGGTTCATGCCGCTTGAGCAGCGTGCCCACGAACACGACGAGGTAGGCAACCCAGACGATGGTCAGCCAAAGGTCGACGTACCATTCAGGCTCGGCATATTCCTTCGATTGGGTGACGCCCAGAAGGTAGCCGGTCGCCGCCAGCACGATGAACAATTGGTAGCCCCAGAACACGAAGCGGGCGAGGCCGGGCAGGGCGAGCTGCGTGCGGCAAGTGCGCTGCACTACGTAAAAGCTCGTCGCGATCAGGGCGTTGCCGCCGAATGCGAAGATCACCGCCGAAGTGTGCAGCGGGCGCAGCCGGCCGAAGTTCAGCCAGGGTTCGAGGTTCAAGACCGGAAAGGCCAGCTGTGCGGCGATGAACACACCTGCAAGCAAGCCCGCCAGCCCCCAGAACATTGTCGCGATGACACCCCAGCGCACCACATCATCGTCATAGTGCGACGGGTCTGTAGGCATCTTGAAGATGCTTTGCGCCTTGGCCATCGGGTCAAAGCTGGTGAGTGTGGCAACCATCAGGATCGCGGCAACCAGCGCCACAATCCCCATGTGAATGGCAAAGCCGCTATCCTGCGCGCCAGCGATAGCGGCTATCGCTGCACACAGGACAAGGGCCCAGGCCCCGAACCTTCCGAGTACTGATTCCATGATTTCGATCCCTTTGTTCTGATCGCGTGTCCCATCCCTTTGCGATCAGGCAGTTTCTTGTAATTGATCTAGGTCAAATTTGGCTCTGGCTGTCCAAATCTATTGACACCCCCCGCGCGAGGCGAGGGCGTCAAGGTTGCACAGGCGGATGCCTGATCGTCCGTTCGTCTCAATCAGCCCTTCGGCCTTGAGATCGGCGAATTGCCGGCTGACCGTCTCGATCGTCAGGCCCAGACTGTCGCCGATATCACGGCGGCTCATGGGCAGGTTGAATTCGCATTCGCCGCTGGTGCGTCCGCAAATCCGTTCAGCAATCGACACCAGGAAGTCCGCAATCCGCTGGCGCGCGGATTTGTGCCCCATCTGCATCATGCGGGTGCGGCTGCGGTGAAGGGCCTGCAGCGATCGGGCGAGCACAGTGCGAATAACCGCCGGATCGTTTTGCGCGACATCCAGAAACTGGTCCGCTCTGAAGATCACGACTTCCAGATCGCTTAACGCTGCAAGTCGGAAATCCCCGTCGGCCTGACGCAGGACCGAAACGATGTCGCCCGGGAAATGGAACGCCAGCACCTGTGTGCTTAGGGTCGGATTTTCGGCTTCATCGCCGCTCGCGCCCCTCGCGGGAGACGATGCGAATAGCTTTGCCGATCCGGAAGCGATGAAGACCAACCGGTCTTCGTCCGGGTCTACCGGTAGTTCCCCACCCCGTACAATCTGCTGATATTCGCCGACCGCGCACAGCTTTTCTGCAATCGTATCCGAACCGGCATCCCGCACAAGCGTATCGCGGAACGCATCCATGCTGGCCTGTTCAGGAGTGATCGTGACGGTCGCCATAATGGTGACCGAATGCATCGTCTGACCGGCATCGTCTTTGATCAGAATCAAGATGCGGCATTTTGATGTCGATCAATGAAGAGCGGCGAATCTTCAGCCAATTGCGCCACCACAGGCAGCAAAAACCCTGGGTCGCGGAGGGCGGCCACTGCTGCTGTTAGAGGAAGGAACTATGAAGTATATTATCGCCTCAGCCTGCGCAGGGATCGCGCTGGCAGCTTCGCCCGCAGCGGCTCAGGATCGTGCCGGAGACGTGCAGGTCAAAGTCGTAATGACTGGCGTTCTGCCCGATGGTGAGATTGATAGCGTGAATGTCGATCTGGTCGGCCTTCCGGCTGGCACCGATACGGCAGCCAGCGACAATTATGTCCCGACCATTGCGGTTGAATACTTCTTCACCAACAATTTTTCGATCGAAACCATTGCCGGGACCACCCAGCATGACGTCGATGCCGTATCGGGACTGCCCGTCGGCGCCGAACTGGTTTCGGATGCCTTGTTGCTGCCCGCGACGGTAACCGCGAAGCTTCACTTCGATGCTGGCGGTGTGAAGCCCTACGTTGGTGCGGGCGGTGCCTATTTCATCTGGCTTAGCGACAAGCCGGGCGCTGCGACCCTGCCTTTGGGCGTTACCGATACCGATCTTTCGGATGAATTCGGATTTGTCCTCCAGGCTGGCGTCGATGTGCCAGTTGGCGATGACGGGTTTGGCATCACCCTTGATGCCAAGCGCTATTTCATCGGCACCACTGCACGCTGGTTTGCCGGCAACACGCTGGCCATCGAGACCGAGCACAACCTTGACCCCTGGGTCGTCAGTGCAGGCGTAAGCTACCGCTTCTGATCCTGCTTCAAGGCAGAAACAAAACGGCCCCGCAAGCACATCGCTTGCGGGGCCGAGTTGTTTGCGGAGCGGGTGAGAGAGGTGGTTCCGCTCCGGAGGGTTGTTGATCAGAAGTTGTAGCGGGTCGAAAACTGGATGCGCTGCAGATTGCCGCTGCGCCCGTCTTCGAGAATGCGCTCCGCGTACATCAGTTCGATACCGATATCGAGCGGGCTGACAGGGTTCCATATGATGTTGGCAAGCGCGTTCCAGCTCTCGTCGGTCACCTGATCGCTGGTCAACAGAACAGGATTGTCCGCCTTGAAGTAGGAACCGGCGATCGTCGACCTGACCTTGTCCGACCAGTAATGGCGATAGGCGGCGAAACCTGAATAGGTGAAGATCGGATCGAGCATGCCGTTGGCATCGATCGCAGCGTCGTTGACGATGTTGAGGCCAATGTATCGCCCCAATCCGTCGCCCGCGGTCGCCATAAAGCGGAAATCGTCCCGCTCCCCGACATTGATCTTGCCTGAAACACTGAGGCCATAGGCCATGGCGGAATCGTCGACCCCGTTCAGGTCATCCTTGGAGACGTGCAACTGGCGCAGGATACCGGCAGTCGAGATCGAACCCCAGTCGCCGCTCCAGTTATAGCGCGCCACGAAATCGGGCAGTTGATCGTCCCCGGCCAGGACACGGGCCCCGGTGTTCGTGGTAACGGCGGTTTCTGGCTGCTCCGCCGCCAATTGCAGCCCGCCCTTGGTCCAGCGGATCTGCGGCTGACGATCGAAAACAGTGCCGGGAGTGACCCCGATGAAATCAAGGCTGTCGGGCAGCGCACCGACATTCTGGAAAGTCGACCACGATTGCCCGAACAGCCAGTTGTCATATGTGATGAATGCCTGGCGAAGACGCGGGGTGAAACTGTTGGAAATTCGCTCGTCACCACCGTCTGTCACGTTGAAGTCCAGCTCGATATGCGAATTGAGCTTGTGCTCGGAACCGACATCGGTTGCCGTCTTCAGGATGAATCGCGTCTGGCGCGCGCTGAACTCGGTATCAAAGCCCGATGATGCTCCGCCAACAGGGATCGCCGCAGGGATGAGGAAATCGCGCAGGATGGAATTGCCTGGCAATTGCCCACCGCTTGTGCGCTGGCTGATCGCATCCAGTTTCACATATCCGGCGTAGGCGACGGTGGTGTTTCCGACCCGGAAGCCCTTGTCTTCCTGACCGCGTGGTTCGGCAATCTGTTCTGCAAGTTCTGCCTGGCGGGTCTGCAGCGCCTGCGTGGCTTCGAGCAATGCGGCACCTTGTTCACGCAAGTCAGCCTGTTGCTGTTCGCTTGCACCCTGCTGCGCGTCGAGCCGTTCGATCAGGCCGGCAACCATCGCCTCAAGCCTGTCGAGTCGGTCCTCCACCGATTGCTCTTGCGCCAGAACCGGCGAAGCCGTGAGGCACGTTGCGCCAAGTAAAACCATGCGCAGCGACCCGCGCAGTCCTTTCAGTCCCATGGAATTCCCTCCCGTCCGTTATTTATGGCCAGCAGGTCTGCCGCGTGCTTGCATCGCCGCACAGCTAGCGGATAGTCGTAAGACCATTGTCTGAGACGAAAGAGATGGGAGCAGGGAGTATGGTGGATTCACAAAAGAGGAGACTCGCTGTGATCGAAGCCGTTCAACGTCCGCAAGCCGACTACGCCACGCATTGCGTCGCCGAGCAGTATCAGGAGATGTACAAGGCGTCCGTCGAAGACCCGGATGCTTTCTGGCTTGGCCAGGCACAGCGACTCGACTGGATCAAGTCGCCGACCAAGGGCGGAGAATGGTCTTTCGATCCGGCGCAGATCAGCTGGTTTGCCGACGGGACGTTGAACCTCTGCTACAACGCGGTGGATCGCCAGCTCGAAACTCGCGCTGATCAGACCGCGATCATTTTCGAACCCGATGATCCTGCGACCCCGGGCCGAACGCTAACCTATCGCGAATTGCACGGCGAAGTCATCCGCATGGCCAACGCCCTCAAAGCCATGGGTGTAACGAAGGGTGACCGCGTCACGATCTACATGCCGATGATCGTCGAGGGTCTGCTGGCGATGCTCGCTTGCGCCCGAATCGGGGCGATCCATTCGGTTGTCTTCGGCGGCTTCTCTCCGGAAGCCTTGGCCGGACGGATCGAGGATTGCGGAAGCCGGTTTGTCGTCACCGCCGACGAAGGTCTGCGTGGATCCAAGCGCGTCCCGCTGAAGGCGAATGTCGATGCCGCACTGGCGGAGCCCGATCATGAAACGCCGCTCGATGGGGTGCTCGTGGTGCGCCACACCGGTGCCGAGATCGCGATGGAGGAAGGTCGCGACCACTGGTACCACGATGTGGCTTCAGACGCGGATGTTCCGTGCGAGGAAATGAATGCGGAAGACCCGCTTTTCATCCTCTACACCTCCGGTTCCACCGGCAAGCCCAAAGGCGTGCTCCACACCACCGGCGGCTATGGCGTATGGACCGCGACGACGTTCAACTACATTTTCGACTATCAGCCGGGCGAGGTGTTCTGGTGCACCGCCGACATCGGCTGGGTCACCGGTCATAGCTACATCGTCTACGGCCCGCTGATGAACGGGGCGACGCAGGTGGTGTTCGAAGGCGTGCCCAACTACCCCGATCACGGGCGGTTCTGGGACGTGGTGGACAAGCACCAGGTCAATATCCTTTACACCGCGCCCACCGCGATCCGGGCGTTGATGCGCGAAGGCAATGATTTCGTCACCAGCCGCAGCCGCAGCAGCCTGAGACTGCTTGGTTCTGTTGGTGAACCAATCAATCCCGAGGCATGGCGCTGGTACTTCGATGTCGTGGGCGAGGGTCGCTGCCCGATCATCGACACCTGGTGGCAGACTGAAACCGGCGGTTGCATGATCACGACCCTGCCCGCCGCGCACGACATGAAGCCCGGCAGCGCGGGCCTTCCTTTCTTCGGGGTCAAGCCGCAGCTGGTCGACAATGAGGGAGGCGTGCTTGAGGGCGCAGCCGAGGGCAACCTCTGCCTCGTCGGTAGCTGGCCCGGTCAGGCGCGCAGCGTCTATGGCGACCATGAACGGTTCCAGCAGACCTATTTCTCTACCTACAAGGGCAAATACTTCACCGGTGACGGGTGCAAGCGTGACGAGGACGGGTACTACTGGATCACCGGCCGCGTGGACGACGTGATCAACGTCTCCGGCCACCGAATGGGTACCGCCGAGGTGGAAAGCGCTCTGGTGCTGCATGCCAAGGTCGCCGAAGCCGCAGTGGTCGGCTATCCGCACGATATAAAGGGGCAGGGGATCTACTGCTACGTCACTCTCAACGCAGGCGAGGAAGGCTCTGACGAGCTGTTCAAGGAATTGCGCGCATGGGTTAGGCAGGAAATCGGCCCGATCGCAACGCCGGATCACATCCAGTTTACCGACGGCTTGCCCAAGACTCGATCGGGCAAGATCATGCGCCGCATCCTGCGCAAGGTTGCCGAAAACGATTACGGCTCCCTTGGTGATACATCGACGCTGGCCGATCCGTCGCTGGTCGATCGTCTGATCGAGGGCAGGCAGAATCGCTGAGGGGAGCGCGCGCATGCGTGTCATCATCGCCGATGATCACCCGCTGTTCAGGACGGCATTGGGTCATGCGGTTTCGAAAGTCTGGCCCGAAGCCGAGGTGATCGAAGCGAGCAGCGCAGGCGCAGCGCGTGAGGCATTGTCGCAAGGCGAGGCTGAAGCGCTCCTGCTCGATCTGCACATGGAGGATTCGAACGGGCTGTCCGTGCTGATGGACCTGCGTCAGGATTTTCCCGCGCTCCCGATCGCCATCGTCTCGGCGAGCGAGGAACAGCGGGTCTTTGCGGCGGCGAGCCAGCTGGGCGCGGCGGCTTTCATCCCGAAATCCTCCAGCCTGGAGGAAATGCGGGAGGCGTTGGCCGCGGTGCGCGACGGGGACGGCTGGTTTCCTGCCAATGATGCCAGCGATGATGATGATCTGGCCCGGATCGCCAGCCTTACTCCAGCACAGCGGCGGATACTCGGGGCGATCCGGCAAGGCCTGCTGAACAAGCAGATTGCCTATGATCTCGACATCAGCGAAGCCACGGTAAAGGCCCACATCACTGCCATCTTTCGCAAGCTTGGCGTGGGCAATCGCACTCAGGCCGTCCTGCTGGCAGCCAAGCTGGATGTCGATCAACCCGTGGCGGATTCGGCTGCGGGCTGTTCACCCAGTTGCTCCTGAGCGAGGCACGTCGAGATCAGCGCTCGCAGGGCGGCGGGGGATGACGGCTTGAGCAGGCGATTGGCTCGCATCCGCTGAGCGGCCTTTTCGGTTTCTTCCGATTCCTCGGCTGTGAGCAGGATGACGGCGGGCGCCGTTTCCCAATGCTCGCAAAGAGCCGCGTAGACAGCATCACCGCGCTCTTCCTCATCCAGTCGATAGTCCATTATCACCATGCGCGGCGGTTTGGGGCGTTCCCGCAGCGCTTCCGCCAGCGATCCTGCACAAGTCACCGACAGGCCCCATTTCTCCAGCAGCGCAGAAGTCGCGCTCAGCGCTGAGGGATCATTGTCCACCACAAGCACATCGGCCGCACCAAAGCTTTGCGTGGGGCGTCCTGCCGACTTGCGCGGCTGCGATGCCTGCCAGTGCAAGACGGGCATATGCAGTGCGAACCGGCTACCCTTGCCAATGCTCGAAGTCGTTTCGACATGGATGTCGAGCAGCCGGGTGGTGCGCCTGACGATGGCGAGACCGAGGCCGAGCCCCTCGCGATCGGTCGATGTGCCCCGGTTGAATTCGTCGAAGATCGTTTCACGGTCCTTGGCCGCAATGCCGCGGCCCGTGTCGTGAACGCAGATGCGGATCTCCGTTCCGGCGCGACGTACTCCCAGCAACACGCCGCCTTTCTCGGTGTATCGCACTGCGTTGCTGACCAGATTGCGCACCACGCTTGTGAGCAGGGCGCGGTCGCTTTCCACCCATGCACTGGTCCGTACGCGGCGGAAGGTGAGACCCTTGGCCGCAGCCTGTACTGCAAATTCCCGCATCACTTCGTCAAAAATCTGGTCGACCGCCAGAGCTTCGATCTTCGGTTCGATCCCGCCGCTGTCGAGCTTGGAAATGTCCAGCAAGGCCCGGATCAGGCGATCCGCCGAAATGATCGAACCGTCGAGGTCTTTCACCAGACGTTCGAGGCCTGCTTGCCCTGCCACTTCCTCACCCAGAGCCGATGCGAAGAGTCGAGCGGCATTCAGCGGCTGGATCAGGTCATGGCTAGCTGCGGCCAGAAAACGGGTTTTTGATCGCGTTGCCTGTTCCAGTGCGGCGTTGGCTTCGCTCAACTGGACGGTTCGTTCGGCAACCTTGCGTTCAAGCTCCTGTTCGGCCCGACGATCAGCGGTAATGTCAGTGTATGAGGTGGTGTAGCCGCCCCCCGGTGTCGGCGATCCGACGATGCGCATGATCCTGCCATCGTGCTGTTCGCTTTCGATCCGATGCTCTCGTCCGGCTCGCATGTGATCGATCCGCCGCCCAACCTGCTGTTCGATTTCGTCCTCGCTCAGACTGGTGCGGGAAAGGTTGTAGCGGATCAGCTCCGCAATCGGCGTTCCGACCGCAACCAGGTCATCGGGCAGGTCGAACATTTCCTGATAGCGACTGTTCCACGCGACAAGGTTCATTTCCGCATCCACCAGAGCGACACCCTGATCGATGCTTTCGATGGCGATCTGAAGCAGTTCGCCGCTGAACGATAGCCGGCGATTGGTTTCGTCGAACATGGCGACGACTTCGGGCAGAGGGATGGGATCTCCGCCTGCCCAGGACGATACGAGCATCCGGGCAGAGGATGCGCCGATCACCCCCGAAATCGTTCGTTCGGCCATGTCGGTTACCACTGCGTCTGCCGCATCCCTGTCACGGTAGGCGCCTGGTAGTGCTGCGATGGCCGCATCTGCGCGATCAGGGCCGACGAACTGTGTGAGCAGCAGGCGGACATCCGCGACGCGCTTTGTGGTGAGAAACCTGGGCTTGGCACCGGGGCTTGGCGTGCCGACAAACGCCGCCGCCTGAGCCGCATCGATGATCGATGGCTGATTGATGGCAGACCCGATCCAATAGGCAACTACGTTGAGGCCCAAGCTAAGCGCGACGCCCGAAACCAGTGGGTCAGTATGAATTGCCAGAACCGGCGCGGTTCCTGTGGCCGCGGGAATGATCAGCAGGACAAGCCACATGGCAAAACCAGCCAGCAGCCCCGAGATCATCCCGCCCTTGTTACCGGATTGACTGAGCATGCCGAGCACCAGTCCGGGCGCAAACTGCGCGGCTGCGGCAAAGGCCAGCGTGCCAAGCCCGGCGAGGCTCCCAAGCTTTCCAAAGCCGAGGTAGAAAAGATAAGCGAAAAACAGCAGCGCCCCGATCACCAGTCGTCGGATCGTAAGCAGGCTTTGCGCGATTGCGCTACGATCACCTTTCCCGCTCAGCGCCTTGCGCAGCATCAGGGGGGCGATCAGATCGTTGGTGATCATGGTCGACAGGGCCACGCTCGCCACAACGATCATCCCGGCCGAAGCCGAGAAGCCGCCGATGAATACCAGCAGCGCCAATGCATTGTTGCCTGTCGCCAACGGCAAGGCCAGCACTATCGTATCGGCGTCTGTTCCTACAGGCAGGCTGTTCAATCCTGCCAGCACGATGGGGACGATAACGATCGATGTGACGATCAGATAGGCGGGGAACACCCATTGCATCGCCGGTGTGGGTCGGTCGCCGTCAGCCTCGATAAAACTCATGTGAAATTGCCGCGGGAGGCAAAGCGCCGCGCAGGCAGCGATCACCGTGAGAGTCACGAACCGTGCGTCAATCTGGGATGGGGAGAAGACGTCGCTGGTGGTGATCGCTCCGGTCTGGCCACCCGACAGAAGTATGAGAGCAAGGCCCGCCACCGCGATAAGCGCGACGAGTTTCACGATCGCCTCGACGGCTATTGTCAGGACCAACCCGGCATTGTCGCCTGCGCGATCGGCACGGCGCGAACCGAACAGGATGGCAAACAGCGCCATCAGTCCCGCAACCAGCAAGACCAGTTCATCCGTCGCGACCTGCGTTTCGATTTCTGGGCTCAACGTAATTAGCGAAGTGCTGACCGATTGCAGTTGCAGCGCCATGTAGGGCAGCGAGCCAATCGTCGCGATGATCGTCACCAGCGCGGCGACGCTGGCGCTCTTGCCATATCGCGCCGAAAGGAAATCCGCGATAGAGGTCGAATGCTGGGCTTTCGACTGGGCAAGGATCTTGCGCACCAGCCCAAAGCCCAAGGTAAAGACGAGAATGGGGCCCAGATAGATCGGGAGAAAATCAAGCCCGGCGGTTGCCGCGGTGCCGACCCCGCCGAAGAACGTCCAGCTAGTGCAATAGACGGCAAGGCTGAGCCCGTAGACGGTTCCCGAATTCGCTGTGAGCCATCGGGCAAAACTGCCCGTCTGCGCGGGCGTTTGCCCGGCCTTGTCCCGCCAGGCCGCGAGCCAGAACAATGCGCCAAGGTATATGCAAGCAGCAGCAATGGCTGCCCCGAACATCATGATCCCAGTCCTCTCCCGAAAGAAAGGCTACGCCAATTTCCCAAATGTGCAAGTTCGGCTGCGATCAAGTTCCTGCGAGGCAATGAAAAAGGGCGGCGTCCCCGTCGAACGCCGCCCTTCGCTTTTTCAGACCCTTGGTCCGGTCTGAAAGCCGGGATCCCTACCGGCAATCAGTGGGCATGGGCGTCCCCCGCACCGCGCGGCACGCGGATCGAGTCCACCAGCTTGCGGATTTCAACCGGGGTCTTCGCCGTGAAGCTTGCGACCGCGATGGCGACTGCGAAGTTGAGCAGCATGCCGATCACCCCGATTCCTTCGGGCGAAATGCCCAGCAGCCAGTTGTCAGCCACATTCGCCGCCGGATTGATCAGCTTGAAGTAGAAGATGTACCCGAAGGTGAACACCAATCCGGTGACCATCCCTGCAATTGCGCCTTCCTTGTTCATCGACTTGAAGAAGATGCCCATGAAGATTGCGGGGAACAGGCTGGATGCTGCAAGGCCAAAGGCGAAGGCCACAACCTGCGCCACCCATCCCGGAGGATAGATGCCGAGGTAACCTGCCACGAGGATTGCGGCGGTAGCGGCAAGCCGGGCTGCCAAGAGTTCACCCTTGGCCGAAATGTCCGGCTTGAAAGTGCTCTTGAGCAGATCGTGGCTGACCGAGCTTGAGATCACCAGCAACAGGCCCGCCGCAGTCGAAAGCGCAGCTGCCAAGCCGCCCGCTGCCATCAGTGCGATGACCCAGGCAGGCAGACCTGCGATTTCAGGATTGGCCAGAACCAGAGTGTCGCGGTCGACATAGACCTCGTTTTCACTGTCGGCATTGGGCGCGTTTGCCACCACCCGCTCACCCGAAGGACCGGTTTCGCCGGTGAATTCGGGCTGGCCTTCAAAGGCGGTGCCGGGGCGATATTGCATCACGCCGTCGCCGTTCTTGTCCTGCCACGCGTAAAGGCCTGCATCTTCCCAGCTGGTGAAGAAGGGTTCGACTTCGGTGTAAGCCACATCGTCGACCTTGTTCAAAAGGTTGTACATGCCGAATGCACCCACTGCCGGCGCGGTGGTGTAGAGCAGAGCAATGAAGATCAGCGCCCAGCCAGCCGACTTGCGCGCATCCGATGCCTTGGGCACCGTGAAGAAGCGCACGATGACGTGCGGCAGACCAGCGGTCCCCACCATCAAAGCCATGGTGATGCAGAACATGTCGATCGTGCTCTTCGAGCCCGCCGTGTACTGGTTGAAGCCCAGTTCAACGAGCGTGTTGTCGAGCTTTTGCAGCACCGACATGCCCGACCCGTCATTGATTGCCGATCCCAGCCCCAATTGCGGGATCGGGTTGTCGGTCAGCATGAAGCTGATGAAGAAGGCCGGCACCAGATAGGCGAAGATCAGCACGCAATATTGCGCGACCTGCGTATAGGTGATGCCTTTCATCCCGCCCATCACGGCGTAGATGAAGACGATCCCCATGCCGATGATCACGCCCATCGTGATCTCCACCTGAAGGAATTGCGAGAAAACAATCCCCACGCCGCGCATCTGCCCGGCGATATAGGTAAAGCTGATGAAGATGAGGCAGATCACGGCCACCACGCGGGCGGCTTTCGAGTAATATCGTGTGCCGATGAAATCGGGCACGGTGAACTGCCCGAACTTGCGCAGATAAGGTGCAAGCAACAGCGCGAGCATCACGTAACCGCCGGTCCAGCCCATCAGGTAGACGGAGGCATCGTAACCCATGAAGGCGATGAGGCCCGCCATGGATAGAAAACTGGCCGCGCTCATCCAGTCGGCTGCGGTTGCCATTCCATTGACGACCGGGTTGACCCCGCCGCCTGCGACATAGAACTCCTTGGTCGAGCCAGCTCTGCTCCAGATCGCAATGCCGATGTAGAGGGCAAAACTGGCGCCGACGAAGAGATAGATCAGAGTTTGCGTTTCCATTGCTCCGCCCCCTTAGTCGTCGAGATCATACTTGCGCTCGATCTGCTTCATACGAACCACGTAGAAGAAGATCAGCGCGATGAAGATGTAGATCGAGCCCTGCTGCGCGAACCAGAACCCGAGCGGGTATCCGCCCAGCATGAACTGGTCGAGGAAGCCTCTGAACAGGATGCCTGCGCCAAAGGAGCAGGCAAACCAGATCGCCATCAAGGCAAAGAGCAAGCGGAGGTTTTCGCGCCAATAAGCGCCTTCCGCTTCGCTGGTTTCGCTGCTTTCCGCAGCGGATTGCTGTGAAACATCGGAGGAGGGCGCTTCATAGCCGTCTCCTCCGCCGTGATCGAATTCGCCGGGATCGGCGGTGGTACCGGTATCGTCCATTTCTCTCCCCTATCGTTGCCGTCGCCCGCATCGAGAATCCGCGAGCTTGAAACAGCAGGCTAGGTTGAGAGGGGCAGCGAAGGGAGAGAGACTTTAGTCTTACCCGCCTTGAACAGGGTTCAACCGTGTTCGAGATCGCCGAGAGTGGTCGCTGAAGAAAGCCGGGTCAGTTGCGCCTGAAACAGTTCTGCCGCAGCAATGGCATCGGTCAGCGCGTCATGCGCCTGATATTCGGGGAGCCCATACCGCTTCCGGCATGAGGCGAGACGATAGGCCTCGGGGCCGATGCAATTGGGGTTAATGCGGCGCTCAAGCGATAGCGTGCAGACCTGTCTGATCGGTATTGGTTCGCCAAACAGCTTTTGCGTCATGCGTTGCAACGATGATTTCTCGATTCCGGCGGCATGCGCGACCATCACCCGGCCCGCCATCGCCTCGATCAGGGCCGCGATCACCTTGGCGACAGGCTCGCCTTGTGCGGCGCGTTGTTCCCCGATGCCATGGATGGTGACGGCTTCATCATCGAGCTGTGCATAGCTGCGGATGTCGATCGACTGTGCGCCCGCCATTGCGATGCCGCGGCCGGTAAAGGGCACCCATCCCGCCTGAAGCAGGTGCGCGTCCTTGCGCAGCCCGTCGAGTTCGAAATCCAGCGCCAGAAATGGTGCTTCGCGAGCAGGCGTCGCGGGATCGGGCCAATCGGCTGCGGCATAGGCGTGCAGCAGCGCCTGATCGCTTGACGCAAGCGATTTGAAAGCACGTTCCTGGCGCCAGCGAGCAATTCTGGCTGAAACCATGTCAGGCAATCCCGCCGGCGAAATTCCGGCGCAGCGTGTCGAGCGCATCGCGGATCACCGCAAAGGCATCCTTGAGATAGTCGCGTTCAAGCGGCGACAGGTCTGATGGCGCGATCATGTTGTCCGGGGTTTGCCCCGCCTCGATCTGCCGGGCCTGGTGGGCGATCCGCAATTCGTTCACGAAAAGCAGCGCATCGGCCAGACTCTCGGCATCGTCCCGGTGCATCTTTCCCGATTTCGCAAGCGCTTCGAGCCGTGCAAGCGTTCCGACTTCGGCTACACCCGCTGACAACGCATGGGTTCGCGCAATGTCGATGATCGGCATGATCGCCTGTTTCTTGGCGTTGAAGACCTTTTGCCCGTCGTCCGCCTTTTCCAGCACGAGATTGCGGAAGAAGCCGAGGGGGATCTTGCTGCGCAGGGCGTCCCGAGCGAGAAAGCTTACGAACAGCGGACTGTCCTTGAACAGATCGATCACCGCATCCTGAAGCGATCCGGCAAGCCCCACATCACCATGAACGCAGCGCATGTCGAAGAAGATCGTTGCGCGCAAAATGCGATCTTCGTCAGGGCGCGAAATCCACGCGTCATAGCGATCTTTCCAACCGCCAAGGGTCAGACGTTGGTCGGCGTTCTTCGCCATGATCCCGCCCTTGCAGTAGACATAGCCGCATTGGTTAAGCAGGTCTGAGACAAAGGTGCCGAGCGCCTCGAAATAGGCGAGATCGCTGTCGCGGGCAGCGTCGTCGATGATCAGGCCGTTGTCCTGATCCGAACCCACCAGTTGCTCCTCGCGCGCCAGTGAACCGAACACCACCAATGCATAGGGGCAGGGCGGGGCGCCAAGCTCTTGTTCCGCCAATTGCGCGGCGCGGCGATGGACGGCTTCCCCCAGCGCGGAGGTAAACCGCATCGCCTGATTGGCGTGGATGCCCGATGCGATCATCCGGGCAAAGCTTTCCGGCACCCGCCGAGATGCCTCGATCAGTTCGTCAGCAGTGCGTGCCTTTGCAATCATCGCGCCGGTATCAATCGCATTGCTGCCGATGGCTGAAAGGATGTCGGTTGCGCTGAGGATTCCAGTCAGATCGCCGTGATCGTTAATCAGGGGTATGTGCCTGAATCCCCCGCTGGTCATCAGCGCCATTGCTTCTGCGACGGGGCTGTGGGTGGTCAGGGTGCGCGGATCGGGGGTCATCACTTCGCCGATAGGCCGGTCCAGCGGGACGTTGGCGGCGACCACCCTTCCGCGCAAATCCTTGTCAGTGAAAATCCCGGTAAGTCCGCTCGCGCTGCATATCGCGAGCGTGCTGACATTCTGGGCCTGCATCAATTGAACGGCCTCGTAGATAGAGGTGTCAGGCGGACATGTGACTGGAGCGCTGCGCCCGATGATGTCTCCCACCTGCCGATCCTCAAGAGCGAAACCGGTACCCGAACGCCTTTGCGCCAAGGCGTGCCGGATGCGCTGCGCTTCGTCTTCGGCGAAGAAGGCTCGGAACGCAGGCACGGTTTCACGCAGGCTGTGAAAGCGGCCTGCCGGGATCGAGTAAAGCAGCGTGTCCTCGATAGCGCTGGTGGTGTTGCGGACTTCACCTCCGCGCAGGAGCGAGGGATAGGCGAAGCACGATCCGGTCGAAAGCCGAGCGGTCAATTCTTCGCCGGCGAGCTTCAGTTCAACCGCGCCCGATCGGACAATGAAAAGGCGGTCGTTGTGTGATCCCGCTTCGATCACCGTTTCACCCTTGCGGAAGTAGGCGACTTCCACTTGGCGGCTCACCGCTGCAAGCGTTTCCTCATCAAGTGCATCGAACGGAGTCGAAGCACGAAGGAAGCGGGCGATTTCGGCAATTTCACTGGCCATGTGGCCAGAATACCATTCAATGCACTGCGCGTCCTGTTAGACTTTGGGTCTATTGAACAGCGTTATTCGAGCCCGAGTTCATCTAGGTTCATCGTTGCCGCATTGTAGCTTGCCGCAGCCAGCCGACCGTTCAGATCAGCGCGGATCTTTCGAATGCGGGCGTCCGCGGCGCTTTCTTCGCGCAGGTTCACAAGGAAGAAATCGCCTGCCCCCAGAGAAAACCGCCGGCGTTCCGCCTCAACCATGGCTGATGCCTGCTCGACTTCGTCTTCAGCCAGTCCTGCCAGCCTGAGCGCGGCGTTGAGGTTGGTCAGAATATTGTCGAGTTCGACTTCGATCTGGTCAGCGATCCGGCGTTCACGCAGCTCGATTTCGCGCAATTCGGCCTCCGCCCGCTGCAACCGCCCGCGGGCCTGCCGCCGCTGCAGGGGAACGGTGAAGGTCACTCCGACTGTGGTATCGGTGGAATCGAAGCCCGGGCCACCAGCTCCGACAGGTCCGAAGTCACGCGAAAGCTCCACATTCAGATCCAGCTGCGGCTGGAGATCGTTGCGCCGCAACTCGACCTTGTTCTCGGCGCGTTCGATAGCGAGCCGGAAAGTTTGCAATTCCGGCCGGTTCTGGAGGATGTCGCTGCGCCGCATCGCGATCAGCGATTGCATGTCGGGCAGCGAGTCTATCTGTTCCTGATCGGGCAAGTGGGCGCGGGTCGGCATGATCATGCGCCCGTTTGAATCGCGCAGGTAAAAGCTCAACGAATTGGACGAAGTTTCGAAATTCCGCTGTGCTTCGGCCAGCAAAGTGCGGCGGCGGATGACGTTTTGCTCATTCTCGGTCAAGGCGATGCGCGGTGTCGCGCCCAGCCTGACTTGCCGCTCCAGCCCGATTGCGCGTGCTTCCGCGATTTCGAGCAGCTCCTCATAAACCCTGATCTCATTGCCCGCCGCAACCCAGCGCCAATAGGCCTTGAGCGCTTCATGCTGGACATTGAGCTGCACCAGAAGGACGTCGAGGCTGGCCTGACCGCTGGCAAGACGCGCATCCTCGACCCCAAAGCGGCGCTGGTCGATCCGGTTGTTGCGCAAGAGCGAGAACAAACCCCCAACCTTGAATTCACCCAGCTGATTGGTGTTGTAGTAATTCTCGTATGTCGGGAAGTCGCCGTCCGACAGCCGATAGGAACCGTAGATTTCCGCGCCCATCGGTGCGAGCGGCTGGCGGGCCTCGATCGATCCGTAACCACCCGAATAAAAACCCGTTATCCGGTCATAGGCCTCGCCCTTCAGCATCAGGTCGAAGGCGCCGTCGGCGGCAAGCTGATCGCTTCGCGCTGCCGCTTCGCGCTCGAAACTTTCGAGGATGGCGGGGAAGGTAAGGGCCGAACTGCGCAGAACCTCGTCAGGCAGCAACGGCCCGGTCTTCAGCGCCTCCTCCAAGGGGTCGCCAACCGGTTCAATGTCTTGAGCTAATGCCTGCGCAGCGCCCAATCCGACCATCAGCGCAGCAATCAGCGCGGCTCGAAACAGCATGGTTACCCACCCTGTCCCTGTCCGGAGCGGGCAGTGAGTTCCGGCGGGAAGTTGTTCAGCTGGCGCCAGATCTCATAGCCGACAGGCACAGTTTCGAGCAGGATCCATGATCTGACAACCGTGCCAAAGCGCGCATAGCGTTCCGGCGGCCATTTCTCGTCCGGCCCGGCATCGGGATCTTCTGCAATCAGCACGCGGAAACGCCCGTCGGGCTGCGCGACCTGATCGACCGTTGCGACCACGCCGGGGAAAGTCCCGATCGCAACCGACGGCCACCCGCTGAACTGCACCGCAGGCCAGCCTTCGAATTCGATGCGAGCTTTCTCTCCGCCTTGCACCAACGCCACGTCACGTCCGTCCACGAACACTTCAACCACTCGGCGGGTGGTTTCGGGCACGAAGGTTGCGAGCACCTGGCCAGAGCTGACAAAGGTAGCTGCATCACCGGCATTGATGCTCTGGATGAAGCCGTCGCGCGGTGCGGTGACAAGCTGTTCGGACTGGCGCGCCAGATTGGTTTCGGTCCGGGCGAGGTTGGCCTGCGCCTCCGCAACACGTCCACGCATCTCTTCCACACGGATTTGTGCCTGTTCGTAATCACGGCGGGCCGAAAGGCCGGCGGCGAACAGTTCCTGCATTCGCCGCAGGTCGATCTCTGCCGTTGCAAGGGCATTGCGCGCAGTTTGCAGCTGGATTTCCACCTGCGACCGTTCCGCTTCGAGCCGCTGGACCAGATTCGGGTCGATATCCGCGATCCGTGCGATTGGATCGCCCTTCTTCACCCGGCTGCCATCGTTGACGAACCATTCCTCGATCCGGCCGGACACCAGCGCGTTGATTTCCTGCTGTCGTTCATTCGGGTTGAGCGTCGTGACAACCCCGACGCCGCCGATGGTTTGCACCCAGGGCACGTAGACGAGGAAGGATAGCACCGCGAGTATGGCGATCAGCAGCAAGACAAAGACAGTGCGGAAAATGCGCGGGGTCTTTACGCTTTCAAGCGCGGTGAAATGCGCCATGTCCTGTTTGAGGGCTTCCATGGTCACTCTCCCCCCGCTGCAACGGATGGGGTGGGGGCTGCCCGGGATGTCGTGCGCGCCTCCAAACCGCCTTTGACGGCAAGGCGATACTGCTCGAAATCGTCAAACCACGTCTGCTGCTTCGCTTCGAGGTAAAGGAACCTGTCGAAGCCAAGGTCGATCCTGCGGCTCGAAAAATAGATCACCGTCGAATAGGCCTGTGAGCGCAGTTCCTCGATCGCGCGGGCGATATGTTCTTCGTCGAGCAAGTCGAACAGCCGGCTCAGAACGAGGATGCGCGGCTGTTCGAGCAAGGCATTCGCCAGTTTCAACTGCTGCAGCTCAACCGAGGAAAGTGGCCATCCACTGTGCGCGATAGGGGTGTCGAGGCCTTTCTCGAAGCTTGATACAGTCTCCGTCAGCCCGACCGTCTCCAGCGCGGCAACCATGCGCTTGCTGGCGGTATCGGGGCAGGAAAGACCGAGATATTCGCGGATCGTCATGCCGACAAAGGTGGGCCGGTCGAGCACATGCACGTCCTTGCGCAAATTGTAGGATTCGATGTCCTTGAAATCGACCCCGCCCATCGTCAGGAACCCGGCCTTCGGACGTTCGTGCATCTTGAGGAGGTTGGTGAAAAGCCGCTGCACGCCGTGGTCGCTCGCGGCCGCCATCACGATTGCGCCGCTCGGGATTTCAAGGTTGAATTCGGCCTCGCGCTGGCGGGCGATGCCAGTGGCCCCCTTGAAAACCAGCGTGTGATCAAGCCCGCTTATCGGGTTTTCGCCAGCAACCTCCTCCTGCTCCACGTCATAGAACAAGGACAGTTCCTCGACAGCGGCGCACAGATCGTAGAAATAGGTGAGGTAAGTGCCCAACTGCGCCACGCCGAAGAAAGCGACCGACAGGACCAGTTCGGCTGCCACAAGCTGCCCGAGGGTCAACTGTCCCTGAATTACCAGCCAGCCGCCAAGACCAAGCAGCGCCGCGCTTGCTCCGGCATATAGAAGCAGGAAGGCCAATGTCTGAGCGAAATGCTGGCGGAAGTGGCGCTTGCGCTCTTTCAAGTACTCGTGAGTCTGCTGATCCGATCGATCAAGCGCGTAATCGATGCGCCGTTGCGATTTGAAGAAGCCGTTCGATCCGCCGATCGTTTCAAGCCAGTCAGCCGTGCCGTGCTTGGCATGCGAAAGATCGATCCCGGTCCGGACCGCGCGGGCACCCCAGATCAGCCAGATCACCCAGATCAGCGCCGACATGACAAGGGTGAAGACCAGAAACAGCGGGTGGTAGAGCGATACGAGCACAAAACCGACCGCCACCTGCAAAACCACGCTGAACCCGCCGATGAAGAGCACCGGGAGGGCCTTTTGCACATTGATCACGTCGAAATAGCGATTGAAAAGCGCACCACGCTTGTTGTCGCTGAAGAACGGGTTCTGCGCGTAGACCGAGATCAGCGTGATTTCCGCCACCATGCGGGCGTAGAACCGCCTAGCGAACAGCTCCATGAGATGGATGCGCAAGGCGTAGAGCAACCCGAAGATTATCAGCAGTCCGAACAAAGTCAGCGAAAGCATCACCAGCGGTGCCGTAAGCGCCGTGTTGGCCACCGTGTTGACCAGCATCTGCACCGAAATAGGAGTCGCAAGCGAAAGCAGGCTGATACCGATGCCGTAAATGATCGCCAGCCAGTAGAAGCTGCCTTCGGGCCGGAGAATCTCGAAGAAGCGCCTGAAGAATTTTACGAGGGAAAGCCGAGTTCCATAACTCGGGGACTCAAGTGCCATGACTGCCGTACCGTCCAATCAGCAAAAGTTGGTCGACCAATCCTGGAAAGGTGCCGGGATCCCCAAAAACCGGCGGAGGGGGCAAGATTGGTGTTACCTTCAATGGGTTCGAACGCCTAAGGGGGCTAGGGGTTCCTGATCGCGGCTGGCAATTGGGAGTTCCGTATTTCATGTTCAATAGGGTTTGCGGAGGCGACAATTCGGATGGTTGATCGCGCAGCGCATATTCTTTTGATCGGAGGCGGCCATGCACATTTGGCAGTCCTCGCAGACTGGATCAGGAAGGGCCTGCCAAGCGCCCGCGCGACCTTGATCACGCCGCACCGGCACCTGCGCTATTCGGGAACGGTGCCGGGCTGGATCGCCGGACAGTATGACCGGGACACCGGTTTGGTCGACTTGTCCGGACTTGCGGCCCGCGCCGGGGTTGATCTGGTGCTTGATCACTGTGTCCTGATCGATCCTGATGCGCGGGTTATCGGAAGTGAGCAAGGCTTTGAGCTGCCGTTTGACATTGCCTCGATTGATACCGGGGGTGTCGGGCAAGCCGCGAAGCTGCTGGGCGACGATCCGAGGATTATCGATATCAGACCGATAGATCGCTTCGTTGATGAGCTTGATCGTCACAACGCGTCTAAAAGGATCGCTGTGATCGGTGGGGGCGCCGGGGGAACCGAGCTTGCCTTTGGCTTGCGCAATTCGGCCCGCTTCGATCGGCAGCCCGATATCGCTTTTGTGACGGGTGCTGCGGGCTTGCTCCCTGATTTCTCCTCGGCGGTCAGGGGCAAGGTTCAGGCGGAACTTCAACAGCAGGGCATCGAGGTCATCGTCGGTGATGCCTCGATCAAGGCAGGGCAACTCAATGTCGAACGCGCTTCATGCGAACCGGTTGACCTGATCGTCGCCGCGATGGGTAGCGGAGCGCCGGATTGGCCCACACAGGGCGGATTGGTCTGCGATGAAAGCGGCTTCATTGCGGTGGACCGGTTTCAACGCTCGATCTCGCACCCGCATGTCCTTGCCGTAGGTGATGTCGCCGCGCGCCAGGACCGCCGGATTGCACATTCGGGGGTTCATGCGGTCTTTGGCGGGCCGGTTCTGGCTGACAACTTGAGGTTGATGGCTGCCGGCCTTGCCCCGCAGCGCAGCTACACACCGCGCTGGAACAATCTCTATCTCATGTCCACCGGCAGGGAAGAGGCCATCGCCAGCTATGGCCCGTTGGCCGCACAAGGGCGATGGGTTTCACGATTGAAACACTGGATCGACAATCGCTGGCTTTCCCAATACGCCGCTTTGGCAAAACCCGGGTAACCCCGGAGCGAAATCGCGCGAATGACTGCGTTCAAAGGAACCCGATGAAGAAAATACTGATCATTCTTGCGATTGGCGCGCTGGTGGCGGCCTATTTCTTGTTCGATCTTGGGCAATATCTGACGCTCGACGGGATCAAGCGGGTCGTCGATCAGGCTCAGGGCTTCTATGCCGAAAACCCCGCCTTGGTGTTGGGCGCGTTCATCCTGATTTATGTCGCGGTGACGGCGGCATCGCTACCGGGTGCCGCCATCATGACGCTGGCGGCAGGCGCGCTGTTCGGGCTGGTGACAGGCACGATCCTCGTCTCTTTCGCCTCTACGCTGGGGGCAACGCTTGCCTTCCTGTCATCGCGCTTCGTGCTGCGTGACTCGGTAGAGGCGCGGTTTGGGGAGCGGCTGAAATCGATCAACGCCGGGCTCGAACGCGACGGAGCGTTCTATCTTTTCACCCTGCGGATGATCCCGCTGTTTCCGTTCTTCGTCGTCAATCTGGTGATGGGGCTGACCCGCATCCGCACCTGGACCTTCGCGTGGGTGAGCCAGGCGGGGATGCTGCTTGGGACGATCGCCTATGTGAATGCGGGCACGCAATTGGCGCAGATCGAAAGCACTTCCGGGCTGCTTTCGCCTGTGCTTATCGGCTCTTTCGTATTTCTTGGCATCGTGCCTTGGATCGCCAAGGCGATTATCGGCGTCATCCAGCGCCGCCGGGTCTATGCCGGATTCAAGCGCCCGGCGAAATTCGACCGCAATCTGGTGGTGATCGGTGCAGGCGCCGCGGGCCTCGTTTCGGCCTATATCGCCGCCACGGTAAAGGCCAAGGTGACGCTGATCGAGGCAAAGGACATGGGCGGCGATTGCCTCAACACCGGCTGCGTGCCGTCCAAGGCGCTGATCAAGAGCGCCAAGGTCGCCAGCGTCATGCGCAACGCTGATCGATACGGCATCACTCCGGTAGAGCCGCAGATACCGTTCAAGCAAACGATGGCGCGGGTGATGGAGGTCATCAAGGCGATCGAGCCGCACGACAGCGTTGAGCGTTACACCGATCTCGGCGTCGATGTGGTGAAGGGCTATGCCACTATCATCGACCCATGGACGGTCGAAATCGCCCGGAATGATGGAGAGACGCAGCGGCTCACCACCCGCAGCATCGTGATCGCCAGCGGAGCAGAACCGGTGGTGCCGCCGATCGAAGGGATCGGGCAATCGAACTATCTCACCAGCGAGACGCTGTGGGATGCGTTTGCCCAGATGGATCAGGCACCCGGCAAAGTCGTAGTGCTTGGCGGTGGGCCGATTGGTTGTGAATTGAGTCAGGCACTTGCGCGGCTTGGCTCGAAAGTGACTCAGGTCGAAATGGCGGACAGGCTGCTGGGGCGCGAGGACGAAGATGTGTCATCGCTGGCAAAAGCCGTGCTGGAGGAGGCGGGCGTCACCGTGCTGACCGGTCACAAGGCGGTGAAGGTCGCAGACGGCGTTCTGATAACCGAGAGCCAGGATGGCGGCGCAAGCGAAGTCCCGTTCGACACGCTGATCGTCGCTGTCGGGCGCAAGGCACGATTGACCGGGTTCGGACTGGAAACGCTCGGCATCGACACGGACAAGACCGTCAGCACCGACGAATTCCTCGCCACGAAATTCCCCAACATTTTTGCCGCAGGAGATGTGGCCGGGCCTTACCAGTTCACCCATACCGCCAGCCATCAGGCATGGTATGCCAGCGTCAATGCGCTGTTCGGCACCTTCCGCAAGTTCAAGGCCGATTACCGCGTGATCCCGGCTGTGACGTTCCTCGATCCGGAATTTGCCCGCGTCAGCCTCAACGAAACCGAAGCGCGCGAACAGGGCGTCGCTTTCGAAGTGACCACCTATGAAATCGACGATCTCGACCGGGCGATTGCCGAAAGCGAGACCAAAGGCTTCGTCAAGGTGCTGACCGCGCCGGGCAAGGATCGCATTCTGGGCGCGACCATCGTCGGCGCCAATGCGGGCGAATTGCTCGCCGAATATGTGCTGGCGATGAAGCACGGCATCGGGCTGAACAAGATCCTCGGCACAATCCATTCCTACCCCACCATGGCCGAAGCGAACAAATTTGCTGCTGGCAACTGGAAGAAGGCGAACAAGCCCGAGGGGCTGCTTGCATGGGTGGAAAAATACCACGCATGGCGGCGGGGCTGAACCGGTGGAACTGTTTGATCAGCTGCGCGGGATTTTCGGCATTGCCTTGCTGCTCGCGCTGGCGTGGGCGCTGAGCGAGGATCGCCGCGAGCGTCCCGGCTGGCGGTGGATTGCCGGCGCGCTTGCCCTGCAATGCGTTCTGGCGGTGCTGATCGTGCGCGTCCCCTTTGTCTGGGACATGGTAACGCTCGCCAATGAAGGCGTGGCGGCGATAGAGCGGGCGACGCTGGCCGGATCGTCTTACATGTTCGGCTATCTTGGCGGCGCAGACTTGCCATTCGAATTGAAAGAGGGTGCGCAACCGCCTCTTATCATTGCCTTTCAGATATTGCCTTTGGTGATCGTGTTCTCAGCCCTCGCGGCATTGCTCTGGCATTGGGGCGTGCTTCGCTGGCTGGTGAACGGCCTGTCGTTCCTGCTGCGGCGCAGCCTCGGGGTGAGCGGGGTTGTGGGGCTTTCAGGGGGCGCCAACATGTTCCTTGGCGTGGTTGAAAGCCCGCTTGTGGTGCGCGCCTACTTCGCCCGGATGAGCCGGGCCGAACTGTTTCAGGTCATGGTCCTCGCAATGGCGACGATCAGCGGAGCGATCCTGATCCTTTACGCTACAACCTTGCGCGATACCGTGCCCGATGCTGTCGGGCATATGATTTCCGCGTCGCTTGTCTCGCTACCTGCAGCACTTTTGATAGCGAAACTCATGGTCCCGGGATCGGCGGAGGATCAGGGGACCGAAGCGGACACGGAAGATACGGGTCTCAAATACGACAACAGCATTGATGCCATCGTCAAAGGGACGATGGACGGGATGCAGCTTTTCCTGGCTGTCATCGCGGTCATCATAGTGGTGTTCGCGCTGGTTGCGCTGACCGATCAGGTGCTCGCTCTGCTGCCACTGGTCGGTGACGAGCCGCTGACGCTCAAGCGCCTGTTCGGCTGGCTGTTTGCCCCCTTCATGTGGGCCATCGGCGTGCCCTGGGCCGAAGCGCAGGCTGCGGGCGGTCTGATGGGGACCAAGGCGATACTCAACGAATATGTCGCCTACCTTGAGCTTGCCGCGCTGCCTGAAGGGACGCTCGGGCCACGGAGCTTGCTGATCGTCACCTATGCGCTCTGCGGCGTCGCCAACCTTGCCAGCGTCGGCCTGCTGGTTTCGACCATCGGCACGCTCTGCCCGGAGCGCCGGGCCGAGGCAGCCGGGCTGGGGATCAAGAGCTGGATCGCCGGCAATCTGGCGAGTGCGATGACGGGGGCATGGATAGGGCTCGTCACATTCGGGGGCTATGGCTAATGCTCGATGCGCGGTTGAGGCCCTTGATCGATCCGCCGCTCAATCGCGCTGGCCGCGTGATCGCGGGGTGGGGTGTCAGCGCCAATATGCTGACCTTCGCCGGATTGGCGCTGGGGCTGGGCGGGGCCGTAGCCATCGCCTTTGGCAAGCTATGGCTTGGCCTTGCCCTGATTATGTCCAATCGACTGGCTGACGGGCTGGACGGGGCGGTTGCGCGGGCCACCGCTCCGACCGATCTGGGAGGGTATTTCGACATCGTCGGCGATTTCGCCTTCTACGTGTCGATCCCGCTCGCCTTCGGCATCATGGCCCCGGCCAACTCAATGCCGGCGCTGGTGCTAGTTGCAAGCTTCGTGCTGACGGGCGTGAGTTTCCTTGCCTTTGCCGTGATCGCGGCCAAGCGTGGCCAGGAAACGGAAAAGCACGGCAATAAGAGCTTCTTCTATTCGACCGGGCTGGCCGAAGGGGCCGAGACGATCGCGGTGTTCATCGCGATGTGCCTGTTCCCAGACTGGTTCGGCATGATCGCCTATGGCTACGCCGCGCTCTGTGTGCTGACGGTGTTCCAGCGCAGCGCGATGGCCGTCGCGCAGTTCCGCTAGCGATCAACGCTGGCCTATCTGGGTGGCAACCCGCTCGCGCAGTTCGGCGATCCGCTTGGCATTGGCGCCCAGATCGCTGCGGCCCACGCGGCTGACAGAGCGGAAATCGATTTCGTTCTCCCCGATCCGGGCAACCACATCATCCTTGAACCCGAACCAGAAGGTTTCGGCCACGCCTTCGACCCGGCCTTCCTCGGCGTTCTGGCGAATGTCGGAAAAGCCCATGCTGCCCATGGCGGCAGCGACGGCAGCGACGGCATCGGCCTGGCTCGCTCCGCCAAGCGGGAGCGGTGACAGGTTGGCGTAGGTGTCGTTGATGATCTGCGCGTGGCTCTTGATCGCCAGTTCAGGCGCGCTGCCCCTGTACAGTTCCAGCTCGCCCAGCGGCACCTGATAGTCGCTCAGCGGATTGGCTCCGCTTTCGGCGCGTGCTGCCATGGTTTCAGCGGAAAAGGCCGGGGGATCAGCGGTGTCGGTTGCGACATCGTGGATCGGATTCTCTCCGGCTGTTGAACGCACGGACAAAAAACTAAGGAACATTCCCGCCGGGATAAGCACTCCCAGCGCCGCGATCGCGATCACATGCTTGAGCCGCGGCTTTTTCAGCAAACCGATAACCAGCGAAATGAGCGCCACCACAGCGACGATGCCGAGCAGGTAGGGTCCGGCGGAGAATGTCATCGCGCCGAGTCCCGTCTGCCAGCTCCAAAGGCCGATCTTCGTGCCCAAGGCAGCGATCATGAAATAGATCGGGAGAAAGGCGATCATCGCCAGGACGAGCTTGGTGTGCCATGCAAGGTTTTTCATGCTGGCCTGTTTAGCGATGGTTCTGCGTTAGGCAATCGCGATCCTGTAGCGGGCAGCATCACGCACCCCCTAATGAGAAGGGGCGAAAGCGAATGCATTTTTTGCGAAACCCATCTCTTTCTGGTGCGTTACGGATAGGAGATCACTCGTGGTGGGACCGCGCAGGCTTTTGATGTTTCGGGAAAAATCTTTCTGAAACAACGCATTAAAAGTCTGTGGTGACGCGGGAGGGTCTGCCAAAGAAAAAGGGAAGAAGATCACTATGCGTAAGATTATTCTGAGCACCGTCGCAATGACCGGTCTGGTTGCGCTTTCCGCCTGTGGCGGCGGCAACGCTCCGGAAGAAGCACCGGCCGAAACCGAAGCCACTGCAGAAGCCGAACCGGCTGCTGAAGAGCCCGCTCCCGAGCCGGCTGCCGATGTCGCTTTCGCTGACCTCACCGGCGATGCCGCTGCCGGTGCAACCGTGTTCGCACAGTGCCGCACCTGCCACCTGATCGAAGAAGGCAAGAACGGCGTTGGCCCGTCGCTCTACGGCGTTGTTGGCCGTGCCGCTGGTTCGATCGAAGGCTTCAATTACTCGGACGCCAACAAGGGCAGCGGCCTGACCTGGACGCCCGAAGTGCTGTTCGAATACCTCGAAGCACCGCGTGAATACATGCCGGGCACCCGCATGGCCTATCCGGGCCTCAAGGACCCGCAGGATCGTGCTGACCTCATCGCTTATCTCCAGACCAACGGCGAATAAGCAATCAGCATCTTCTGACATGGTCTTGCCCCGCGGTCCCGATTTCCTTCGGTTCCGCGGGGCAAGCCGTTTCTGGGGCTTGAGCGAACAACTGATGCGGCGGTTTACAACCTTGGCCCTTGGGCTTGCAGCAATGGCGGCGATCCCGCTGCTCGGCGCCTGCAATCAGGCTGGTGGTGCACCTGCCGAAGAAGCCGAAGCCGCTCCGACCCCTGAAACCGAAGGTCCGGAAGTGGAGCCCAACGGCCGGGTCATCGACATTTACATGTACACTGTCGATCCTGAGAATTCGTCACGCATGCACGTGTTCAAACCGAAACTCGTCAGTGCGAAGGTTGGGGATACGATCCGTTTCATCCCGACCCAGCCTAGTCACCAGTCTTCGTCTATCGCCACTATGCTGCCCGACGGGGCAAAGGGATGGGAAGGCGAAGTCAACGAGGAAATCCGTTACGTCCTGCCAAAGCCGGGCGTCTACGGATATCAATGCATCCCGCACTATGCGGCCGGCATGGTGGGCGTCGTGATCGTCGAAGGCGAGGGCAAGACTGCCAATCTGACCTTCGCCATGGAGGCCCGTCATCCGGGCCTTGGCAATCCCAAGTTCGTCGAGATTTTCGCCGAAGCACGGGCGCGTGGAATGTTCGATCCCGTACCCGCCGTGCCTGACGAAGCAGAAATCAGGCAGCCGTAGCCATCCTCGCCAGTTCGCACTGCGACCAGATTTCGCTCAGTGCGTTGATCAGTCGATCGATATCGCCGTCGTCATGCACCGGCGAAGGCGTTAGCCGCAAACGCTCGGTTCCCACGGGAACTGTGGGATAGTTGATAGGCTGCACGTAGATGCCGTGATTGTCCATCAGCCAGTCGCTGATCCGTTTGCACTTGTGCGCATCGCCCACCATCACCGGAATGATATGGCTGGGATTGGCGAGATGGGGGATGCCCATCATGTCCAGCTTGCGGCGCACCTGTTCCACCCGCTCTTTCTGCAGATCGCGTTCCGCGCTGCTTTCCTTGAGGTGGCGGATGCTCGCTGCCGCGCCCGCGGCGACGGCCGGGGGCAGGGCGGTGGAGAAGATGAAGCCGCTGGCAAAGCTGCGCACGAAATCGACCAGATTGCGGCTGGCGGCGATATAGCCGCCCATCACACCATAGGCCTTGCCCAGAGTGCCTTCGATCACGGTGATCCGGTCCATCAAGCCTTCACGTTCGGCAACGCCGCCGCCGCGCGGGCCGTACAGGCCGACAGCGTGGACTTCATCGATATAGCTCATCGCCCCGTGCTTCTCGCAAACATCGAGAATGTCGGCGATGGGGGCGATGTCGCCATCCATCGAATAGACGCTTTCGAAGGCGACCAGCTTAGGCACTTCGGGGCCGAATTCGGACAGGTGGCGATCGAGATCCTCGACGTCGTTGTGTTTCCATATCTTGTAGGGCGCACGGCTGTGACGGATGCCCTCGATCATGGAAGCGTGGTTGAGCGAATCTGAGAAGACTACGCAGCCCGGGATCTTGGCCGCGAGCGTTCCCAGACCCGCCCAATTCGATACATATCCGCTGGTGAACAGAAGCGCGCTTTCCTTGCCGTGCAAGTCGGCGAGCTCCGCTTCCAGTTCGACATGATAATGGTTCGTACCCGAAATGTTGCGCGTGCCTCCGGCACCCGCTCCGCATTCGTCGAGCACGTTGTGCATGGCTTCAAGCACCTTGGGATGCTGGCCCATGCCGAGATAGTCGTTCGAGCACCAGACAGTGACGGCCTGCGTCTCGTCTTCGATAAAGCGGGTTGCATGCGGGAATTTGCCCCGGTGCCGCTTGATATCGGTGAAGACGCGGTAGCGCCCTTCTTCGCGCACGCTGTCCAGCTCGCTGGCGAAATAGGCTTCGAAGTCCATCACTTTACCCTCTGTTTGCATCTCATTGTATCTTCTTGGCTCGCACGGCGCCCCGCCGTGTGAACGCCCAGCCCCACAGCATTCCGTCGCGGAATGGCAGGGCCAGAAACAGGTGTTCGAGCGCGCCCAACAGGCACAGCGCGGTCAGCAGGCTGGCGCCCACCATTTCCGGGCTGCCCGTAGGGGCGGCCATCGCGTAACCGGCGAATTGCCAGGCCAGCGCCAGGATCAGCGCAATCGATACGGCCAGAAGCCAGGTCATGCGATTGCGCCCGAAATAACTCTTCAGATAGTCGAGATGCGCGGGCAGCATCTCAGTGGTCGAATTGGGCACGCCGACAAACAGGTTGATCTTCGACGATAGCCGCAGCCCGAACATCAGCACGAAAATCATCGCGCCGATCTGGTTTGGGGCGTTCCACGACAGGGAAATCAGCATCAGCGCTGTCAGCGCGAGAGCGATTTCGTGATGGATCACCGTTGCGCTGGCTTGCGTGAAGCGGTCAAACCCGCGCGCTTCCGGCTCGCAGGCAACCCGCCGTGGGCCGGCTGCCGCCCCGGTGAGGAAGCCGATTTCGTGCCAGCCCCAGACCAGCAAAGCCCCGGCAAACGCCGAATATACCGCCAGTGCGGTCACGAATTGCGATGCGATCAGGATCGCGATCAGACCGATGATTCCGCCGATCCCGCCGATCATCACGCTGCGCCTGAAAGTCGCCCGCTCACGATTATCCGCCCAGGCAATCAGCCCGGTCGCCATGAACCATATGGCCACCGTCACGATGAACGGCACGATATGGCCATGCCAGTCTACCATGCGGGATAAAGCCGGATGGATTGCGGGAGAGTGTTCGGCTTGGTGCGGTGGAAATACATCCGCGCGAAATTGAATCCTGCTCCAGCCATGCCGCTGATGCGCTTTGCAAAGCCGGTGATGCCGCCTTGTTCCTTGCCGTCCTCAATCCGCAGTGCTGCCTGACGCAGGGCTTCCATCTTGCGCCGGAACGCGGGATCATCGGTATCCAGTTCCACCGGGAAGACCTGGCGGCTGATCTGGTTGCAGATGTCGAACACCTTGTAGTCATACTCGGTCGGATCAACGCCCAGCGCCTTGTGGAACACGGGTCGCTGATGGTCGCGTACGTACATTGTGGCATAGACCGACAGCAGGAAGAACCGCACCCACAGCTTGTTCGCGCCTTCCAGCAGCTTCGGATCAGAGCGGAGCAGCATGGCAAAGGCCTCGCCATGGCGGAACTCGTCATTGCACCATTCCTCGAACCAGTCGAAGATCGGGTGGAATTTGTTTTCCGGATTGCGCGCCAGATGCCGGTAGATCGTGATGTACCGCGCATAGCCGATCTTCTCCGACAGGTAGACCGCGTAGAAAATGAACTTCGGCTTGAAATAGGTGTATTTCTTGGTCCGGGTCAGAAAGCCGAGATCGACGCCGATCCCGGCATCCTTCAGGCTTTCGTTGATGAAACCGGCATGGCGGCTTTCATCGCGAGCCAGCAGCTTGAACAGCTGTTTCACGTCCGGGTTCTTCGTCCGCTTGGCGATTTCGGCGTAGAGCACGCAGCCCGAAAACTCCGACGTCATCGAGCTGACGAGGAAATCGGTGAATTCCTTGCGCAGCGCCGGGTCGAGCCCTTCGATCACACCCTTGAAGCTGTCGTTGTGCTTGAAGTGCTTCTTGTTCGGATCGCCGATCATTTCCGCGATAAGGGCGTCCCACTCTTCACGCACGGGCGACACGTCGATCGCATCCAGCGCGTCATAATCGGTGGTGTAGAAACGCGGGGTCAGCATCGTGTCCTGAGTGGCGAGTTCCATCGCCTCCTCGCTGGTCATGGGCTTGTATGCGTTCATTTGATCCTCCCGGCGTTGAAGCTCACCTCGTAAAGCTCGGCCAGATCGAAATAGGCGGCGAGACGGGTGAGGGCGCGGGCAAGCGGCCCTGCGCGGGTAATTGTGGCGGTGCGTTCAAACACCTGCCTGCTGCCGAACGGGATCGATATCGGATCGCCGTGGACAAGCACCTTGTCCCCCGGCTCCATCTCGATGCCGTCGGCCAGATCGACATGCGCGTGAAAATGGTCAGAGCTTTGCTCCACGGTGATGAAGCACGGGGTATCGAACTGTCGCGCTCCGCGACTCTTCGACGCAGCCGATCCCTTGACTGTCGCAGCACCCATCAGCGCGCCTCCTTTTCCAGCATGTCGGCAAAGGTCTTGTGATTGCCCAGGCCGAATGCCGATAGTTCCGCGCCTTTTCCGGTGGTCGGATCGCGCAGGGTGATCGAGCCATTGTCCCATTGGATCAGCTCGAACGGCGTTTCCCGACCGATGCCGCGAATGCGGCGCTGATGAGCGAAACTGCGCATGGTGGTGCGCACGAAGCCACCGGTGCCGGGTCCGTAGCTGACAATTTCCTCGCCGGTCGAAGCGTCCTCGACCCGGACGGTACCGTCGGCTTCATCGTAGAATTGCAGCGAACGGGTCGCCGCCATTGTCGTCCCGGCCTCGGTGCGGGCGAGGTCGGGAATCGCCTGCCGCTCAAAGAAGCCGAATGAGACCGATGCCGTCAGCGCAAGCGTGATCGCAATCAGCCCGCCCATAAGTATCAGGGGCACCTTGTGGACGTGGATTTCGTCCTCTTCATATTCGCGTACGATCACGCCGGTGCTCCTTCCAATCCGCCGCTGCTGCTTTCAGGCAAGCTCGATGGCCCGCGCGAAGGCCGCGCAGCGGCATCCTGTTGCTGGACGCTCTGAGGTTGCGAAACATTGATCTCGGTCAAATTTCGCTCGATCTGGACGACATTCGCGCAAGCATCCGCCAGCAAGGCTGCGACCTTTTGCGCATCGGGAATGCCGCGTAGCATCGGTTCGGGCCGGGCAAAGTGCCAGGGGCGCGTATGCGGCCACAGCAGGAAAAAGCCGAGCAGACGTTCGCCGCCGATTTTCAACGCGATATCGCCGTGTTCCTTGCCCCGCATCTTGAGATCGGCTGACAGCACATGTTTGAGCGGCACATTGATCCGCGTTTCAAGCGCCATTCCGATCCGCATGATCAGACGCGTGTCGGTCAGGATGTAGAGTGTCGTGCGCCGCGATACCCATGCAAGGGTATGTAGAACGGCAACGCCTGCAACCCCCAGAACCGCGCAAACGATCGCGGTCGTGATGTTTCCGAGGATTGCGGAAATCGCGATCAGCGCGACGAAATACAGGCCCACCGTGCGAGTGTGAAAGGCGGTTCGTGAAAGGACCGCCAGATCTGGCTGGCCCTTCCACAACACCTTTTCATCCATGGTCGGCGTACCCATGGGGTCTCCATGGGCACTGGGACCGGCCTCGGTTTCGTCTTCGGGCTTGAGCGTTACAGCCATGGTTCAGCCCGCTCCGGGGTCGCATACATGTAACCCCCACCGTAATAGGCCATGATCTTGTCCTCCTCGAGCCGGGTGATCTGGCCCGGAATGGCAAGTTCAGGCACCGCGTCGAACTGGTCGGCGCGGATCGCATCGATATCGATCAGCGGAACCTGATCGTCGACGATCGGCATGATGCCGCCAAGCCAGCTCTTACCCTGAACGGCGCAGACGAACATCGGGGCGAGCACCTTCTTGCCTGAATTGGTCGTCACTTCGAGATAGCGGATGATGTGCTCCGACTGGTCGACCCAGACATCGCTCACCGTACCGGCCAGCTTCTTGTCCGCGGCATAGACCGGCAGGCCTACGGGGTTCTGATCTTTCGGAGCGATCTCGATTTCGTGGCTGTTGCCGATGGGCACGATACGCGGACGACCATCGAACGTCAGATCGGGATAGTCGTTGCGATTGGCATAGGCTGCCGGGCCAAGGCCGTCGGCCATCGGATTACCCGTGGGAACCCACGGAGCACCTGGTGCGCCGAAGGCCTGCTTGGCTGCGATGTTCACCGGATCGCGCGGCAGATCTTCAGGTGTGTAGGTGCCGCGACCATGCGGCAGCTTGAAGGTCTTCTTGGTGCCATCGGTTAGCGGAACGCCCGGCTGCACGGCGCCGGATTGTTCGTGTTCGAGCGGATAGCCTTCGCGGCGACTTTCGCGGTTCAGATAGACCACGAGGCCCACGAAGAAGATGAAGAAGAGGATGAACGACAGTTCTGCAACGTCGAATACCCCTGCAATGTAAGTGTTACCCATTCTACTTTCCCTTCATTGGCTTGGGGGCAGTGGCGGCTGTCCCCGGGTTCGACTGCGCCGTCCCCCCGAATTGCTTTGGGCACGCGGTCATGTCGGGAACTCACGCAGACCAAACTTCTGGTCCGCGCTATCCCGCGAATTGATGGAATCTTCGTCGGAACGTCCGACAAGCGGTCCGATCACGGCGAGGCCTGCCAGCAGCAGCAGCACCTCGATCATGTAGACAGTGGTGTATCCGGTGGCCCGGGTCGCGATTGCGGCGCTCGGATCGGCGTTGATGGCGATTGCAGCGATGATATCCCGCAGCGCGCCTCCCAGCGCGATCCCGGCGCCTGCACAGGTTGCTTGAACAGCACCCCATGCGCCCAGCGCCAGCCCGGCGGTTTCGCTTTTGGTGAGGTTCATCGCCTCGATCAGCGTGCCGACCGAAAACAGCCCCAGACCAAGGCCGATCAGCGTCGCGCCGACGTAAAGCATCGCCGGGGAGCCGAATGGCGCAGCGAACATCACGATCAGGAACGCGTTGATTCCGGTAACAAGCCCGAGCCCGGCAATACGCAGGGGATCGCCTCCGCGCGACAGCCAGCGACCGGAAAGCATGAAACCGACAAGCGATCCGAATGCCCATGCGCCGGTCAAAGTCGTTGTCGCGCCGACCGACATGGCAAGGATTTCTCCGCCAAAGGGTTCAAGCAGAGCATCCTGCATCGCGAATCCGGCGGCCCCGATGCCGATCGCGGTCAGCAGTCTTGCATTGCGGCCATCGCGGACAAACGCATGCCACAACTCGCCAAAACTGGGTGCGTCGGGCTGCGGCTTGGTGCGATCAGGCGCGCGTGCTTCCTGCTTCCACAGGGCTGTGAGATTGAGCACGAAGGTAAGCACCGCCGCGCCCTGGATCACCTGCACCAGTCGCATCGGTGAAAAGTCGATCAGCAGCCCGCCGATCACGAAAGCGGAGATCATCATGCCGACCAGCAGCATGACATAAAGCAGCGCGACAGCACGCGGACGCTTGTCCTCGGGCGCGAGATCGGTGGCGAGTGCAAGTCCCGCTGTCTGGGTCACATGGAAGCCGGTTCCGGTCAGCAGGAATGCTGCCGCTGCGGCGACAAGCCCCAGCACGAAGTTTTCCGGACGGCTGAGGTGGAGCAGGGCAAAGGGCATGAAGGCCAGCCCTCCGAACTGCATCAAGGTACCAAACCAGATGTACGGAACACGCCGCCAGCCCAGCGCCGACACGTGCCGATCCGATTTGTGTCCGATCAGCGCGCGGAAAGGCGCGGCGACCAATGGAACCGCGATCAAGAGCGCAACCAGCCATGTCGGTGTGCCCAGCTCGACAACCATCACCCGGTTGAGCGTGCCACTGAGCAGCACCATCGCCATGCCAACGCTGACCTGGAACAGGGCAAGACGCAGCAGCCGCCCCAGCGGCAGTTCGGTGCTCGCCGCATCGGCAAACGGCAGCAAGGCCATCATGGCCTGGCTGACTTTGACGTTGGGGCGGGCTTTCTTACTCATCCGCGTTTCACCAGTTCCAGCGCCTGGCTGGTATAAAAGCCCGAAGAAACACGGTGCGTGCGGCCGATCTTCCAGTCATCGAGACGTCCTAGCCGTGCGCGCAGTTCAGTTTCCGAGACAGGCACGATTGCAGGGGAGCGATCGCTTTTGGGAAACACCTTGCCGACAGAATGCATCGCGCCCAGCAGGCGGGTATGCGGCGCGAATGTGAACAGGATCGAGCCTGTCGCCCGGTCTGCCAGCTGTGCCACTGCATCAACGAGGTCTTCGGGGGCGTAGTGGATCAGCGAGTCCATCGCCACCACATGATCGAAACTGCCGAGTGCGGGATCGAGCATGTCGCCCGAACGCCAGCGGATCCGGCCATGGCCGATAAAGCCGGGTGCGCGCTCCTTCGCGACCTCCACCAGCCCTCCGGCAACATCGACGCCGGTGACTTCCGCCCCCCGGCAGGCGGCCGCCACCGCCAATGCGCCGGTGCCGCAGCCCGCGTCGAGAACCTTCGTGCGCCGCAGGTCACGCGGCATCCAGTCGAGCAGCGTTTTCCGCATTTCCTCGCGCCCGGCGCGGACGGTTGCGCGAATGCCGCTGACTTTCGCGTCGGAAGTCAGATCGATCCACGCTTGCTTGGCGGTGCTGTCGAAATAGGTCGCCAGCGCCTCGCGGCGTACCGTGTATGGTGTTTCGGGAGAGCGAGTAGCCATCATTCAAACCCCAGAAAATCGAAGATGTCGCGATCCTTCATCGGCGCGGCTGTGCTCGGTTCCACTCCGGCCCAGAGCATCGCAGCCAAGCGCAGATATTCGTCCTGCGCCTGCTGCACTTCCGGGCTGTCCTCCATTTCAAAGAGTGTGCACTTCTTGAGCCGCGAACGACGGATCGCATCGACATCGCGGAAATGGGCGAGGCGCTGCATGCCGATCTGGTCACAAAACCGATCGATCTCGTCGGTTTCGCGGCTTCGATTGGCGACCACTCCGGCGAGGCGCACATCGTAATTCTTCGACTTGGCCCCGATTGCGGCGACGATCCGGTTCATCGCGAAGATGCTGTCGAAATCGTTTGCCGCCACCACCAGGGCGCGCTCGGCATGTTGCAGCGGGGCGGCAAAACCGCCGCACACCACGTCGCCAAGGACATCGAAGATCACCACGTCGGTGTCTTCCAGCAGGTGATGCTGTTTGAGCAGCTTCACCGTCTGTCCGACGACATAGCCGCCGCAGCCCGTGCCTGCGGGAGGCCCGCCAGCCTCCACGCACATCACGCCGTTATAGCCTTCGAACATGTAGTCCTCTGGCCGCAGTTCCTCGCTGTGGAATTCGACCGTTTCGAGCACGTCGATGACGGTCGGCATCAGCTTCTTCGTCAGGGTGAAGGTGCTGTCATGCTTGGGATCGCAGCCGATTTGCAGGACGCGATGGCCCAGTTTCGAGAAGGCCGCCGAAAGGTTCGAAGAAGTGGTCGATTTGCCGATGCCGCCCTTGCCATAGACGGCGAAAACCTTTGCACCCTTGATCTGGTCGCGCGGATCGAGCTGGACCTGAACAGATCCTTCCCCGTCGGGCCTCGAAAAGCCGGATTTCGGATTGTGCAGGTTCATTGTTCTGGATCCCTCTCTCTCATTCGCTCACGAAAACGCCTTCGAGGCGGTCTTCGAGTTCGTCATTGGCCTCACGCAGTGCAGCCAGGGTCGCCTCGTCGGGCTCCCACAGGTTGCGGTCGCATGCTTCGAGCAAGCGTCCGGCAACACGCGCTGAGGCTTTCGGATTGAGCTCGGAGAGACGACGGCGCATCTCAGGGTCGAGCACAAATGTTTCGCTGATTTTCTGGTAGACCCAAGGCGCGACCTGACCGGTGGTGGCGGACCAGCCAAGCGTGCTGGTCACATGGCCTTCGATTGCCCGGACACCTTCGTATCCGTGCTGCAGCAGCCCTTCGAACCATTTGGGGTTCAGCGTCCGGGTGCGGGTTTCGAAATCGATCTGTTCGGACAGCGTGCGCACCTTGGCGCTGCCACGCGTCGCATCGAGGATATAGACTGGCGATTCGGCACCTTTGGCCTTCGCAACCGAGCGGGTAACCCCGCCAAGACCGTCGACGTACTGATCGACATCATTGATACCGATCTCGACGCTTTCGAGGTTCTGATAGGTGAAATCGACATCCTTCAGCACGCTCTGAAGCAGGGCTCGCTGCTGCACCGGTTTGCCCGATACGCCATAGGCAAAGCCCTTGTTCACCTCGAACGCATTGGCGAGCTCGTCCGGGTCGGCCCAGACGCCGCCTTCGATCATCTGGTTCACATTCGCCCCATAGGCACCTTCTGCGTTCGAGAAGACGCGCAGGGCGGCGGTTTCGATGTCGCAGCCGTGCCGTTCCATCTGGGCGAGGGAATGCTTGCGCACGAAATTGGATTCCAGCGGCTCGTCAGCCTGGCTGGCAAGCAATGCGGCTTCGGCCAGCATGCGCGTTTGCAGCGGCAACAGGTCGCGGAAAATGCCAGAAAGCGTGGCCACCACGTCAATCCGCGGGCGGCCGAGTTGTTCGAGCGGGATCAGTTCGGCACCACACAGGCGGCCATAGCTGTCCCTGCGAGGGCGAGCGCCCATCAGCGTCAAAACCTGAGCGATCTGGACGCCTTCGCTCTTCAGATTGTCGGTTCCCCAAAGCACCATCGCGATGCTTTCCGGGAAAGGCTGACCGCTTTCGACATGGCGTGCGATCAGGCGATTGGCCTGCTCCTCGCCCTGTTTGCAAGCATAGCGCGAGGGCAGCAGGAACGGGTCGAACCCGTGAATGTTGCGTCCGGTCGGCAGGACATCGGGATTGGCGACGATATCGCCGCCGGGCGCGGGCTGGACATAGCAGCCATCAAGCGCATGGATCAGCGCGCCCAGTTCGTCGCTGGAATCGAGTTTCGCGCCGAGGACCGCGCGATCATTGTCGCCGCCGGTCACGTCACTCGCATCGACCATGGCATCGAGCATGGACTCGCGCTCTGCACCTTGCGGATTGCGCCCGAACACGTGCAACCCGTGCGGGATCAGCGCGCGCTCCATTTCGTAGAGGCGGGCCGAAAGGCTCTCCATCTCGCCGCAGTCGATATCCAGCGCATCGCATTGCTCGACGATCAGTTCCGCAAGCTCGGCGCGTTCGGCCTCGTCGGTGCTTGCGCGCCAGCGTTCGACGCTGGCCTTGAGCTCGGAGAGGCCCTTGTACAGGCCGGCCTGTGCCAGCGGCGGGGTCATGTAGCTGATCAGGGTCGCGGCAGACCGCCGTTTTGCCAGCAAACCTTCAGATGGGTTGTTGGCGGCGTAGAGATAGTAGTTTGGCAGGTCGCCGATCAGACGTTCGGGCCAGCACGCGCCCGTCATCCCGGCCTGCTTGCCCGGCATGAATTCGAGCGCGCCATGCGTCCCGAAATGAAGGACCGAATGCGCTCCGAAATCCTCGCGGATATAGCGGTAGAAGGCGCTGAAGGCGTGGGTCGGGGCAAAGCTGCCTTCGAACAGCAGCCGCATCGGATCGCCTTCGTAACCGAAGCCGGGCTGGATACCGACAAAGACATTGCCGAAATGCGCGCCAAGCACCTGGATATGTGCGCCGTCACTTTGCGCCTTGCCGGGCGCAGGGCCCCATGCAGCCTCGATTTCCGCAAGGTGCTTCTCTCGGCGCACATGTTCGTCCGCCGGCACACGGTGCGCGACATTCGCATCGGACCCGAACCGCTCCGAATTGCCCTTCAGGATCGCGTCCCGCAACGCGTCGACGTTCTCGGGAACTTCTACCGCATATCCCTCTGCCGCCAATCGTTCGAGAGTGGCCTGAAGGGATTCGAATACGGACAGGAATGCAGCCGTGCCGGTGGCGCCGGCGTTGGGCGGGAAATTGAACAGCACGATCGCCAGCTTGCGTGCGGCACGATCGCTTCGCCGCAGCGCGATCAGCTTGGCCACGCGCGCCGCCAGCGCCTCTGCACGTTCTGGGCAATCGCGCATCGGATTGAGCTTTTCGGAAACTGGCGTGGCGCAGTGGCGCTCACAGCCCGTACAGGTTCCGCCACCGGCATCACAGCGACCGCCGTAAACGCTCGGCGCAGTCCCTCCGTCGAGTTCCGGCAGAGCCACCATCATGGTCGCTTCAAGCGGCAACAGGCCCTGTTCGCGCGAACGCCAGTGTTCGAGCGGCTGGAATTCGAGCGCATGTGCCGCCACATAAGGCACGTCGAGATCGCTCAGCACACCGCGAGCCGCCTCGGCATCGTTGTAGGCAGGGCCTCCCACCAGCGAAAACCCGGTGAGGTTGACCACTGCATCGACCATCACCTGCCCGCGATGGACAAAGTATTTCTCGATGGCGGGCCGTGCGTCCAGGCCGCTCGCAAAAACGGGGACTACCTTAAGCCCGGCGGCTTCGAATGCCGCGATGGCGCCGTTGTAATGGCCGGCATCATTGCCCAGCAGGTAGGAACGCAGCAGGATCAGTCCTACCGTGCCGTTCTTGCCGCCGTGATTGTGCGCCCCGTCGCGCGGCAGCATTAGCAGGCTATCGGAAATCGGCTGGCGCGCGCGGGGATGATAGACCCCGTTTTCGGGATATTCGAGTGGCAGCGGAGCAGCCGTTTCTCCACGCCGACCTTCGCGCTCACCCGAGGCGTAGCGATCGATCAGCGCGCGGACCATGGCGATCACGTTCTCGTCCGAACCCGCCAGCCAGTATTGCAGCGTAAGGAAATAGGCACGCACATCCTGCGCCGTGCCGGGAATGTATTTCAGGATCTTCGGCAGGCGGCGCAGCATCTTCATCTGGCCGGCGCCCGAACTTGAGCCCTGTTTTTTCGATCCGCGCAGCTTCTTGAGCAGCGCCAGAGGCCCCTTGGCGGGGGCATCCATGCGATAATTGCCCATCCGCGTAAGCTTCACGACATCACCCGCCGACATCAGGCAGACCATCGCATCGCAATCTTCGCGCCGCGCTTCCAATGCGGGCATGATCGTGCGCACATGATCGTCGAGGAACATCATGGTGACGATGATGATGTCGGACTGGGCGATTGCCTGCGTCGCCTGTTCGAGAGCGGCACTATCGCTTCCCCATTCGGAGGCCGCATGCAGGGATAGGTGAATATTGTCGCGCGAAAGAACGGCGTCGGCGCGTCCCACTGCGCCTTTCAGATGATTGTCGAGCGTGATGATCGCAACCCGGACGGGCGCAGCACCGACAAGCGGCTTGATGTCCGCCTTACCGTGCATAGTGCGCCTTTGCGTCATACAGGGTTTCTAGGTCGATCCGGGTGCGACCCTCCTGAGCGGCGAAGGCTTCCGTATTGCGGCGCGCCTTGCCGCGCACGAAGAACGGGATCTTCTTCAACTCGCGCTGCGCTTCGTCGGTCCACAAATCACCGTCATTGGCGGGAACGATCGGCTCGGGCTCCGACGCCGCCTCGGCCTTGGCCAAGGTTCTGGGCGAATGCGCCGCGTGGTGCGATGCGCCCGCTTCATCGGAAAATTCGAAATCCTCGCGGAACATGGTGAGCAGATGCTCTTCCAGCCCCATCACCAGCGGGTGCACCCAGGTGTCGAAGATCACGTTCGCGCCTTCGAAGCCCATCTGCGG
The DNA here is from genome assembly GCF_023823125.1 of Erythrobacter aurantius. Taxonomy (NCBI): domain Bacteria; kingdom Pseudomonadati; phylum Pseudomonadota; class Alphaproteobacteria; order Sphingomonadales; family Erythrobacteraceae; genus Erythrobacter; species Erythrobacter aurantius. The sequence continues at coordinate 2,908,976 of NZ_CP090949.1, read as the reverse complement.
AGAATGCCGTGCCGGGAAATCCTGCACGTGAACGGGCGCGGAAATCACCGCGCAAGGCATGCCCAAGCGCTTCGCGATGTGGCGCTCCATCTGCGTGCCAAGCACCATTTCCGGCGCGGCTTCGATGATCGCGTCCTCGACCGCGAGGTGATCGTCGGTGATCAGTGGCTCTATGCCGTATTGCTTGGCCGCTTCACGGATTTCGCGGGCGAATTCGCGATTGTAGCAACCAAGCCCGCATACCTCGAAACCGAGCTCGTCACGGGCAATGCGCGCAGCGGCAACCGCGTGGGTCGCGTCGCCGAAGATGAAGACGCGCTTGCCGGTGAGATAGGTCGAATCGACGCTGCGGCTCCACCACGGAAGCCGGGAATGGGTGTCGCCGAGGGCAGGCGTGGGATCTGCACCTGCCAGCTCGGCGACGTCGGCAATGAACGCTCTAGTGGCGCTCACACCGATAGGGACGGTCCGCACGGCAGGTTGCTTGAACGTGCGTTCAAGCCAGCGTGCGGCCTCATCTGCGATTTCGGGATAAAGGACGATGTTGAAATCGGCATTGCCGATCCGGGTAATGTCCGAGGGCCGCGCGTTGAGCGGCGCGACCAGATTGACCTCGATATCCAGCAGATCAAGGATCTTGCGGATTTCGATGAGATCGTCGCGGTGGCGGAAGCCAAGCGCGGTGGGGCCGAGGATGTTGGCGCGCGCCCTGCGCCCTTCGCGCGGGGCAGGCGTCAAATCCTTGTCCGCCAGATTGCGGACGATTTGGTAGAATGTTTCGGCAGCGCCCCAGTTTTCCTTGCGTTGATAGCTGGGCAGCTCAAGCGGGATCGCGGGGCAGGGCAGGTCCATCGCTTCGGACAGGCCGCCCGGATCGTCCTGGATCAGCTCGGCGGTACACGATGCACCGACAATGATCGCCTCAGGCTTGAACCGTTCGACCGCGTCCATCGCGGCATCCTGGAAGAGTTGCGCGGTATCCTTGCCCAGATCGCGCGCTTCGAAGGTGGTGTAGGTGACAGGCGGACGCGCGTTGCGCCGCTCGATCATGGTGAACAGCAAGTCCGCATAGGTATCGCCCTGCGGTGCGTGCAGGACATAATGCAGCCCCTTCATCGCGGTCGCGATGCGCATCGCGCCAACGTGGGGCGGGCCTTCATATGTCCATACCGAAAGCTGCATCGCCTACACCTCCAGCATGTCGCGGCGCCGCAGCGGCCGCGCAAAGAGTTCGGCGAGATCACCGGCTTGGTCGAAACCGTGGATCGGCGAAAAGACGAGTTCGATCGCCCACTTGGTGGCGAAGCCTTCCGCTTCGAGCGGGTTGGCAAGTCCCAGCCCACACACCGTCAGATCGGGACGGTCCTCGCGAACCCGGTCCAGTTGGCGATCAACATGCTGGCCTTCGCTGATCCGCGCATTGTGGGGGATCAAGGCGAGCTCTTTTTCGCAATGCGCGCGGTGGAGATAGGGTGTGCCGACCTCTACCGGGACCATGCCCAGTTCGGTTGCAAGGAACCGTGCCAGCGGTACTTCGAGCTGCGAGTCGGGCAGGAAACTGATGCGCTTGCCCTCAAGTGCGCTGCGGGTGTGCTCGATGGCGCGTTTGGCGCGTTCGCGGCCCGGTGCGACCACGCTGTTGAAGTGCATTTCATCTATGCCGAATTCCCGTGCGGCGGCCTTCAGCCAGTCGGTCGTGCCTTCGGCGCCGAACGGGAACAGCGCATCCAGCCGCTTGGCTCCGCGATCCTCCAAAGCCATCGCCGTGTCGGCAAGGAAGGGCTGGGCGAGCAGGTAACGCGTGTTCGGACCCAGTGGCGGCAGGTCACGCGCATTGCGCGCGGGGAAGGAAGCCACATTGGCAATGCCCAACTGGTCGAAAAGCCGCAGGAACTGGTCTTCGACAATGTCGGGAAGCGATCCGACCAGCAACAGGTTCTTGGGCGCGCCTGCATCAGCGACGGGCATTTCCGGCACCAGCGCTGCAAGGCATGCGTCTTCGCCCTGAGTGAAGGTCGTCTCGATCCCGCTGCCCGAATAATTCAGGATCCGCACATTGGGCATGTGCTGCGCGCCGAGCCGCTGTGCCGCTTTCGCAAGGTCCAGCTTGATCACTTCGGACGGGCAGGAGCCGACAAGGAACAACGTCTTGATATCCGGGCGCCGTTCCAGCAGCCGGGTGACGACGCGGTCCAGCTCGTCCTGGCAATCGACCATACCGGCCAGATCGCGCTCTTCCATGATGGCGGTGGCAAAGCGCGGTTCGGCGAAGATCATTACGCCCGCCGCCGATTGCAGCAGATGCGCGCAGGTGCGCGATCCGACGACGAGGAAGAATGCGTCCTGCATCTTGCGGTGGAGCCAGATGATCCCGGTCAGCCCGCAGAAAACCTCGCGCTGGCCGCGTTCGCGCAAGACCGGGCGCGCGCCCTTTGCCTGCGGCGCATCGCAGCCGGACAGGGCGGGGGCAGTGATGGTGTCGGGAGGGCTCATGCTGGCACCGCCTCAGGGGACGACCCCTGCAACCGCGCCATCCGCAGCTTCCACAGGAACTGGCCTGCGTTGATGACGTAAGCGCCATAGCCAGCGAGAGCGACCATGAGACGCTGGTCTATCGTTCCCAACGCGCCGAACAGCATCACCAGATAAAGTGTGTGCAGCGCCAGCACGAGCATCGAGAACACGTCTTCCCAGAAAAACGCCGGTGCAAACAGCCATTTGCCGAAGACCACCTTTTCCCAGATCGAGCCGGTGATCATGATGGTGTAGAGTACAAGCGTCTTCACCACGATCGAGGCGTCTGCCGCGAAGGCCCCTTCGCCAGTGGTGAGTGTGCGAATGACCAGCCCCAGGCTGATAATGAAAACCACGAATTGTAAAGGAGCGAGGACACCTTGGACGACAGTCCAGACCGACTCGTCTCTCCGCTGCCGCTCTGCATCCGTGTAGAGCGCCGTCGTTTTCCCCCCTGCTGCTTCTTGTCGCTTCATCGACTGAGTCGACTCGGCGGGGGAAGAGAGATTCTGCCGATTCATCCTCGTAGATAGCCTTTGCTGCCAGATTCAGAACCTACGCCCATGTGCCAAGCAGTGTCAATCTAATTAGACGTAAACAAAATTAGACAGTCTCCAATGCCCCCTTCGGTTCGCGTTGCCTGCGGCGGTGTTCTTGTGTACTGTGCTCGCGTTGGCGGTTCAGGAGTCGGGATTCTTCCGGCCTCGCCAGCCTCGACGCGATCCGCGCCACCCTCGGAGACTATCAGCCGGGGAGACGGGAAGGGTCTGCTATGGCAGCCTTAAGAGGGGCAGGAATGATCGGTGCGGGTTCTGCCGCACTACGTAAGGTGATGGCCAATCCGCTTGGACGGAAGAAGCAGGAGCCCGATCAGCATGAAGGGTTCGAGGATCCGTTGGCTAATGATTCAATCAACACCATTATCGAAGGCGAGATCATACCGCGCCTGCTGATGGCGCACGCCGTCGGATCGTCAGACGAACTGCATGATGGAAAGAACCGCATCGCGCCGCCCAGAGCCGATGATTTCGCGCTCCTGCCATTGCGGCTCGAAGCCAGCAGCCTGATTGCCGAGGTTGATGCATTTCTAGCCGAAGGGGTCAGTGTTGACGCGATTTTTGTCGATCTGCTTGCCCCGGCTGCGCGCAAGCTGGGTGAAATGTGGGATGCCGATGAATGCGACTTCATCGATGTCACTATGGGCCTTTGGCGTCTGCAGGAAGTGATGCGGGAGATCTCGACACGCGCCCCTGCCAACCGCTTTCAGCCGGATGCCACCGCCGCGCGCGCGCTGTTTTCACCAATGCCCGGTGACTCCCATAATTTCGGCGCCGTGATGATCGACGAGATCTTCGCGCGCGCCGGCTGGCACAGCACTGTTGTCACCAAACCCCTTCGCAAGGAATTGCTCGATACGCTTTCCCGTGAACCGTTCGACCTCGTAGGATTGACCGTATCCCGCGATTGCCCTAGCTCCGCCCTCGAAAACCTCATCAAAGCGATGCGCAGCGTGTCTGCCAATCCGCACCTCTCCATCTTGATTGGTGGCCAAATGATAAATCAGAACCCTGCAATTGTTGCCGAAGTGGGAGCCGATGGGACCGGCGCCGACGCTCGTGCCGCCCTCGAAGTAGCACAGCGTCTGGTCCAGTCCGCCGCGGTGCGTGCGCACATGCTGAGATAGGGTGGGCCATAGATGCTGACCCGCAAGCATTCCATCGAGGGCAAGAACCCCTTCGGCAAGGCCGCAGAATTGTTCAACACGCTGGACGCCGATTCCGCCATGAAGCTTGCCATGGTTGCGGGCGACATCACCTTGATCCTCGATGACACCGGCACGATCCTTGATGCCGCATTCGATCCCAAGGACTTTCCGGGCTTTGAAGGTTGGGAGGGAACCAACTGGATCGAGACGGTAACCGTCGAAAGCCGGCCCAAGGTCATGGAAATGCTGGCTGCCGCCCGTCGCGGCGAAGTCCAGCACTGGCGCCATGTCAACCACCCGACCCGCGATGGCGACGTGCCGATCCGCTATGCCGTCCTCAGCGTGAACAACGGCGAGCACCGGATCGCATTCGGTCGCGATCTGCGCGAAGCGGGCAAGATGCAGCAACGCTTGTTGCAGGTGCAGCAATCGCTGGAGCGGGACTATCTGCGGATGCGCCAACTTGATGCGCGTTACCGTATGCTGTTTGACCTGTCGGGCGAGGCGGTGTTGATCGTCGAGGCGTCGACCTTGCGCATCAGGGAAGCCAATCCGGCTGCTCATGCGATGATGGGCGCGCGCCCGGCGACCTTGCCGGGCAAGAAACTGCCGGGATTGATCGACAAGGATTCGCGTGATCGCCTGCAAGGGCTGATCGGTGCGGCGCTTGCCTCGGCGGCGGTATCCCCGATCGAGATCGAATTGGACAAGGGCTCGCGCAAAGTCATGGCCTCTGCCGCAGGGTTCTCGCAGGATCGCGGCCAATTCCTGCTTCTGCGCTTTTTCGGCGATCATGAGAAGCACGGCGAAGGCGCGCCTGCGGTGCTCGATCTGGTCGAGCAGATGCCCGATGCCTTTGTTGTCGCGGATGCCAATCTTGAAGTCGCCAGCGCCAACAACGCCTTTGTCGAACTGGTGCAAGCGCCCAGCGTGGACACCTTGCGCGGGCGCCATATGTCGAGCTGGATCGGGCGTCCGGGTATCGACCTGGACCTGATCGAAGGCCAGATCGACCAGCATGGCGCGGCCCGAAATGTCAGCACGGTCTTGCGTATCGGAGACGATATGGAAGGCGAACCGATTGAGCTTTCGGCGGTGCGCAGCGGCGGGGATAGCGGGCTGTACGCCTTTGTCATCCGCCCGATTGGTCGGCGCTTGCGCGATCTGCCGCCGGGATCGCAGGATCTTCCGCGCTCGGTCGAGCAATTGACCGATCTGGTAGGGCGCATGTCGCTCAAGGAAATCGTGCGCGAGAGCACCGATCTGATCGAGCGTTTGTGTATCGAGGCCGCGCTGCAATACACTTCGGACAATCGCGCGTCAGCGGCGGAAATCCTGGGCCTTTCGCGCCAGAGCCTCTATTCCAAGCTGCACCGCCACGGGCTTGGCAATCTCGACAGCGATCCTGACTAGGCTGGTTTCCTTGCCTTTTTGGGCGATTGCTGAAGGCGTTCCAAAACGGACATAAGGCGTTCGAAAGCCTTTTAATCTGCTCTTGCCGGTCGCTTTTTGCCCATGAGACGAAGCGAGCCCTGAAACCCCGTTTTTGACCCCAAAATCGCTTTTTCGTTCCAGAATCGGCACATGTCGGATTCATAATGTCAATTTTATTTGACGCATGGGTGTGTCAGGCATAGCCTCACAATATGGAGCGCTCGGCTGTCTCGACTCGACCTGCGCCTGTTCCGGCGCTGAGAGACGTTGTCCAGCTTCTCAAACCGATAACCTGGTTTCCCCCGATGTGGGCCTTCATGTGCGGTGCCGTTTCTTCGGGCGCCGGGCTTGATGGCCGCTGGTGGTTTGTTGCGGGCGGGGTGCTGCTCGCCGGACCGCTGGTTTGCGGGACGAGCCAGGCGGTGAACGACTGGTTCGATCGCCACGTCGATGCCATCAACGAACCCGATCGCCCGATCCCCTCCGGCCGCATTGCCGGGCGTTGGGGGCTGTATATCGCGATGATCGCCACGGTGGTTTCGGCGCTGGTCGGCTGGCTGCTTGGCCCGCTGGTGTTTGTCGCTGCGCTGGTCGGGCTGGCTCTGGCATGGGGCTACAGCGCGCCGCCCTTCCGTTTCAAGACGAGCGGCTGGACCGGCCCGGCGGTTGTCGGCCTTACCTACGAAGGATTGAGCTGGTTTACCGGTGCTGCCGTGATGCTGGGCGCCATGCCATCGGCAAAAGTGCTGATCGTGCTGGTGCTCTACAGCCTTGGCGCGCACGGCATCATGACACTGAACGATTTCAAGGCGGTGGAGGGCGATCGGGCAACCGGGCTCAAATCGCTCCCGGTGACGCTTGGCGTTGCGCGGGCTGCGCAATTGGCCTGCGTCGTCATGGCCGTGCCGCAGCTAATCGTCATCGCCCTGCTGGCAATGTGGGGATACGAACTGTCGGCGATACTGGTCGGCTGCGTACTGGTCGCGCAATTCGCCGCCATGCCGCGCCTGCTGCGCAGCCCTGCCAAATATGCCCCGTGGTACAACGGCGTGGGCGTGACGCTCTACGTTTTCGGCATGCTCGCCGCCGCGCTGGGCCTGGGAGGGTACATCTGATGGCCGCTGCGCAGCCCAAGGGACTGAGCTGGTTTGGCATCATCCGCATCGGGATGGTGCAGGCATCGATCGGCGCGCTGGTGATGCTTTCGACAACCGTGCTCAACCGCCTGATGGTGGTCGAATACGCGCTGGCCGCAGCTATCCCCGCAGGCTTTGTCGCATGGCATTATGCGGTTCAGTTGACACGGCCCTTGTGGGGGCAGGTTTCCGACAAGGGACGCAAGCGGACGCCGTGGGTCCTCGCCGGGCTTGCGGTGCTGGCCGGTGGTGTTCTGATCGCCTCGCAAGCGACACCGATGATGGCGGACGGCTTTGGCGCGGGCTTCGCGCTGGCGGTGATCGCCTATACGCTGATCGGCATCGGTGTGGGCATGGGCGGCACTTCCGCTCTGGCGCTTCTGGCGTCGGGCGTAGCGCCGCAAAGGCGTGCTGCAGCGGCTGCAACCACATGGATCATGATGGTGGCAGGCATTGTCGCCTCGGCGATTACGGTCGGCGCCCTGCTCGATCCCTATTCACCCGAGCGTCTGATGGAAGTCGCCAGCGGGCTGGCTCTCGTCACGGTTGCCGTTACCGCGCTGGCGGTGTTCCGGCTTGAGCAAGGGCATGTCGTTTTCGAGGAAACGCGCAAGGACGAACCCGCGCCCGATTTCCGCGCCGCCATCGCCGAAATCTGGAACGAGGCTGCGGCACGTCGCTTCACCATTTTCATCTTCGTTTCGATGATCGCATTTTCGATGCAGGACCTGATCCTTGAACCCTTCGCCGGGCTGGTTTTCGGCATGACGCCCAGGGAATCTACGCAGCTGGGCGGCCAGCATCAGGGCGGCATACTGCTGGGCATGATTGTCGCCGGGGTTGGCGGCAGCGCGTTCAAGGGCAAACTCACCTCCGATCTGCGCCTGTGGATCGTTGCCGGATGCCTCGCTTCGGCGGCGGGTCTGGCGGGTCTTGCGCTGGCGGCGATTGCCGGGCCGGGCTGGCCGCTTGGGATCAATGTCTTCGTCCTCGGCCTCGGCAATGGCGTGTTCGCCGTCGCCTCTATCGGAGCGATGATGGGGCTGGCCGGAGCGGGAGAGAAAACCCGCGAAGGCGTGCGCATGGGCGTTTGGGGCGCATCACAGGCAATCGCATTCGGCCTTGGCGGAATGTTCGGAGCGATGGGCGTCGATATCGCCCGCCGCGTGCAGGCGCATGATGGCAGCGCCTTCCAGCTGATCTTTGCCATCGAAGCCGCGCTGTTCGTCCTCGCCGCGATCCTCGCGGTGCGGGCGGCCGGCAGTCAGGCCATGCCGACGCGCGCAAGTCAGGCACAGGACCGGGAGATATTCGCATGACAGAGAAGCTCTATGATGCCGTTGTTGTAGGCGGCGGACCTGCCGGGGCCACGGCGGCGGACGATCTGGCCCGTGCCGGCCATTCGGTGCTGCTGATGGAGCGTGGCGGACGGATCAAGCCATGCGGCGGCGCGGTTCCCCCGCGCTTGCTCGAAGATTTCGACATACCGCAAAGCCTGCTGGTCGCCCGCGCGCGTTCGGCCCGGATGATCGCGCCATCAGGACGCGCGGTGGACATGCCGGTCGGCGAAATCGGCTATGTCGGCATGGTCGATCGTGAGGAATTCGACGAATGGCTGCGCGAACGCGCGGCGCGGTCGGGCGCGGAACGCCTCACCGCGACTTTCGAAAAGGTCGAACGCGATGAACACGCTCATCCGCTTGTGACTTTCCGCCGCGAACGGGGCGGCCCGATCGAGCGGGTGCGTGCGCGGTGCGTCATCGGTGCCGACGGAGCTCGCTCTGCCGTGGCAAAGCAATGCCTGCCCGATGCCGAGCGGGTGAAATGCGTCTTCGCCTATCACGAGATCATCAAGTCACCCGAAGGCAAGGGCGAACGCTATGATCCCGATCGCTGCGATGTGTTCTACCAGGGGCGCTTGTCGCCAGATTTCTACGCCTGGGTCTTCCCGCACGGAGAAACCGCCAGCATCGGCGTAGGCAGCGCGAACAAGGGGTTTTCCCTGCGCGGAGCCGTATCGGAAATGCGCGGCGATCTTGATCTGACCCGCTGCGAAACCGTGCGCCGCGAAGGTGCGCCGATACCACTCAAGCCGCTCAAGAAATGGGACAACGGTGCCGACGTGATCGTCGCAGGCGATGCGGCCGGGATTGTTGCTCCGGCATCGGGCGAAGGGATCTACTACGCTATGGTCGGCGGCCGTTTCAGCGCCGAAGCGGCGAGCGAGTTCCTCAAGACAGGTCAGGCCAAGGCGCTCAAACTTGCCCGCAGCCGTTTCATGAAAGAGCATGGCCGCGTCTTCTGGATCCTCGGGATCATGCAGTATTTCTGGTATTCGTCGGACAAGCGGCGCGAACGGTTCGTCGACATGTGCGATGACAAGGATGTGCAGCAGCTCACCTGGCAGGCCTACATGAACAAGAAGCTGGTCCGGTCAAAGCCGTTGGCGCATGTGAAGATCTTCCTGAAAGACACAGCGCACCTTCTTGGTTTGCGACCGGCAAGCAGCTAGCTTCATGTCCATGCACTTGAGCAAGACGTGGATTCTGCCCGCAATCGTAGCCGCCATCGCTGCGGCAATCGTCGCGGTGCTGGGCGCAACCATCACCGATCTGGGGCCGTGGTATCAGGGGCTGGCAAAGCCATCGTGGAACCCGCCCGACTGGGTGTTCCCGATCGGCTGGACACTGATCTACGCCCTGAACACCGCGGCGATCGTTTCCGCATGGCGCGCCGCGCCTACGCCGCGCGTATCCGATACGGTGATCGGCCTGTTCGCGCTCAACGCCTTTTTGAACATCACCTGGAGCATGATCTTCTTCCGCATCCAGCGCCCTGACTGGGCGTTTATCGAGGTGCTGCTGCTGTGGCTCTCGATCCTGGCGCTGATCATGTATTCGTGGCGGGTGTCCAAATCGGCCGCCTTGCTGTTCCTGCCCTATCTTTTCTGGGTGACATTCGCCGCCGCGCTCAATTGGGCAGTGGTTGATCTCAACGGCCCCTTTGGCTGATCCCTTGATGGAAGGCATAGCCGCCTTCTTTGCCAGCGGGCACGGTGCCGACGTCGTTCTGGCCGTGCTGGCCACGGAGGCTGTGTGGCTCAAGGTGCGCGGATGGAGCATCGGCGCCATCCTCGGCCTGCTGGGCCCGGCCGCACTGATCGTGCTGGGGTTAAGAGCCGCGCTGGTCGGCGCGGATTGGTGGTGGGTGGCAATCCCGCTGGCGCTGTCTTTCCCGCTGCATGTGATGGACCTGCGAACGCGCCTTTCAGCTTCGGACTGACTCAGACCTGGTCAACCTCTTCGGTCAGTACTCTTCTCGAGTTCCTGCTTTGCTGAGGGGCTTCGGAACCGCCAATATACAGTTAGGAAGGCTATGGCAGTGAAGACGTTCACAGCCTGCCACAAGTCTTTCTCGAGAGAAATTTTGATGAATGGGTTGTACAGTAGTGCAAGAAAACCGAAGGCCCAGCCCCACCCTACCTGGCTCGATTTGAAGGCGCTCCACGCAATCCATGCTGAGTATAGCGTTACTGAAAGGCGCAGAAGTTGGTAGTACCCATACGGCCAGTCAAACAGCGCGAGAATACAAGCTCCAGCAAGCCCTATCGTAAGCCAAGCTGGCGGGTTGCTATCTGAGTCCATGGCGTGAATTTTTTGTTTCTACCCAAACAATAAATAGCTGAACGACGAGACCAATAAGAAGTAGTGGCGCAAACCAATATATCAATCGATAGAAATCAGTATCTCTCGGTTCGATAAGTGTGGCGATCATCATTGAAATCACGCCAAGTTGGGCAAAAAATGATGTCAGGGCGGCATAGTCGTTACCCGCTTTTGCATCCTCACGTGCCAAGAAGGACCATGGGCCGGTGGCAGAAGCATACCCCCACAATAGGTGAAATATCCCGGCATCTGAATTGTGGACGATTCCAGAGAAGATTGCGACGCAAGAAACAGCAACGATTGTGTAAGTCCAAGCCATAGCCGGAATAGCGGCTATAGCCACGAGCACCAAGTTATCTCGATCCGCCGCCCATGCTGCAATCGGAGCAAAGATCATTCCCGGAAGCAAAGCCAATGATAGCACATATGCGCCAACAAACATCCAAGCGAGCCCCAGGAAAAAGATGCTCCATTCCCCTTGGAACAACATTCCGGCACCGCCCAATAATCCGGCGAACAAGTTTAGAAGAATGAACGGCAATACTAAGATTTGCATCGACATTGACCCTTAGATTCACATGCCAATTTAGAACCTAAATCATATCCGGGTGCAAGACGCAAAAAACCCGGCCGTGCTTTGCGCAGGGCCGGGTTTGTTGACCTTTGGCTTGAGCGGGGAAGGGGACCGATTGCGACCGGCCCCGTCCCCCTTGGCTTACTTCGGTGCGTAGTAGTGTTCCTGCGCCCACAGGTACCAGTTGTCGACAACGGTGCCCGAAAGCAGGATGCCGATACCGCCGGTAAGCGTCGTCAGCACCGCAAACCACCAGGCCCAACGGTGGATCGATTCCATCGTCGCGTTGAAGCCCATGGTCCAGCGCCAGAACAGTCCGGCGCGTTCCGATGCCGTGCCGCGATCGGTGATCTGCTCGATCTCGCGTTCGCCGCCATAACGGCCCACTGCCAGGATCGTCGCCCCGTGCATGGCGAACAGCACCGCCGAGCCATAGAGGAACACGATCGAGAGCGCGTGGAACGGGTTGTAGAACAGGTTACCGTGAATGAGCGAGAAGTTGTTCGTCCAGTCGAGGTGCGAGAAGATCCCGTAGGGAACCGCTTCGGACCAGCTGCCGATCAGAGCCGGGCGGATGAAGCCCAGCACGAGGAACAGCCAGATTGCCGAGGCGAATGCCCATGGGATATGCATTCCCATACCCAGAGCGCGTGCCCGCATATACGTGCGTGCCCACCAGGTCAGAACGGCAATCGTCAGAAACGCCCCGGTCATGATGAACCAGCCGCCTTTGTTCAAAGGAACGAAGAAGCTGAAACCGTATTCCGGACCCGGAGGATCAAGCGAAAGCCAGAACAGCTCGCGCATGAACACCTGAGGGCTCCATCCGGCTTGCGCCCAGAAGTTGAACCCGATGATCAGGAACGCGGCGGTTCCGAATGCCAGCGAGATCATGCCGAGCCAGCCGAGATAGATCGGGCCGAGCTGCGCCTGACCGATCTTCCCCAACCAGTAATTGTAACCGGTGGCGTTGATGCGGCCTTCGCTGCCGTCGAGGTGCGGGACACCCATTTCGGGAGCCGCCTTTACCTGGATCTGCGTGAAGATGTTTTGATAGGTGCTCATGACATCATACTCCTGCCGACCAGATCGGGACCGCGCGCCACCAATCCCACCATTCGACCCAGCTGCCCGTCATCAGCGTGCCCGAGATCACGATGCAGACCGCGCTCCAGAACGCTGCACTGAGCGCCAGGAACAGACCCACACGGTGGATGCCCAGCGTGCCGACCGAATAGCCGATGAAATCGCGGAAATAGGTGTCTTCGTATTCGGGCGTCTTGACGTCGGTGCCGTTCGACGGGTTCACCGCCGAAAGGACAAGGCCGCCGTGGAGCGCCAGCGCGAGACAGTTCGTGAAGAAGAACGTGATCGCGAGCATGTGCACCGGATTGTAGTGGAAGTTCACATAGTTGTAGCCGGTGTACGAAACCCAATCGAGGTGCGACCAGATGCCGTAAGGGAACGCATGGCCCCAGGCACCCATCCACAGCGGACGGATCACATTCAGCGTGACAAAGGCGAACACCGCGACGCTGAAGGCGATCGGGATGTGGTAGCTCATGCCAAGCTTGCGCGAGATTTCAGCCTGCCTGAAAACCCACGAATAGAAAGCCACCACGGCACAGGCCGTGATGATCTGGTGATACCCCCCTTGGTTGAGAGGCATGAAGGCAAGCCCGGCTTCAATCGGCGGTGGTTGAATGTCGATAAGCCAGGGGTTGAGGGTCGGTCCCTGAAGCGCGGCGGCGAAGATCAGCATGGTGCCCAGAAGGGCGCTGACTGCCGTCGTTACTCCAAAGAATCCGACATAAAACGGCCCGACCCAGAAGTCGAAAAGGTCGCCGCCGATTAATGTGCCACCGCGCACGCGGTATTTCCGCTCGAAACTAAGGAGCGCCATAGGTCCATCCTTCCCACCTCAAGGGCAGGTTTTGTCGTTTCCGATCAGAGGTGTAGAGGAGGCAGGCAGGCGAACCTGCCCCCTTACGTTTTCTGAGGCTTCAATCAGCCGGCCGGTGAAATCCCACCAAGCCAGTTGTACCGCTCAGTGCTGAGCAGGATGAAGTGGATCGTAAATGCCAGAACGGCCAGGCCGACGTGCAGCGCGACCAGGGTCCGGCGAACATCGAAGTGTTTCCAAATACCGTACATAGTCTGTTCCTTTTGAAACGTTGAAAAGCTCTGGTGACGTGATCGACAGGATTGCCGATCAAGCCATCATCACTGGCCGAATGGGCCTTGGAACCAGGGCTTCCACGCGTACATCAAGGCGTGTGCGACGAGGGCGATGCCGACATAGAGGGTGAAGGTTCCCATGAACGCGCCATGGATTTCCTTTGCCTCGTCATCGGTCAGATACGTCCCCACGCTCGGGCGATCAGGATCGTTCATTGCAGTAACTCCATTTGAGTTTATTGGACCGAGGGCGGGAGTGCCCCCGACGGTATCCGCGCGTGATCCCCCACGTGGATTGCGGATGCCTGTTACTGTCAGGCAAAGGTGTTGGCCGCGGCTCGGCGATGAACGAAAGGGCGCAGGTCATGCGGTCTCCCCTTCGAGCAACGCCTCGGCGAGGCAGTCTTCTGTAACTTTGGCGAGGCCGTGGCGGCGCGCAGTACGCTCTGCAGCGTCGCGCAACCTCTTGGCCGCTGAAATCCGGATCAGGACGGGCTGTTTCTCGACCAGAAGATCGAGCCGTGCCTTGGCGTCATTGTCCCACGTCAATTCGCTCTGGCTGCGCGCCGGAGTCGCATCGACCTTGTCCATGTCGGTGGCGAGCGGGAGGATGTGGAACAGCGCGTCGAACAGCGCATTGCACACTTCCTGCACCAGATAGGTCGCCCCCGAATACCCCATGAAGGGGGTGCCGGTGTGACGGCGGATCGCCGCGCCGGGGAAGCTGGCAGGGATGAATTTCCCGCGTGCTCCGCATTCGGCCATGTACATCCGCTCGTTATAGCTGCCCAGCATCACCAGCGGCGGGTTCGCGTGGATTGCCGCGCGCACATCCTCGTTCACCGGCTTCACCCCGGCGCAGCGCGAAAAAGCCAGCGCACAGGGCAGTCCCATGTCATCTTCGAGGAAGTGACGGATGCCGCGGGCGTAGGTTTCATTGGCGACAATGCCGAAACTGGCCGTGCCGAAGAAATCCTGCGTGACGGAGCGCCACAAATCCCATAGCGGCTTGATCGTGGTGTGTTTCTCACGCTCGATAAAGGGTTCGGGATCCAGCCCCAGCTCCTCACCCAGCGCCCGTAGGAACTTGGTGGTCGAGGTCAGGCCGACAGGCGCCTGGAAATACGGACGTTCCAGCGTCTCGCACAAATTGCGGCCGAACTCGCGGTACATGCAGACATTCGCGTCTGCAGTGCCGAGCTGGCGGATATCGGCGAGGTGGCAACCCAGCGGGAAGACCACGCCGACTTCTGCTCCGATGCCTTCGATCAGGCGGCGGATCTCGGCAAGGTCCGATGGCATGTTGAACATGCCGTAGGACGGGCCGATGATGTTGACGACGGGCTTTTCGCCCTCTTTGCGCGGTTTGGGCTGAGGCGCCTTCTTCGGCCCCAATTCGGTCCAGAGCCAGGTCAGCGCGCGGTCGGCGCTTTGCCACTGGTCCTCGTCGATCGTGCGCGGCAGGAACCGCTTGATATTGGTGCCTTCGGGCGTGACGCCGCCGCCGATCATCTCGGCGATGGAGCCCGTGACCACCACCGCGGGCAGTTCGGGGTCGAGCGTCTGCCAGGCGCGTTTCATCGCGCCTTCGGTTCCGGTCTTGCCCAGTTCTTCTTCGCCCAGTCCGGTGACGACGATGGGCAGTTCATGCGGGGGCAGGGCGTCGGTGTAATGCAGCACCGAAGTCACTGGCAGGTTCTCGCAGCCAACCGGGCCGTCGATGATGACCTGAAGACCCTTCACCGCTGTGAAGACGTAGGTTGCGCCCCAATATCCGCCGGCGCGGTCGTGATCGAGGACGAGAGTCATGTGCCCACCGCCTCGGACGCCTTGCGCGCCGCTTCGTTCAGTGCCGCATATTTCTTGCGGAATTTGGGGCGGTCCACCGGCACGTCTTCCCAAACCCCTGCGGCGTGTTCGGTCCCGACCCCTTCAAAAAAGTCGCGCATCGCGTCAAAGCGCGCCTTGTTGCCCATCGCCGCGTTGATCACGGTGGCAAGGCTGCCTGCGCCTGCAGGGCCCATCAGTGGGCGGGCCGAGATCAGGTTGGTGAAGTAAAGCGAAGGGATCGCCTTGGCCTTGGCGTGCTGAACCACCGGAGTGGTGCCGACTGCCAGATCAGGGCGGAATTCCTCGACCGCGGCGATATCGTCTTCGAGGCTGGCGCGGAAATTGACCTTCACGCCGCGTGCCTCAAGCCATTCGCGATCGGCGTCGGACCACTTGGTGCGCGGGCAGGCGCTGCCGACATAGGGCACGTCCGCGCCGCTTTCGATCAGCAGGCGCGCGACCAGCAATTCGGAACCTTCATAGCCCGATACGGTCACGCGGCCATTGATCGGGGAACCTGCAAGCGCGCCCTTGATCGCGCCGATCATGGCGTTCTTCACTCCTGCCACCTTTTCGGCAGGCAGGCCCAGCGTATCGCCCAGCGCATCCAGCCATGCGGCGGTGCCGTCTGCGCCGACAGGCGCGGAGCCGATTACCGGACGACCAGCGGCTTCGAATTCGCGGATGCTGGCGGTGTAGAACGGGTGGATCGCGGCGGCGACGCTGCAATCGAGCGCTGCGTAGAGTTCGCGCCACTCGCGGGTCGGGACAACCGGCCCGGCGGCGAGCCCCAGCGGCTCGAGCATTTGCCCGATCACCACCGGATCAGCCGGGAACATTTCGCCAAGCAAGGCCACTGTGGGTTTGTCGCTGCGCTCCTTCGGCGCGGCGACCGGCCCGGCGGCGACTTCCTCGCGTGCATATTGCAGCATGGCGCCGGCCAGGACGTCCTTTGCCTCTGCATGGGTCGGAATGCCGAAACCGGGTACGTCGATGCCGATGATGCGCACACCGTTGATCTGCTTCTTCAGCAGCCTCAGCGGCACGCCGCTGGCGGTGGGAACGCACAGGTTCGTCACCACGATCGCGTCGTAATGTTCGGGATCGGCAAGGCCTTCGACGGCTTCCTTGATATCCTCAAACAGCTTGCCGGTTACGAGCGTTTCCGAGGAGAAGGGCACATAGCCCACCGTCCGCCGCGCGCCGTAGAAATGAGAGGTGAAGGTAAGGCCGTAAACGCAGCAAGCGCTGCCCGACAGGACTGTCGCGGTGCGCCGCATCCGCAGGCCGACGCGCAAGGACCCGAACGCGGGGCACATGCTTTGCGGCTGATCATGCGGGCCGACGGGATAGTCGGCGGCATATTGATCTAGAATGTCGCTCTTGCCCGCCTGACGCGCGGCATCGCGCATCGTGTCCTTGCTGGCGCAGCCGCCTTCTGCCGGTGCGGCCTGATCGTTCTGACCAAGGTCGATCCGGTCCGGGGCGCGCATCGCAGTTTCCTGGGCGTTCGAGGCGGGTTGGTCGGTCATCAAATGTCGTCGTAGACGACCTCCAGTGATGGCTTTTCCTCAAATATGCCGCCGCGCATATCGGCCTGGGTGGCTGGGATCAGTTCGACATTGCCGCCCGTGTCTTCGGGACTGAACAAGCCGAGCAAGCCATCCTGGTCCAGCGGAGAGGGCTGGCGCGGCGGCGCCTCGGCGACGTTCGTGGCGAGCTCTTCGAAAAGGCCGCCCCATTCTCCACCGGGCATTCCGATGATCTGGTAATTGGCGCTCTTGCGCCGGATGTCCTCGTTCGCGGGGATTGCGGTGAGCACGGGAATGCCGACAGCGTCGGCGAAGGCTTGGGCTTCGCCCGTGCCATCGTCCTTGTTCACGATCATGCCCGCGACGCCGACATTGCCGCCCATCTTGCGGAAATATTCGACCGCGTGGCAGACGTTGTTGGCGACATAAAGCGATTGCAGATCGTTCGATCCGACAACGATCACCTTCTGGCACATGTCGCGTGCGATCGGCAGACCAAAGCCCCCGCACACGACATCGCCGAGGAAATCGAGCAGGACGTAGTCAAAGCCCCATTCGTGGAAACCGAGCTTTTCGAGCAGTTCGAACCCGTGGATGATCCCGCGCCCGCCGCATCCGCGACCGACTTCGGGGCCGCCCAGTTCCATGGCGAACACGCCGTCGCGCTGGAAGCAGACATCTTCGATCGTCACTTCCTCGCCCGCGAGCTTTTTCTTGGACGAGGTTTCGATGATGGTCGGGCAGCTCTTGCCTCCGAACAGCAGGCTGGTGGTATCGCTTTTCGGATCGCATCCGATCAGCAGCACGCGCTTGCCCTGCTGCGCCATCATATAGCTGAGGTTGGAGAGGGCAAAGCTCTTGCCCGATCCGCCCTTGCCATAGATCGCGATGACCTGGGTTTCGCTTTTCACCTCTCCGGTGTGGACCGGATCGGGCTCGTGATCGGCTTCTTCACGCAGGGCTTCGGCTTGGGATTCAAGGATGCTCATGCCGCGTCCCTCCATTCGAGAACCATTTTAAGACAATCCGGATCGGTGAAGGCCTGCGGATAGGCATCAAGCGCTTCCGTCGCGGGTCTGCGGTTCGAAATCAGACCGTCGAGATCGAGTTTTCCGTCTTCGATCAGCGCGCGGGTCGCCGCCAGATCGCCGGGTTGCCATTCCGCCGCGACGCGCAGGCGCGCCTCCTTCATGAAAGCGGGCGGGAAAGCGAAATTGATGCGGCTGGCGTAAAACCCTGCGAGGGTGATTTCCCCGCCCTTGGCAAGCCGTCCGATCAATTCGTCGAAAATGTCGGCATCGCCGCTGGCATCGCAGATCGAGGCATAGTCGCGCCGTTCGTCCGCATCTGGAGCGATCACCGCATAACCGGTTGCGCCATCGCGGCGTTTTTCGCTGGTTTCCCAGACCGTTGGAGCAGGTGCGCCCAGCGCCATGGTAATCCGCGCCAGCAATCGGCCCAGAACGCCATGTCCGATGATGAGATCGGGCAGAGGACCGCCAGCGATCGCGTGATAGGCGGTGGCCGCGAGCGCGCACAGCACGCCATCGGCTCCCAGCCTTTCGGGTATCGGCAGGGCGCGTGCCGATGGCACGATCACGCGGGCTGCCGTCCCGCCAAACAGTCCGCGCGCGCCGGAATAGCAGTTTGCACCGGGTACGAAGACCCAGTCGCCAATCCGGCCACGCGCGTTCGAGCCTGCGTCGACGATCCTTCCGACTGACTCGTAACCGGGCACCAGCGGGTACCCCATCCCCGGAAAGCTGGGCATTTGCCCGCTCCAAAGGAGTTTTTCCGTTCCGCTGCTGATGCCGCTCCAGACGATTTCGACGATCACATCGCCCTCACCGGCAGGATTCAACTCGAGGGACTGAAGCGCGAGGCGCTCAGGTCCTTCAAGTATCACTGCCAGAGTGTTCATCATCCTCGCCTCAATTCGCCCCGGACCCCTGCAAGTGCGAGTCGAAGCGACTCGTGCAGTGGCCAAAAGATGATCCCTCACAACGTTTGCTACGCTTTACACTATCAAGTGTCAACCAAAGCAGACACTTTGTTTTCAAGCGAAAGCGACAATCATGCTTGCGTTGACCGGTTGCGGGGTTGCGATGGATTGAGTTCGGGCAAAACCCGCCTTGCGGCACATGCGGGCGATTTCCTCCCCGCTGCGGGGGCGGCCGGATCCCATCGCCCAGAGGTAGAAGCCGAAGAACGCCTCTCCCATGCCTTCCGCGCCGGGTACGCAGGCCATCGGTTCCGCTATCAGCAGACGTGCGCCGGGCTTCAGGCTCCTGTGGATATTGGCGAGCAGGGCCGCCGCAGGGCCGTCATCATGATCGTGCAGTATCCGGACAAGCGAGACGATGTCGTATCCGCCGGGAATCGGGTCTTCAAAGAAATTGCCCGGATGCGCGCTCACCCGCTCTGGGCCGAATGCGTCCGCCAGCACTTGCTCGCCTGCCTGCGCTACTTCGGGCAGGTCGAACAGGCCGAGGTGGAGGCCGGGGTTGGCCTCTCCCATGCGCCTCAGAAACGCGCCGTGCCCGCCGCCCACATCCAGCAACCGCGCCCGCGCAGGGAAGCGGAAACTGGCAAGCACCTGATCCGCGACGAAATGCTGCGATGCCGCCATCAGCTCGGAATATTCGGCGGTTTGTTCCCCGCGCTCCGCCGCACCGTGCAAGGCTCCGGCATAGGACCAGTAGCGTGAAAGGGCGGTGGGTTCCTTGCGATCCCGGCGCAGCAGTTCCATCGGATCGGCCAGATCGCGGTAAAGCAGCTGGTGATGGCGCACCATCGCCTGCGCTCCCTTGTCCGCCGCCAGCACCGCGCCCTGTTCGCCCAGCATCCACCCGTCCGGCTCCGGTTCCTCCGACAGGCGCAGCGCCCGCGCCGCACGAAGCAGGGTGAGCGCCGCGTCCGGACTGAGATCAATCCTCGCGGCTACCTCCTGATGGCCGACAGGGCCGTCCTGAAGCACATCGAACAGCCCGCTTTCGACACAGGCGCGCAACGTCTGCGAATAGGTGAAGCCTGCCACCAGGTCGAAGGCGTTGCCGGCACGGCTGCGGGCGATGCGATTGATCAGCGGCAGCTTCGCCGCCCAATATTGAAATCCGGGATCGGCAAAGACGGCATTGCGCCGCGCCACATAGCGCACGCGCAATGATTTTCGAGCTTCGTTCGCCATGCGTGATCCCTGTTTGACACTCTTTATGTCCAAATGATTGGACAGATGCTACAGTAAGGTCAATGATATTGTCGGGACTCGCGTTCCTGACTGGCGCGCGACCCCCCGCAGAAGCTGACGGGTGAGGGTGAATGGGCGGCCATGTAGTCGTGATCGGAGCAGGAATGGGCGGGCTTGCCAGCGCCGCCCGGCTGGCCGCGCGCGGTTACGATGTCACCGTGATCGAGAAGGAACAGGACGTCGGAGGCAAGGCCCGGCGGGTCTTGATCGACGGCCATCCGGTCGATGCCGGCCCCACGGTCTTCACCATGCGCGACGTGTTCGACGGGATTTTCAAGGAATGCGGGGCGCGGCTGGACGATCACGTCCGCATCCGTCGCGCCGAAGTGATCGCGCGCCATACTTGGAGCGAGGACGAACGGCTCGACCTGTTCGCCGATCCGCTCCGCAGCGAGGACGCCATCGGCGATTTCGCCGGAGCGGATGCGGCGCGCGGCTACCGCGATTTCCGCAACGTCACGCGCAAGATGTACGACGTGCTGAACGAACCGATGATGCGCGGCGACAATGTCTCAAGCCCGTTGCCGCTACTCTGGCGCATCGGACTTTGGCGGCTGGATGCCTTCGCCGCGATGCGCCCGCACCAGAACATGTGGAAAGCGCTCGGCGGGTTCTTCCCCGATCCGCGCCTGCAACAATTGTTTGGCCGATACGCCACCTATTGCGGGTCTTCGCCCTTCGCCGCGCCCGCGACGCTGATGCTGATCGCCCATGTCGAGGCGACCGGGGTGTGGCTGATCGATGGCGGCATTCACGCTCTGGCGGAGGCGCTGCGCGATGTGGCGCAGGCCAAGGGCGTGCAATTCCGCATGGGTACGGCGGTTGCCGAAATCCTGTCTGAGCGCGGGCGCGGGGTGACAGGCGTGCGGCTCGCCAATGGTGATCGCATCACTGCCGATGCGGTAATCTGCAACGCCGATCCCAACGCGCTTGCCACCGGAAAGTTCGGATTGGAGGCGGGCCGGGCGGTTCCCGCATTGCCGCCGGACAAGCGATCGCTCTCGGCACTGGTGTGGTTTGCCCATGCGCGCACCTCCGGCTTTGACCTGACCCATCACAACGTCTTCTTCTCGCGCGATTACCGCCGCGAATTCGACGAGATCGCCGCCGGTCACCGGCCCGGCGAACCGTCCGTCTACATCTGCGCTCAGGACCGGCCCGGCCATCGCGGCGGCTTTCCGGGCGAAAGCGCCTCCATCGCGCAAGGGCGGCGCGAGCGCATCCAGATCATCGTCAACGCGCCCGCCAACGGCGACACCCATTCCTGGCCACCAGAGGAGATCGAGCAATGCACGCAAGAGATGAAGGCGACGCTCGTGCGATGCGGGCTGACGTTGGAAGACGGGATGCCGCATCAGGTGGCGAGCCCAGCCGAGTGGGAGCGCCTGTTCCCGGCAACGGGCGGCGCCCTTTATGGCAGAGCGTCGCACGGCTCGGCGGCATCATTCCTGAGGCAGGGGCCGCGCACGCGGATGCCGGGACTTTATTGCGCGGGCGGGGCGACCCATCCCTCGGCAGGGGTCCCGATGGCCGCCTTGTCCGGGCTGCTCGCGGCGAAAAAGGTACACGCGGACCTAAGTTCGACATGGCTATCGAGCCGGGTGGCTACAGCTGGTGGTACATCGATGCGATCAGCGCGGACGGGCGCCACGGGCTGACAATCATCGCCTTTCTGGGCAGCGTTTTCTCGCCCTATTACAAGCGCAGCGGGCGGCACGATCCGCTGGATCACTGCTCGCTCAATGTCGCGCTTTATGGCCCGGATCATCGCTGGGTCATGCACGAGCGCCCGAGCGGTGACGTGACGCGCGATGCAAGGACGCTGACCATCGGCACCAGCCAGGTGCGCTGGGACGGGACCATGCTGGAAATCGAGATCGAGGAACGCGATACCCGGCTGTTCAATCCGTTCCATCGGCGGGTGTGCGGCAAGGTACGGGTGTTTCCCGAGGCGCTCAATCCTGCCAGCTTCGCGCTGGATCCCGCGCATAATCACATCTGGCATTGCATGGCCCCGCGCGCCCGGATCGAAGTGGAGATGCAGCGCCCGGGCCTTTCATGGAGCGGGGAGGGGTATTTCGATCACAATCGCGGCAGCGAACCGCTCGAAAGCGGTTTCAACGTCTGGCACTGGTCACGCGCGCACATGAAATCGGGCGCGGTGGTCTGTTACGAAGGCGAACGGGGTGACGGCTCGGTGTTTGCCAGCGCGATCCGGTTTGATCGTGAGGCAATCCCCGTCGAAGTCGATCTTCCGGCAATCGCCCCACTGCCGCGCAGCAAATGGCAGGTGGAACGGCGCACCCGTTCGGAAATCGGCGTCGCCCATGTGCGCAAGACGTGGGAGGACACGCCGTTTTACGCCCGTAGCGAGCTAGCGTCCAAACTCTATGGCGAGGAAGTCGTGGCGGTGCAGGAAAGCCTCGACATGCGGCGCTTCGCATCCCCGGTGGTGCAATTCATGCTGCCGTTCCGGATGCCCAGACAAAGCGCGAAGTAGACTAGTTCTCCTCTGAAGCTTCCGCCTTCTTGGCCGCTTCTTCGGCTGCACGGCGGGCGCGGATTTCCTTCACCTCGCGCCGCATCTTGAGCCATTGCCAAAGGCCAAAGCCCAGCGCGATGCCATAGAAGAACACCAGTTCGATCCAGCCGTAATTCTGCATGGCGTTCTCCGTTTCAGGCGGCGGGCGTAAGATATTGCGCGGCCAGATCCTCAATCAGTCTTGCGGCCTTTTCGGGCGCTTCCTCATGCGCAAGGTGGCCGAGCCGGTGCAGGACTTCAAGCTGCGAAGTCGGCAGGTTGGCATGCGCCTCGCGCGCCCATTCGAGCGGGATCGTCGCATCCCTGTCCGAATGCACCAGCAGCACCGGATTGGCGACTTCGTGCATCCTGGTTTGCAGCGTCGGCAAATCCCAGTTCGCCATCATCGCCAGCGCGCCTTTGGTATGGTGCGGGTTTTTCAGCAGCGTCGAATAACAGGCCAGCCCCTCGGCATCGATGTGCGATGCGGTGGAGCGGTAGATGAAGCGTTCGCCTTCGCTGCCAAAGCTGGCGGCGGCAGAAAACAGGCGCGGCACGAAGGGATTGACGAACAGCAGCTTGGCAAGCGCGGGGAACAGTTGCGAAGCCGGGCCGGGGAAAGGGCGGAGCGCCGAATTCAGCCCGATGATCGGCCCTTTGAACCCGTGATCGAGCGCCAGTTGCAGCGCCAGCGCCGCTCCGGCGGAATGGCCCGCGATAATGTCAGGCTGGAACCCGGTCTGATCCAGCAGGCGCTGCAGCGATGCGGCCATGCGTGGCAGAGACATGTCGTCGGGCCGGTGTCCGGTGGTGAAGGCATGGCGCGGCAGATCGGGGGCCAGCAGTTGAAACTGCGGCGCCAGCATCGGCATCAGCCCGCGCCATGAATGCACCGAAGCGCCCGTTCCGTGCAGCAGCAGCAGGCGTGGACTGCCCGCTTCGCCCATTTCCTGCACATGCCATGTTGCTCCGCCCACCGGGACAAAGCGGCTGGCGTCGCGGTGAGGCCAGATACGGCCTTCGCGGTTCCAGTCGAGCGGGCGGCTCATGCCGGAACCGGTTGCGATTGCACGGTAGAGATCGCCTGATGCAGCGCCTTGGCATCGGCGCGGGGCAGGGCGAGGAACCGCGCCAGCATAGCGGTGGCAAGCGCCTGACCTTCAGGCCCCGGCCTTGCCGAGATGTCCACCACCAGCGCGTCGATCCCGTCCCGCGCAATAGCCTTCGCAGCGGCTTCGGCATCCTCGCGCGCTTGCTGGCGTCCGGGTTGGCCTTTCGCATCGAGATTGGCTCGCCCATCGGTCAGGATCACGAGGCTGGGTGTGCGTCCCTTGCCGCGTACCGCATGCGCCACTTCACGCGCAGCGTTGAGCCCCATCGCCAGCGGAGTGCCGCCTCCGCCGGGCAGTTCGGCAAGAGCACGCTTGGCCCGCGTAAGCGAGCGGGTGGGCGGCAGGATCATCTCGGCGGTTTCGCCGCGAAACGCGATCAGCGCGACCTCGCTGCGGGTGACATAGGCCTGCGACAGCATCAGTTCGACCGCGCCCTTTGCCTCCGCCAGCCGTGCTGCGGCGGCGGAGCCGGAGGCGTCGACGGTGAAGATGGTGACGCGCGCGGCTTTCTCTTCGAAACGGCGAATGCGCAGGTCTTCCTTGCGCATCAGGATTGGCGCGTCGGCATCCGCACCCGCTTCACGGCGGCGCACGCCTTGCCATGGGACGGCAGCACGCAGGGTGTCGATCAGCGCCAGTCGCGCGCCCCCGCGCGGCATTCCCGGACGCGCACCCAGCGGCTTTCCGCGCAGACCGGACTTGCGCTTTTGCCCCGAACCGCTTGCGCCCGCGCGCTTGGGGGCATTGCCCTTGGCGAGTTGCTCCAGCAGGTCGGGCGGGATCGAAGCAAGCGCGGCTTCGACGATCAGGTCTTTCAGTTCCTGCTCGCTGGGCTGCTGTTCGCTGTCGGATGGCGTGTCGTTGCTGTCGGGCGGGGGAGGGGGTGGTTCCTCCTGCTCATCTGGTTCCGGCTCTTGCTCCATCGGCGGCAATTGCGTGGCGCGCGGGGCAAGCACCAGCCGCGCGCCGGCTTCTAGATCGGTCCGCTCGGCGGTGTTCCGGCCTGACATGGCTGCATGGACGCGGGCCGCCTCGCTGGCGAAGATCAGCGGGCGCAGCGATTGCACGCCCAGTGCCGCGGCCGTCGCTGCCAAGGCATTCAAATCATCGTCGCACAGCGGTGCGGTATTGCCACTGCCAGCGTTCAGCGAAGGCGCCTCCCATTCGCGGGACTGGCCCAGATCGCAGTGGAACGCCAGCCGCTCGGTGATCGACGGTGGCGGCGCGTCATCAGGCTCTATTCCGTCGTCGAGCAGGATCAGCGCCACCTGCCTGTCGTCCAGCGCCTGCGCCAGCCGTCCGGCCACCGCCTCGTTCAGCCGTTCGGCCATCGGCACGATCAGCGCGCCGCCGACCGCTTCGGCCAGCAGACCGCGCATCTCCACCGGCTTTCCCGCGGCAAGGCTGGCGGCGATGTCGATCCCGCCCAGCAAGCGTTCGTCATCGACATGGCCGGGCATCTTGCGGCACGGCATTGCCTCGCCCAGCGCCTGCACCAAGGCATCGCGCGCCGGGCTTGATCCGCGCAGCACCATGCCGCCGAATGTCAAAGGGGAGCGG
Organism: Erythrobacter aurantius; assembly: GCF_023823125.1. Lineage (NCBI taxonomy): Bacteria > Pseudomonadati > Pseudomonadota > Alphaproteobacteria > Sphingomonadales > Erythrobacteraceae > Erythrobacter > Erythrobacter aurantius. The sequence continues at coordinate 2,883,968 of NZ_CP090949.1, read as the reverse complement.
ATGAAAAGCTTTGCGGCGAGCAGCGCGTCGTCAAAGGGTGTCGGGGCGTCCCCGGCGTTCACCCGAACAGCTCTTCGATGGCGCGGGTGATGCGCGCGGTCGATCCGGTTTCGTCGAGCACGTCGCGCCGCAGCCTGTGCCGCAGCGCCGAAGGAGCGACCGCTATCAGATGTTCGCGCTTTACACTGCGCGCGCCTTTCAGCGCGGCGAGAGCCCGTGCGGCGCGCATCAACGTCAATTCGCCGCGCAGGCCGTCCGCCCCCACCGCAAGGCACAGATGCGCCGCATCGGTGAGCAATTCCTCGTCCGGTTCCAGCTTGGCCAGCCGCGCCTTCCCTCGTGCGACCTGTTTGAGGATTTTCTCATCCTCCGCTGCCCATTGCGCCGCGAAAGCTTCGGGATCCCGTTCGTTTGCGGCGACCAGCTTCATGATCGCAACCCGCGTTTCGATCGCTTCGGGCGTGCGCACCTCCACCGACAAACCGAACCGGTCGAGCAATTGCGGGCGCAGTTCGCCTTCTTCGGGGTTGCCGCTGCCGATCAGCACGAACTTCGCCGGGTGGCGCACCGAAAGCCCTTCGCGCTCCACCACGTTTTCACCCGATGCCGCCACGTCGAGCAGCAGGTCTACCAGATGATCTTCGAGCAGGTTGATCTCGTCAATGTACAGGAACCCGCGATGCGCCTTGGCCAGCAGGCCCGGCTCGAACCCCTTTTCGCCCGAACGCAGCGCCTTTTCGAGATCGAGCGAACCGATCACGCGGTCTTCCGTCGCGCCCAGCGGCAGGTCCACGAAGGGTACCGGGCGTTTGCGCAAAGGCCCGCCGCCGCACACATCGGGATAGCGTTCGGCATCCTCTTTCGATCCGCCATAGGGGCAATCGGCATGGGCGGTGATCGGCGGCAACAGGCTGGCCAGCGCGCGCGCCGCCGTGCTTTTGCCCGTGCCGCGATCGCCGAAAACCATTACCCCGCCAACGCTGGGATCAACCGCAGCAATCAGCAAGGCCTGCTTCATTTCGTCCTGGCCGACGATGGCGGAGAAGGGAAAGCGTGCCATTTCCCCAACCTTTTGAACCCTAATCCCGCGTTCGACAAGGTTTCATGACAGTATGGGTGACAATTTGTCCTGACAGTGCCGGTAAGGTCAGGATTTCGGCCTGCGGGTCAGCAACAGCACCGGGATCAGGCCCGCCGCCAGCAGGATGAGCGCGGGTATGGATGCCTCCACCAGCCGTTCGTCACTTGCAAGGCGATAGGTGCGGGTGGCCAGCGTTTCGAGGTTGAACGGGCGCAGGATCAGCGTCGCGGGCAGTTCGCGCAGCGTGTCGATGAAAACCAGCGCGGCGGCTGCGGCAAGGCTGGGGCTGAGCAGCGGGATATAGATGCGCGCCAGCACCCGGCGCGGCCCCGCGCCCAGCGAACGCGCCGCTGCGTCGAGCGATGGTGGAATGCGGCTGAGCCCGCCGTCGATCGAATTGAACGCCACCGTCAGGAACCGCACCGAAAGGGCATAGACCAGCACCACGCTTGTCCCCGTCAGAATCAGCCCGCCGGTATGGCCGAGCGAATCGCGGGCAAACCGCGTCAGGCCGACATCAACCGCTCCCAGCGGGGCCAGCAGACCCACCGCCAGCAGAGCGCCGGGCAGGGCATAGCCCAAGGTCGAAACCCGGATTGCGGCCGAGGTGGCTGAGCTGTTCGAGCGAGCCTTGGCAAAGGCCAGCACGATCCCGGCGGCAAGGCAGGTGATCGAGGTGGCGATCCCCAGCCACAGGCTGCCGCTGATGTAATGCGCCAGATCGCCCATCGCGGAGAGAGCGGCATCGCTGCCCGCCATCCACAAAAGCGCGCCCGCCGGAATGCCGAAACCCAGCAGCACCGGCAGCGCGCAGGCAATGGTCGCCAGCGCCTTGCCCGCCGGGGAAAGCGCGATCAACGCTTCGTCCCGCCGCCCGACCGCCAGCGTATCCTTGCCCGATGTCCGGCCCGAACGGGTGCGCGCCTCGATCACGATAAGGCCGATCACGAAAATCAGCATGATCGCCGCCAGCTTCAGCGCCGCCTGCTTGTCCCCCATCGCCAGCCAGCTGCGGAAAATCCCCGTGCTGAAGGTGGGGATGGCGAAATATTCGGCGACCCCGAAATCGGCCAGCACCTCCATCAAAACCAGCGCCAGTCCCCCGGCAATCGCCGGGCGCGCGGCGGGCAGTGCCACCCGCCAGAAGGCACGCGAAGGCGTCGCACCAAGGCTGCGTGCGGCGCGGAACTGGCTTTGGCTTTGTGCCGCAAACCCGGCCCGCGCCAGCAGATAGACATAGGGGTAAAGCACGATGCCCAGCACGAATGCGCCGCCGGGCAGCGAACGGATTTCGGGGAACCAGTAATCGCCGCTTTCCCACCCTGTCGCGCCGCGCAAGGCGGTTTGCACCGGCCCTGCAAAATCAAACAGGTCGGCATAGATATAGGCCGCGATATAGGCGGGGACCGCCAGCGGCAGCACCAATGCCCAGGCGAACAGGCGGCGTCCGGGAAAACGTGCCGCGGCCACCAGCCAGGCCGTGCCCGTGCCGACGATGGCGGCAATGGACCCGGCCAACACCATCAGCAGCATTGTATTGCCGGTGTACCGCGCCAGCACGGTGCGGGCGAGGTGCGCGATCGCCTCCATCCCGCCGCTGGGCGCGGAAACCAGAATGGCGAGGATCGGCAGCGCGGCTAGCGCGGCCAGCGCCAGCGCGCCCGAAGTCCAGCGATCAAGCCGGATCAGGGGCGCGTGCACGGCAAGCCTTGCACCGGACGGGGCGGATTGCGTAAGGCGGCTCACCGGACGCATCCGTCTTTCTTGCCGATCAGGACAATCATGTGAGCCTCGAATTTCGTCATATTGCCCATGCTTACGGAGATGTGACGGCGCTGCGCGATGTGTCTTTCACCGCGCCGACCGGCGAGATTACGTGCCTGCTTGGCTCTTCGGGCTGCGGAAAGTCAACCTTGCTCAATCTCGCGGCGGGACTTCTCGATGTGCAGCACGGCAGCGTGCTGGTGGGCGGGGATGTGCTGGCGCAGCCGGGGGCAAACCCGCCACCCGAAGCGCGGCCCGTGGGGCTGGTGTTTCAGGACGGCGCGCTGTTCCCGCACATGACGATCGCGGGCAATATCGGCTTCGGGCTGCCGCGCGGGAATCGCGGGGAAGTGGACGGCTGGCTTGAACGGGTCGGCCTGTCGGGCCTTGGTGCGCGCTATCCGCACGAACTTTCGGGCGGTCAGCAACAGCGCGCCGCGCTCGCCCGCGCGATGGCGCCGGGGCCCAAAGTGCTGTTGATGGACGAACCCTTTGCCAGCGTCGATATCGTGCTGCGCCGCCGCCTGCGCCGCGATTGCCGCGTGCTGTTGCGCGAACAGGGGACGACAACGGTGATGGTTACGCACGATCCCGAAGAGGCGCTGGATGTGGGTGATCGCATCGCGGTGATGGAAGAAGGGCGGATCGTGCAGTTCGGCACGCCTGAAGATCTGCATGAAAGGCCTGCCACCGCGTCTGTCGGGGCGATTTTCGGCGGGGCGCAGGTGATGGTGGCCAGCCGCGAAGGCGACGCTTTGCGCACGCCGCTGGGCCTGTGGCCGGTTACCTGCGTGGCGGGCGAACTGCCCGATGCCGCCGCGCTCGATCTGCTGATCCATGCCGAAACGCTCGATTGCGAACCCGATGCCGAGGGGCTGTGGGTGCGCGACGTGCATCCTCTGGGCGTCGCCAGCCGGGTGCTGCTGCGCAATGGATCGGGCGATGAAATGACGGTGCAGACGACATCGCCCGTGGCTGAGGGCAGCCGGTATCGCGTCGTTCCCCGGGTCGGCAGCGTCAGGGCTTTCGCGCACCAATAGGGCGCCCTGAATATCTACTATTGCAAATCATTCGCAAAACGGACAGAGAGCGCGTGAATGACGGAAAGGTATCCCATGAAGCGTATGATTCTCGGCTTGGCCGGTGTGTTTGCCCTTGCGGCGTGTTCGGGTGCGGAAGATGCCGCGCCGGTCGCCGATGCGGGCGAGGTGAACATCTATTCCTCGCGCCACTACGACACCGATCTGGCTTTGTATGAGGATTTCACCGAGCAGACCGGGATCAAGGTCAACCGGATCGAAGCCGATGCCGATGCGCTGATCGAACGGATCCAGAGCGAAGGCGAATTCTCGCCCGCCGACCTGCTGATCACCGTCGATGCCGGACGGCTGTGGCGCGCAGAGGAAGCGGGCATTCTTTCGCCGGTTGACTCCGAAGTGCTGAACGAACGCCTGCCCGCGCATCTGCGCCACCCTGACGGGCTGTGGTTCGGCCTGTCGACCCGCGCGCGGGTGATCATCTACAACAAGGAGCAGGGCACGCCCGAAGGGCTCGCCAACTATGCCGATCTCGCCGATCCGGCGTGGCGCGGCGATATCTGCATCCGTTCGTCCTCCAACATCTACAACATCTCCATGCTGTCGGCGATCATCGCGCATCGCGGTGCCGAAGCGGCTGAAAACTGGGCCAAGGGTGTGGTCGCCAATTTCGCGCGCGATCCGCAAGGCAATGACACCGCCCAGATCGAGGCGGTGGCCGCAGGCGAATGCCGCATCGCCGTGGTCAACACCTATTACCTCGCGCGCTATGCCGGGGGCGAGGGCGCGGACCGTGCGATCTTCGACGCGATCGGCGTGATCTTCCCCGATCAGGACGGCGTGGGTACGCATGTCAACATCAGCGGCGCAGGCGTGACGGTGAACGCTCCCAACCGCGCCAACGCCATCGCTTTCCTCGAATATCTCACTTCCGAAAGCGCGCAGCGGTATTTCGCGGATGGCAACAATGAATACCCCGCCGTTAACGGGCTGAAGGCGAATTCGGCGGTCGAACAGCTTGGCACATTCAAGGCTGACACGCTCAACGCCGCGGAAATCGGGCGGAACCAGCGCCAGGCGGTGGAGATTTTCGACCGGGCCGGGTGGAACTGATCAGGGGCGAAAAGCAGCGCGCCTTTTTGCGCGGGATCAAGGCGCGCTTTCACCCCTTATCACTAAACTACCTTGAAGCGCGGCGGTGAAACGTCCATTTGCCCTCCCGCATTCCCGAAGGCGCGCTCGCGCCAGAACCGCAAGACCGAGGCTTTTGAGTTTTGACCGAGACGACCACCGTATCGCCCATTCCACCCCGTGAAGCCTTTGAGGAAAGTGGTGCCGTTTCGGTCGAGACGATCACCCACGTCCACCAGTGGAACGACGACCTCTTCAGCCTCAAGATGACGCGCCCGGCGTCTTTCCGCTTCCGTTCGGGCGAATTCATCATGATCGGCCTGCCCAAGGAAGACGGCAAGCCGTTGCTGCGCGCCTATTCGATGGCTTCGCCCTCCTATGCCGAGGAACTCGAATTCCTTTCGATCATCGTGCAGGACGGCCCGCTGACCTCGCGGCTCCAGCATATCAAGGAAGGCGACCCGATCTACCTCGGCAAGAAGCCGACCGGCACGCTCGTCACCGACGCGCTGCTGCCGGGCAAGCGGCTGTTCATGCTGTCGACCGGCACCGGCCTTGCCCCGTTCATGAGCCTTGTGCGCGATCCCGAAGTCTACGAGATGTTCGAGGAAGTGATCGTCGTCCATTCGGTGCGCCGCGTGGCTGACCTTGCCTATCGCGAACTGCTGGAAAGCAAGCTCGAAGGCGATCCGCTGCTCGAAGACGATCAGCGCGAACGCATGATCTATGTCCCCACCGTCACGCGCGAACCGTTCCGCACGCAGGGCCGCATTCAGGCGCTGATCGACGATGGCCGCCTGTTCGAACAGTCGAAGGGTCCGCAGCGTTTCGTCCCCGAGGAAGACCGCGTGATGCTGTGCGGTTCGATGGCGATGATCAAGGACCACGCCGCTGATCTGGAAGCGCGCGGTTTCGAAGAGGGCGCGAACAACAAACCCGGCCAGTTCGTGATCGAGCGGGCGTTTGTGGGCTAAGGCCACGCGCCTCGTATTCTTCGCACTTTACATCGGCGGTGCTCTCAGGCCAGTTGCGTCCCGCAACCTGAATCGGCTCACCGGAGAGAGACGCCCCCATGCTGAACACAGCAAACCGCACCGCCTATAACGAAGACCACGAAGCATTCCGCGACACCGTGCGAAAGGTGCTCGCCGAACACATGGTCCCCTATCTCGACCAGCACGAGGAAGAAGGCATCGTCCCGCGCGAGGCTTGGAAGGCGCTGGGCGAGGCGGGGATGCTGTGCCCCACGGTGAAGGAAGAGAACGGCGGGCTCGGCCTCGATTTCGGCTTCAACTGCGTGCTGGCGGAAGAGCTCGCCTATATCGGCACCTCGGCCGGCTTCACGCTGCAGAACGACATCACCGTCAACTATTTCGAGCGGCTCGGCAGCCCGGAGCAGAAGGAGAAATACCTGCCCGGCATGATCAGCGGCGATATCATCAGCGCCATCGCCATGACCGAACCGGGCGCGGGCAGCGACCTTCAGGGCATCCGCACCACTGCGGTTGAGGACGGCAATCACCTCGTTATCAACGGGTCGAAAACCTACATCACCAACGGCCAGAACGCCGATGTGGTGATCGTGGTGGCGAAAACCGATCCCACCGCAGGGGCCAAGGGAACTTCGCTGATCCTCGTCGATGCCGACACCCCCGGTTTCGAAAAGGGCCGGAACCTCGACAAGATCGGACAGCATTCCGCCGACACGTCCGAACTGTTTTTCCAGGACGTGCGCGTGCCCAAGACAAACATTCTGGGCGGGGAAAATCGCGGCTTCATCCACCTGATGGAAGAATTGCCGCAGGAACGCCTCTCGATCGCCGTTTCCGCCATGGGCGGGGCGCAGCGCGCATTCGACGAAACGGTGAACTTCACCAAGGAACGCAAGGCATTCGGCAGCACCGTGTTCCAGTTCCAGAACACCAAGTTCACCCTCGCGGACCTCGCGGCGAAATTGCAGGTCGGCTGGGCGCATCTCGACTGGGCGATTGCCCGCCACCTGCGCGGCGAACTGACCACGGGCGAAGCCAGCGCGGCAAAGCTGTGGCACACCGAAATGCAGTGGGAGATGGTTGACGCCTGCCTGCAACTGCATGGTGGCGCGGGTTACATGAATGAATACGCCATCGCGAGACTGTGGCGCGACGCCCGCGTGCAGCGCATCTATGGCGGCACGAGCGAGATCATGAAGGAAGTGATCAGCCGTTCGATCTAGCCGATGGGTTGGACTGATGCCTGTCGTGGCGGGCTTGCGACGCTTTCGAGCAAATGGCGATCGTTCCGCTAGCGACCCCATTGCGGACGCTAGGTTAGCTCCACTTCACGAACCCTGCCACGAGGCGAACAAATTTTCGCAACATTGGCAGCGGAAAGGGGGACTCAAGCACCGACCGGCGATTTATGATTTCAACGAAAACGGGTGGTGGAAGCGTCAATGGTTTTAGGGTCAGGGCGCCATTCACGTCGCAAATGGAAGGAATTTAGACTTCAAGGGAGTTAAAGACCGAGGCTTTACTCTCACGGCTATGTCAGGCGTGTGGCTACTCAGCCAGCCTCCCTTCGCACACGTAGGTCAGTGTTCTTTCGGACCCAATCCCGATACGGGAGGCAGTTATCCATTCCGAAGAAGGATCATCTTGCGTCGTGACCTCCTCCCCTTGGTAGTAGACTGATTCAAGGTGGCGAAATCGTCCCATGGCGCAGTCGAATTCTGAGAGGTTCCTTCTGCTGGTGTCCCCATGCCTGTTTGGCCTGCCGAAGTCGTTTCGTACCCAGGCTTGCTTATAGCCATTGGATATCATGCGGATTGACCGGCGGTCGACGTATTGATCCCAGCCTCCACCGTTACTGTTAACCAGAACCCAAGTAGGTGATGTTGCTGGGGCGCCTTCGGCGGGAGGATCATTCGCGAGGATCCGCGCTTTCATTTGCGTGAATTCCGCTTCCGACAACACGCCGCGATCCCGTAGATCGGCAAGCCTTTCCAGTTCAGCGATGCTATCTGTCACTGAAGTTCCGTCTGGCTCGTCAAGTTCTATCGATTGGGGTTCGCCTTCGCCAACTGTTGGCGACAGATTTCCAAGGGGGGCTCCCGGAATAGGGTCCCTGAATACCGTCTCGACTGTGACAGAGCGACGTTCGGAACCTCGATAAAACTCAACAGTAAAGCTTCGTTCCTCCGCCGCCTCTTCTAGCGCGGGCAAGAGGTCTTGCGGCTCTCTTACCCGTTCGCCAGCGATACGAGTGATCACGTCTTCCAAAGCGAGTTGGGCTTGATCTCCTTGACCACCCGGGACCACCTCACGGACTACGTAGCCTCTTCGTGGCTGTTCGACTGGCTCCAGTCTAAGACCGAGAAGAGCATGGTTCGGGAAGGTGGTTCCAGGGGTGTATTGCCCTCCGGCATTCAACATGAAGTTTGTCACATTATTCTGAAAACGTGCGTCTTCATAGGCGACACGGCTTTCTCTCCCGAGAGAAACCGTTCCAGCCCACCCCGAGGCGGTCGCCATTGTCCCCCCATCTACGGTGTTTAGGTCAAATCTGAAATAGGCTCTCGGGGATTCTGACAAAGTCACGATGTTGAGGACGCCCGTGAGCGGATCGTCTCCGTAGATTTCAAACTCACATGTGATGCTGAACTTCTCCCGCTCGACGACATTGCCTTCATTGACTCGGCAAAGCTCGCTCAAGCTGGCGAGCACCTCTTCAGGTTCATTCGCGAAAAGTGCTTCTGGCTGTCCGGTTGGCGAAACAGCATAAACTTCTTCTGCTGAGGCTGTCTGGCTAGACAAAAGAAGGGCGCTGACGATGCCGAGTGCTGAGAAGGCCTTCATGATGTTCCGGGTGATCCAATTTTCGAGTTCAGACTTGGCTCTTTAGCTAAACCACCGACGGCCCCGCATTCAAGCCCACCACCCCAACTTTCAGCTATCAGCTTTCGTCAAGCGAACACACCAAATCGACTAACCTACGGAAGTCCACTTCCCACCCATTCTCTGCCACAGGCGAAGCCGGAGGGCTTGCCTGAAAGCCGTCGGCATCGCCGTCTGAATCGATCGCTTTACAATTCGCTCAACACGCTCTTGGATGGCCATCAAAGGAGAGCGACATTGAACACGCCCCTCGATTTCAGCGGAAAGCTCGTGCTCGTCATCGGCGGGTCGAGCGGGATCGGCAATGGCATTGCCCAAGGGTTTCGCGCGCATGGGGCGGCAGTGATCGTCACCGGCACGCGGCCCGACGAAGGGGACTATCTGGAGGCCGAGGACAGCGATCTTCGCGGGCTGACCTATCACCGGCTCGACGTGACGGATCGCGACGCGGCGGATGCGCTGGCGGCGGAAATCGGTGCGGTCGATGTACTGGTGCAGTCGCAGGGGGTGGTTCGTTACAAACGGGCCGAATTCACCCGCGAAGGCTGGGATGCGGTTGTCGATGTGAACCTCAATTCGGTGATGGATGTGGCGCGGGCCTTTCACCAAGGGTTGGCAGAGCGCGGCGGCAACATGATCGTGGTGTCTTCCGTTGCGGCGTTCAAATCGACCATCGGCACGCCCGCCTATGCCGCGTCGAAAGCGGGCGCGGCGAGCCTCGTGAAGACATTGGGCGAAGCCTGGGCGAGGGACGGTTTGCGCGTGAACGGCATCGCGCCGGGGCTGGTCCCGACCAAGCTGACCGCCGTGACCACCGACCATCCCGAACGGCGCGAGGCAAGCCTGCGCGCGATCCCGCTGGGGCGGATGGGCACGCCGGAGGACATGGCCGGGGCGGCGTTGTTCCTCGCTTCTCCGCTGGCATCCTACATGACCGGGCAGACGCTGGTGGTGGACGGCGGGCTGACGCTTTCGTGACATGACCGGCGCAAGCCTCGCGGCGATTTCCTACCCGCCGCTTGAATGCTAATTCTGCATCACGACGCGAAGCGAGGCGGCAAAAAGGTGGAAAATGCGAAAAGTCACACCCGGCGGGCCGGAAATGGGAAAGTTCCTGCATTATTTCATAGGGTTGTTCGCAATTCCGATATTTTCAAAACACCCATTTGTTTGTTCCATCCCAGCCTTCGAAAGGCATGAATCATGAAATTCACCCGTCTCGGCAATTCCGGCCTCTCCGTCTCGCGCCTGTGTCTGGGCTGCATGAGCTATGGCGATACGACCAAGGGCTGGCACGGCGACTGGCTGCTGGATGAAGAGGCGAGTCGCCCGTTCTTTCGGCAGGCGCTGGAGGCGGGGATCAACTTCTTCGACACCGCCAACGGCTATTCGGGCGGCGCGTCGGAAGAGATCACCGGCAAGCTGTTGAACCAGATGGCGCGGCGCGACGAGATCGTGGTGGCGACCAAGGCCTTCATTCCGTGGCGCAATGCCCCCAACACCGGCGGGCTTTCACGCAAGTCGCTGATGCAGGCGATTGACGACAGCCTGACGCGGCTGGGCATGGATTATGTCGACCTGTTCCAGATCCACCGCTGGGACGATGCGACCCCGATCGAGGAAACGATGGAGGCGCTGCACGACATCGTGAAGGCGGGGAAGGCGCGCTATATCGGCGCATCGTCGATGTATGCTTGGCAGTTTGCCAAGGCGCAGGAAGTGGCGCGCAGCAATGGCTGGACGCGGTTCATTTCGATGCAGAACCAGCTCAACCTGATCTACCGCGAAGAAGAACGCGAGATGCTGCCGCTGTGCGTCGATCAGGGGGTCGGCGTGATCCCGTGGAGCCCGCTGGCGCGCGGGCGGCTGGCGCGGCCTCTGGGTGAAGAGACGGTGCGCAGCAAGACCGACGGTTTCGGCAAGGTGATCTATCCCGAGGACGAGGCCGACAATGCCGTGATCGCCGCGCTTGATACGCTGGCGCGGCAGCGCGGGGAGGCGATGGCGAGCATCGCGCTGGCATGGCATTTCACCAAGCCGGCGGTCGCGGCGCCGATCATCGGGGCGACCAAGCCGTCGCATATCGAGGCGGCGGTGGCGGCGCTCGATCTGAAGCTTTCGGCGGAGGAAATCGCAATGATCGAGGCACCTTACCGTCCCAAATGGCCCACCGCCATGGCGATGGCCTTGCCGGGCATGGATCAGGTGAGCGTGCTGGATTGAGCAAAAGGAGCGATGCGCGCACAAAATCGACGCGAATGTGACATGTGTGTAGTGATCGTCGCAATCACGTCACGAATGCGTCACATCGCGGCGGCAATCCGGGGCTCGCAACAGTCCGGGGCGGCGCATGGACGTCATCAACATCTTCCTTACCAGCGAGCTTGGCGAAACGCTCGAAGACTTCATCCACGACGGGAAGCGATTCACCTTCGACAGGATGGGGCCGGATGGCCCGCTCCGTCTGGTGGATGGCCCGGTGTGGGTGTTTGTCGATTGGGTGATGGACGATCTGGCGGGGCTCGAAATGTGCCGCCGCCTGCGCGCCGACCCGCGCACCAGCGAAGCGCATGTGACGATGGTGCTGGAGGAAGACGACGTCGAGGATCGCCGCCGCGCGCTGAAGGCCGGGGCGGACGATTACATGGTCGGGCCGCTGGCGCGCAACGCGGTGCTCGACAGGGTGCTGGCGCTGCAATCGCGCCACGCCGAACGACACGCGGTGCAGCGGGTCGACATGGGTCCGCTGGTGATCGACATGGCTGCACTACAGGCGCGCTGGAACGACGAACCGATCATGCTGCGGCCCAATGAGTTCCGGCTGCTGCGCTTCCTCGCGGAAAACCCCAACCGCGTGCTCAGCCGCGAGGACATGATTCAGGGACTGGGCAAGCGCGAGCCGCCGATTGACGAACGCACCGTCGATGTCTGGGTAGGACGTCTGCGCCGCGCCTTGAAGGCGGCCGGAGCAGGCAATCCGCTGCGCACCGTGCGATCGATGGGCTACGTCTTCGACCTGCCCTGAAGCGCGAACGAAGCGACCGGCAAAGCAAAAGGCCGCCCCGTTACAGGGCGGCCTTTCCTAATTCGGTATCGCCTGTTAGCGATCAGAACTTGGCAGTCACTCCCAGCGAGAATGACGTGCCGACCTGGAAGGTGTTGAACTCGATCCGGTTCGCGCCAAGCTCCTGGAACTCGAAATTGTCGCGGCCAAAGATATTGCGCGCTTCAAAGCTCAGTTCCAGCGGCACGCCGAGCTTCAAATCAGTGCGGGCAACGATGTCGACCGTCAGGCCCGGATCTTCGATGAAGTCCGGCTGAGCCCCCGCACGCTGGGTCACGCGTTCGCTGGCGTAGTTGAGCAGGACGGTCAGCTGCTGGACCTTCTCGGTATCCTCGATGCCGAACGAGAAGTTGGCGATGTGATCCGACTGGCCCACCAGCGGCGCGCCATCGTCGAAGATGAGGCTGGCAAGCTGGTTGGCATTGCCCGGAACGGGCGAAATGTCACCCGCGCCGACCGAGAGTTCGGATTGGGTGAAGGTGTAGTTGGCAATGAACAGCAACTGCTTCGTTTCGAAGAAGCTGCCGCCAAGGTTGTAGAGATCGATGCCGTAAACCGCATCAAGCTCGAAACCGTAAAGCTGTGCCGAAGGGGCGTTGGCGAAGCTGGTGAAGACCTGCCCCGATGCGACGTTGAACGTGCTTTCGATCGGGTTGTCGATCTTCTTGTAGAAGCCGGCAAGGCTGACGCGATCCGACCCGCCGAGATAATATTCGGCGCGGGCTTCGATGTTCAGCAGTTCGCTGTCCTGCAGCAGCGGGTTGCCCTGGAACAGGCGGTTGCTTTCGGGATCGAAGTAACGCTGTTCGACCAGCTCGCGGAACTGGGGGCGGGCGATCGTCTGCGAGGCCGAAAGGCGCAGTTGCAGGTCGTCGATCGGCTCCCAGGTGACGGTGCCGCTCGGCAGGAAGTAGTCGTTGGCGATGAAAGTCGGCGTGGCCCCGGCGATCGGCGTGTTGAAGATCGTCTGGTCGAGGTTCACCGCCTGCGTCGCGTCTTCATAACGCACGCCTGCTTCCAGCGTGAGGTTGCCGGTCGGCAGCCAGCGGAAGAGGCCATAGCCCGCGTTGACTTCCAAGGCCGCGTCAAACACCGGGAAGGGCGTCGCTTCGGTAAGGGTGACGTTGAAGCCCGCAAGGGTGGCCCCGTTGATGATGTCGCCCGGACGCCGCAGACCCAGCGCAATAGCGGCGTTTTCGTCAAGCGAGCCGAGATCCGGATTGCTGGCATCGGGCGCGATGAACGGACGGAATTCGCGGCTTTCCGAGCGGCGATCGGTGTCCGAATAGGCATAGCCCACGGTGACTTCGAAAGTGTCGGTCAATTCGTAGCCGAGATCGACGCCGCCGAACCACAGCTTCTCCGTCAGGTCATCAAACGAGACGGTGGTGATGCCTGCGTCCGAAAGCTGGTTGAAATACGCAACGAAGAAGTCGCCGAACGGGTTACCCGAAAGGTTGGTGCGGGTGTAGCTGAAGGTGGTGTTGAACGGAGCTTCACGATCGGTGCGGGCGTATCCGCCGCGCAGATCGACGCTGAACCGGTCAAAATCCAGTTCCGCGACCAGTTGCGAGTCCATCAGCTGACGCTCGAACCATGCGGTCTGCTGGTTCTGGAAATCGAACCCGGTTTCGCCGGGGAAGATGTCGAACCCTTCGGAAAGACGCGCGGTTTTGAGCGTGTCACGGATGTAGAGATTGGTCCAGCGCACCGTGTGCGGGCCGAAATCGAGGCCGAGGCCCAGCAGGCCGTTCACCAGCACGCTTTCATCAGTGATGAAGGTTTCGGTTTGTTCGAACACCTCGGACAAATCATTGCTGCCACGCTGGCTCAAAACGCTGCGGTTGCGCAGGCTGTTCTTGATCGAGGCGGTGGCGATCACGCCGAGATAGGTGTCTTCGCCCAATTCGAACGAGGCCCCGCCGGTGATCGATCCGGAAAAATTGGGGCGCTGGTTGTCGACCTTTTGCAAGGTGACGAGATTGAGCGGGAATAGCTGCCCGGCAATGCCTTCAGAGACAGAGATCGGGACGTTGCCGATGCGTTCGCCGCTGTCGAAGAATGCCTGCAGGTTCGACAGGATATCACGGTTGCCGTTGTCGAAACCGAAGGAATCCCAGTTGGAACCGAAATAGGTCAGGCCGTTTTCAAAGGTCGTCTCGGTATCGCCGCCCATCGAGAAGCTGACCGAGAGGAAATCCTCAACCGGAACGGCCTTGGTCGTGAGGTTGATCACGCCGCCGCCGAATTCGCCGGGGTAGTTGGCCGAATAGGTCTTCTGCACCAGCGACGAGGCGATCACGTTGGTCGGGAAAATGTCGAGCGGAACGACGCGGCTCAGCGGTTCGGGGCTGGGCAAGGGAAGGCCGTTCAGCAGCGCGAGCGAGTAGCGATCACCGAGGCCGCGCACGAACACGCGTCCGTCGCCGACCACCGAAAGGCCGGTCACGCGGCCCAGCGCGCCGGCAATGTCACCTTCGCCGGTACGAGCGATGTCCGCTTCGGAAAGGACGTTCAGCACCTGCGTGGACGAACGCTCCGGATTGCGGTTGCGCCGCCCGGTGACGATGATCCCGGAGCCGCCGGGCACCGAGATTTCCGGCTCCTGATAATCGTCTTCCTCGACGCTTTCGACGTCCTGAGCCAGCTCGTCCTGCTGCGGGGCGGGCTGCGCCGTATCCTGCGCGTGCAGGACGGCGGGGAAGGTGAGCGACGTGGTGAGAAGCAGCAGGCCTGCCAGGCGCTTGCCGGTCGACATAATGTGAGACCCCTTCATGTTTAGGTCTTGAAACGTGTCCGGGCCGAACGTGACCCGATTGAATGAGCAGAGGAGGCGCACGCGGTTTCGCGGCGCCTCCCCCGGTTCAGGTCGAAAGGCGCGATTAGTAGACCGGGAGCGAGGTGCAAGCCCCGGTCGCGCTGCCGAAGTTCATCGTTGCCGAATTGCAGGTCCAGTTGCCGAATGCCTGTGTCAGGTCGGACTGGACAGCACCGATGAAGCCGGGCTGCGGATCGGTGAAGAAGGACGAACGGGCCGTCGCATCGAACACGGTTACGCCGTTTTCATTGGCGCCGTTCACCAAAGTGTTGGTGAGCGAGAGCGTGAACAACAGGTTGTTGTTGGTGCCATTATCCACGACAGCCTGAACCTCTGCGTCGGAAACACCGGACGAACCACGCACCGGACGGTTGGCGCCATCGCAAACGACCGAGTCGATGCCGATGATCGCAGCCAGGGTGATCTGTTCGTCGATGCGGATGCAACTGTCGTCAGCGGAGTCTACGTCGATCACGCCGTTAGTCAGACCCAGAGCCGGTCCGCCGCGAGCGCGGACGGCTTGCGAGGATGCCGACGAACGCTGGACGAAGGTGAAGTTGTTCACGTTCATGCGCGACTGCGGCAGGGCATTGCCCGGGGTGCCGTCGCCAAGATCGTCCGGCGAGTCGAATTCGATGATGCTGTCACCGGTGTTCGAACGCTGCACGACAACCACCGTTTGGAGGTTGGCCTGAGCGCCGCTGTCCACGTCGATCGAGTCGTCCGAAGCGCCGATCACGGCGAGGTTGCGCATGTTGACCGAGCCGCCGAAGAATTCGACGCCGTCGTCCGAGCTGTTGAACGACATCAGATTGTTGATCGTGGTGCCTGAACCGATACCGCCGGTGGTCAGCGACTGAAGTTCGTTGGCCTGCTGCAGTTCGAAGCCGGAATAGCGGATCTGGTTGAAGGTGAACGAACCCGAGCTGTCAGCCGAGTTGGTGCCACCGAAAGGCGTCGCAACGGTGGTGCCTTCGAGCTGCTGTTCGCACTGCGGGTTGGCATTCGGGGTCGCTGCGGTGTTGAACACCTGGTCCGAACAGTCCGAAACCGGAGCGCGGCCGAGCAGGACGACGCCGCCCCATTGTGCTTGGCTGTTGTCGGTTGCGATGCCGAGCACGTTGTCGCGGCTGGTCCAGACGATCGGGCGATCGGCGGTGCCGTTGGCGGAAATGGTGTTGCCGCGGTTCACGACGAAGAAGGATTCAGCCGAGGCGAACAGGATAACGCCCGGTTCGATCGAAAGGTTCACATCGGAACCGGTGCTGTTGAAGCCCTGGTCAGTACCGACATTGACGCGGCCCGAGATTTGATAAAGCAGGCCGTTGATGAAGGGCAGGTTGTCGTCAGCATTGAAGGTCGTCGGAAGCTGGCAGACGCGATATTCGCCGGTCGGGCCGGTGATCGTGCCGACATCGGTGAGGCCGGGCGACGATGCGATCGTCGGGCAGCCGGCGGCCGGTGTGACCAGCGCCTGAGTCGGCGTGGGGGTTGGCGTCGGAGTCGGCGTGGGAGCCGGGTTGTTGATGATGATGTCGCCGCTGGTGCCGGGCGAGACGATTTCGTCCGCGCCGCAGCCCGCAAGAGCAATGATGCTGGCGCCAAGAACGAGAGTGCGTTGAATGTTTTTCACAGCGAGCGGTCCCCTAAAAACCGAGAATCGAAAAGATGCGACGTGGTTCGCAAGGGCTGCGCTAGGTGCCGTGTGTGACAGAATTTTTGCTGTGTTACGGATTAGGTCCAAATGCTGTCACATAACCGAAGAAAGACAAATATGACAAACAATCCATTTGGCGAACCTGGGTCATGATGGAAATGTTACAGTCATAACCTGTTGAAATATCGAGACTCATCTCTCAAAAATGACAAAAGAATTACATTATGACATTTGCGTTGCATCTGCGCGCCTTCTCGCGCACCTTCACATTATCAACTTGGAGGTTCGAGAGATGAAGCTGTCAAACATGACACCCGCCGCAATAGCCGCCCTGTTCGCTGCGTCGATGAGTGTGGCCATGCCTGTTCAGGCGCAAACCAATCCGGCGGCGGAACGCGAACTGGCCGTGCAACCTCTTGCTCAAGGCGAAAGCGTGCGCGCCATCGCCATGCTCAAGACTGCGCTGGAGGAAGCGCCCGGCGATCCGGCGCTCCTGATCAATCTCGGCATCGCCTATGCGCAAGGCGGCAATGATGCCGAAGCGCGGGCAAGCTTCGAAGCGGCGATGGCATCGCGCGAAGTCATCGAACTGGAAATGGCAAATGGCGCCACGATGGATTCGCGTCGGCTCGCGCGCCGCGCGCTCGCGATGCTGGATCGGGGTGAGTTTCAGCAACGGGCTGGTGACTCAAGCCGTCTGACCCTTCGCCAATAGAAAGTAGCATTCAGACGAACGAGGGCGGCTTTCCCAGGCAGGGGAGGCCGCCCTTTTCGTGCCCCTTCATGAAGGTGCCCGGCCGAACGATCCTGAGGCTGTCACCTTTGTGTCATTTACTGTAGACAAAGGGGAGTTTCTGGAGGGCCCGGAATGATTCTCGCCCGTGCGAGCAGTGTTGGCTTGGCTGTCTGTCTGGCGTTCGCCGGAACAGTCGCGCAAGCAGACGTCATGGAACTGGACGAAAGCGGCGCCCGCTGGGTTGCCGGGGGTTCATCCGTGCTTGTCGGAGCGGCTGCTCCGGCAGGGCCCGAAAATGTCCAGGTCGATCTTGATGCCATGATCATTCCGGACGCGATCATTGCCAACCCGCTGGCGCACTCCGCCGTTGTGCCGCCGCGCTATGCAGCCAAGATCAGCGAGCTGGCACAGCGGTTCGATCTGAGTCCCAGCCTGCTTGAGGCACTCGTGTGGCAGGAAAGCCGCTGGCGTGAGAATGCGGTTTCGCATGCAGGGGCGCGGGGCCTTGCGCAATTGATGCCCGGCACCGCGCGCTATCTCGGCGTCAATCCCGACGATCCGATGCAGAATCTCGAAGGCGGCGCGCGTTACTTGCGCGAACAGCTCGATCTGTTCGACGGCGATCTCGAAAAGGCGCTTGCCGCCTATAATGCCGGGCCGGGCCGGGTGATCCGCGCAGGCGGTATTCCGAACATTCAAGAGACCAAGCAATATGTAGCGGCGATCATGGGGCGGCTCGCCAGCCATTCCCGGCCGGATGCACGCTAGGCTGCTCGAACCAGACAAATTGTTCAAAGGACTATGGAAGCTTCAATGACATCGACTTTTCGCTTTCCGGCTCGCGCCATGGCCATGTTCGCGGCTCTCGCAGCACCAAGCGCGGCTTTGGCCCAGAGCACCAATCAGGGCGGTGATCCGATCACCAGCGCATTGCTGTGGATGCAGAGCATATTGCTCGGCCCGATTGCGACCGCTCTCGCGGTGATGGCCGTGGCCGGGGTGGGCTTCATGATGCTGACCGGCCGGATGAACTGGCGCTATGGTGCGACCGTTATCATCGGCGTCTTCATCATCTTTGGCGCGCCGCGGCTGGTGGCGACCATTTCCGGCGGGGCGGTGTAGCGCGCATCATGAGCGATCTCGTCCGCCATCCTGTGCACCGCACGCTGACTCGCCCGCAGATGTTCATGGGCGTGACGATGAATTTCTTCATCATCAACATGATGGTGACGACGATCGCGTTTCTGATCCTCAACAGTTTCTGGATCATTCCGGTTCCGTTCGTAATGCATGGGATCGGCTATTTTGCGTCGCTGCGCGAACCGCGCATTTTCGACCTGTGGGTGACGAAAGTGTCCAAGTGCCCGCGCGTACCCAATTACAAGCGCTGGGGCTGCAACAGCTACGCGCCTTAGAATTGACGAACAGGCCTTTTAAGGGGGGCCGGATATGGTGAAATGGATCGGACCTGCTGCATGGAGCGCCAAGGAGGCGCGCGTCGGCGATCGCCTGCCGTATGAGCGGCTGATCGACGAAAGCACCGTGCTGCTGCGTGACGGATCGGTGATGAGCGCGATCCAGGTGCCCGGCCTGCTGTTCGAAACCGAGGATTCCGACGCGCTCAATGCCCATGCAGCGACGCGCGAAGTGGTGCTGCGTTCGACGCTGGATGCACGGTTCGTGCTTTATCATCACGTCATCCGTCGCCGGGTCGAGGTGGAGCTTGACGCCGAATTTCCCGATCCGCTTTCGCGCCACATCGATGCGCGCTGGAAACAGCGACTTGCGGGCGGATCGCTGTTCATCAACGACCAGTTCGTCACCCTCATCCGCCGTCCGGCGCGCGGCAAAACGGGCTTGCCTGAACGGATCGGCAAGTTCTTTTCACGGCAGGGCAAGGATGAGCTTGAAGCCGATCCCAAGGATCTGCGCAGCCTGAAAGCTGCGGTGACGGGACTTACCGCGTCCCTTTCCGCCTATGGCGCGGCGGTGCTGGGCGACTATGCGGCACCCGGAGGCAAGGGCGGGACCAATTCGGAAATGCTCGAATTGCTCTCGGCGCTTTACAATGGCGAGATGCGCCCTGTGCGGCGTCCATCGCCCGAAACCGATATCGGCCACATGCTGCCGTATCGGCGGGCCAGTTTCGGTCTCGATGCGATGGAACTGAAGGGATCGGGCCAGCCTGACTTCTCGGCCATCCTGGGATTGAAGGATTATCCCGAGGCAACCTCTCCGGGTCTGCTCGATGGCTTGCTGCGCCTGCCGTTCGAAATGATCGTCACCGAAAGCTATGCGCCCAATGAAAGGACGACGGCAAAGGAGCGGATCGACTTGGCGCTGCGGCGTTCGCGTTCGGTCGACGAAGAGGCAGCGGCAGAGCGCGCCGACATGATGGCTGCGCGTGATGCGCTGGGCAATGGGGCTGTCGGCTTTGGTGATCATCACCTGACCGTGCTGGTGCGCGAAGCCACACTTGATCGGCTCGATGATGCAAGCGCGGCTTGTGCCGCCGCCCTTGCTGATAGCGGCGCCATAGCGGTGCGCGAGGACGTGAACCTTGAACCCGCGTTCTGGGCACAATTTCCCGGCAATGAAGAATACATCGTGCGCCGCGCGATGATCTCGTCCGCCAACATGGCGAGCTTTGGCAGCTTCCACGGCTTCGCGCTGGGACAGGCGAGCGGTAATCACTGGGGCGATGCGGTGACGCTGCTGGAAACCACTAGCGCGACACCGTTCTTCTTCAATTTCCACCACGGCGACCTCGGCAACTTCTCCGTCATCGGCCCGTCGGGTTCGGGCAAGACCGTGGTGATGAATTTCCTCGCCGCGCAGGCGCAGAAGTTCAAGCCGCGCACGATCCTGTTCGACAAGGATCGCGGGGCTGAGCTGTTCATTCGCGGCATCGGCGGGCGTTATGACCGGATCAATCCGGGGCAGCCGACCGGTTTCAACCCGCTCGCCCTGCCTGATAGCCCGGCGAACCGCGCGTTTCTGCGCGACTGGCTCGGTGTGCTGCTAAAGGCCGAGGGGCCGGAGGAATACGCGACAATCAGCGCGGCGGTCGATGCGACCTATGCGAATGATCCGTCGCTGCGGCGACTGCGCCATTTCAAGGAACTGCTAGCCGGTGCGCGCCGGCCCGAACCTGGCGATCTTGCCGACAGGCTGGGCGCTTGGATCGGCTCTGCCGGTGGTGATGGCGGCGAGCATTCGTGGTTGTTCGACAACGAGCGCGATGCGCTGGACCTCGACGCCCGCGTTCTGGGTTTCGACATGACGCAATTGCTCGAAAACCCGCGCCTGCGCACGCCGACGATGATGTATCTGTTCCACCGTATCGATGAACGGCTGGACGGTGAACCGACCATGATCCTCATCGACGAGGGCTGGAAGGCGCTCGATGACGAGGTATTTGCAGCCCGCATCCGTGACTGGCTCAAGACCCTGCGCAAACGCAACGCGCTGGTGGGCTTTGCCACGCAGAGCGCCCGCGATGCTCTGGAAAGCCGCATTTCGACGGCGCTGGTGGAACAGACCGCGACGATGGTGTTCATGCCGAACAGCCGCGCCCGGCCAGAGGATTATTGCGACGGTTTCGGTCTGACCGAACACGAATTCGCGCTGATCCGCTCACTCCCGGCACACAGCCGCTGCTTCCTTGTGCGTCAGCCCGATGCAAGCGTGGTGGTGCGGCTCGATCTGTCGGGTGCGCCGGAAGTGCTGACGATCCTTTCCGGACGGGAGGCCGCCGTGCGTCGCCTCGATCTCCTGCGCGAAGCCGTGGGTGACGAACCCAGCGCGTGGTATCCTGCGCTCACCAACCGCGCGTGGCCCGACGGGGTCAGCGATGTGGATGAGGATGGCATTCCCGTCTGGCAGGCGGCGGAATGACGACGAGCTGCGATCTCGTTGCTCAGGACATGGGCACCGGCGTCGCTGCGGCGCTGACTGCGGTTGATTGCATCGCATCGCAGGTCAGCGAGCAGGCGTTCAATCGTCTGTTCGGATCCGAGGGGCAATTCGGGCTCGCGCTTTCGATCATGCTCACCCTTTATGTGGCGTTCTTCGGCATCAGCCTGATGCTTGGCAGGTCGAACCTGTCGATCCGCGCTGTCATCCCCAGGATGATGACGATCGGGCTGGTCTTGACCTTTGCGACCAGTTTTGCCGCTTTTCAGGCGATTTTCTACGAACTCGTGGTCGGTGGCCCGAACTACGTCGCAGGCTTGCTTACCGACAGCGGCAGCTCTGCCACCGCCACCTTCGCGACCAAGCTCGATATCGTATTCCTCGCCGTGCAAGAGGCGTCAACCGGCCAGACCGATATCAACATGTTCTCGCCTCCGGGGATGATGTGGTTTGGTGCGATGCTGTTGCTGATCGGAACTGTCGGTCTGCTGGTGACGGCCCGGATCGGGATTGCCTTGTTGCTTGCCATTGGGCCGATCTTTGTCGTTATGGCGCTGTTCAATGGCACTCGCGGGCTGTTTGTCGGCTGGCTCAAAGGTTTGGTGATGCTTGCACTCGCGCCGTTTTTTGCGGTTGTCGGCGGGTCGATCATGCTTGAGCTTGCGGTGCCGATCCTTGCTGCACTGGTCGCGGTTCCGGGACAGATTGACCAACAGGCGGCGATGGCGTTTTTCCTTGTGGGGTTTGTCCATTGCGCGCTGATGCTGATGGTTCTGATCGTTTCTGCAAAAATGGTCAGCGGCTGGACAGTCTTTGGCTTCGCCACCCCGGACAAAGCTGATAACCGCGCGTTCGAGCCTGCTCTTGCTCCGATGGCGCAACCGCTGGCGGTGACACCGGATCGTGCTTCGCAATTGACGCCGAGGGCGGCTCCGACTGGTGGGCAACGACGCGTCGATGTCGCAACCCCCGTCGTGCAGGCAGCCAATGATACGGGTTCAGCGGGCAGTGCGATCATCCGCGAGACCAAGGTATTTGCCACCAGTGCTGGCACCGGCCAAAGCGCCGCAGGTGCGCCAGCAACCTCGCGCACGCGCGGGATTGGAAACCGCTTCCGCTCCGCAGGTCAGGCGGGCAGAAATGTTTCGAGATCGGAGAAAACGAAATGATCCGTGCCGACTTCATTCGGCCTTTTGTTGCTGGGCTTGCCCTTGCACTAGCGGTTCCTGCAGCTGCGCAGGACGCGGCTGAAGGCGATCCCCGTCTTCAGACGCTGACCTTCGACGAAGCGCAGGTTTTCACCATTCGGGGCAAGGTTCTGGTCCAGACGACGATCAAGTTCGGACCGGACGAAACGATTGAGAACGTCGCGGTCGGCGACAGCAATGCGTGGCAGATTCAGCCGAACAAGGCGCAGTCGATCCTGTTTGTGAAGCCACTGGAACCGAGCGCGCGCACCAATATGACGGTAGTGACGAGCAAGCGCACCTATCTGTTCGATCTGGTTGCCAGCCCGCGCAATGCGCCGCTGTACGTTCTGCAATTCCGTTATCCGGAACTGGAGCGGGCTCAGGCAGAGGCGGAACTCGCCGCAGCGCAGGAGGCCGAACGCGCGGCTGCTGCGGGCGAACCCAATGCGATTGAACTGGCTGCGGCGAACGATCCCTATGCGGTCACCGATCCCGCGATGCTCAATTTCGAATGGGCAGGGGCAGGCGCCAGCGAATTGCTCCCGTCCCGCGCCTATGACAATGGCGATGCCCTGTTCCTGACTTGGCCTGCAGGGACTGCGGTTCCCGCGATCCTTGTCACCAATGCCGATGGCGATGTCGGGCCTGTCAACTTCACGGTTCGGGGCGATACCGTTGTGCTGGACGGTGTGCCTGCGCAGGTGATCCTGCGTTCGGGCGGTGAAAGCGCCACGCTTACCAACACCGGCCCGGTGCGTTCCCAGAGCGCCCGCGCAGGCGACAGCGGGCGACGTGGATCATGATGGCCGCGTGTGAACTGTTTCAAAGGGAGAAGAACTGATGCGTCTTGCCATGCGTCTTCCGCCCAAGAAGGGCGACAATGGAAACAATGGCGGGATCGATCCGCGTGACGAGGAATCCGCCGACGTCATCGATCTCGCAAGCCGCAGCGGCTTTTCTCCGGTCGCGCAGCGCAAGACCAAGACCGAAGGGCTGGGGCTCGCGGCGGGGGTCGCGATCGTGGGGCTGCTTGGTGCCACGACCTTTTGGGCGATGAACGCGGCACAAGTTCCCGAACCCGCCAGTGTTGGCGGACAAGGCCAGCAGGTGCCCGCGCAAGCGGCGGCTGCTCCAGCAGTTGATCCAAACGCGCAGCCATCGCCGCCCCCGGCAGTTCTGCCGGCGCGTCCCGATCCGGCACCCGCGCCGATCCTTGCGAACGCGCCTGCCGTGGGAGCCGCTGTGAACCCTTACAACAGCCCTCAGCTCGTGTTCGATGCCAGTCAGGCGGCCGGAGCGAATGTCGCGCAGCAGCCGATCACGGGCGGGTCGACGAGCGCGGCGACAAGCACGGGTGACAGCGGCGCAGGAGGTTCGGCAGCTGCCTTTGCAAGCCGCATAGGCGGCGTCGGCGGCGCTCCGGCCCAGGCGCGAGCTATGGTCAATCCGGCAACGACGGTAACAGAAGGAACGATGATCCCCGCGATCCTCGAAACCGCGATCAACACCGACGTGCCCGGCTATGTTCGCGCGGTTGTGAGCCAGGACGTGCGCAGCTTTGACGGCAGCCGGGTGCTGGTGCCGCGTTCGTCGCGCCTCATCGGGCAGTACCAGTCCGGTGTCCAGCAAGGGCAAAAGCGCGCTTATGTCATCTGGACCCGTCTGATCAGGCCGGATGGTGCATCGGTGAATATCGCGTCACCAGCGGTGGCCTTTGATGGCACAACCGGGCTGGAAGGCGATGTGAATAGCCACTTCTTCCGCCGCTTCGGTTCCGCGATGTTGTTGTCCGTGATCGGCGGGCTCGGGGCGGTGGCTTCGGGCGGCACCTCGATTGTGCTTGGCGGCGCCGGACAGGGCGCTGCGGGTGTCGCAGCGGAGCAAGACGGCCAGATCAGCCCGACGATCCGCGTGCGCATGGGCGAACCGATCCGCGTTTTCACCGCGCGCGATCTCGACTTCAGCACCGTTTCGCAGTGATTTTGGGCGGGCGTTTCCGGATATGACGGCTGACATTCATCCTCTTTCGACCGGCCAGCATCCCGCTGGTGGCAATGCGGATGATGGCACCGCCCCAACAGGCGAAACGCCCTCCTATGCTGCTATCGGAGGGGAACGCAGCGTCTATCTCGAAGCCTATCTTGCGCCGTTCAAGCGCTGGCTGGATCGCGACACGATTACCGAAATCATGGTCAACGCGCCCGGCGAGGTCTGGATCGAGGATGCGTCAGATCCCGGAATCAAGAAGGTCATCACCCCCGAAATCGATGATCGCCTTGTGCAACGCCTTGCCGAACAGGTTGCGCGGGTCAGTCATCAAGGCATCAACCGCGAACATCCGCTGTTAGGTGCTACCTTGCCCGACGGCGCGCGTATCCAGTTCTGCGGTCCGCCTGCAAGCCGCAAGCATTGGGTCATGGCCATTCGCCGTCACCGCCGGCTCGACCTCCCGCTTGACGCCTACGACACCGGGCCTCTTGCCGGTGAGGCTGTGATCGAAATGCCCGATCCGCAGTTTCAGCCGATCGAATATCTGCGTGAAGCCATCCGCCACCGGCGCACCATCCTCATCTCAGGCGGGACAAGCACCGGCAAGACGACTTTCCTCAATGCCATGCTGGGTGAAATCCCGCGCGAGGAGCGCGTCGTGCTGGTGGAAGATACGCCCGAATTGAAATTCCCGGGCGAAAACTCTGTCGGATTGGTGGCGGTGAAGGGCGAACTAGGTGAGGCGAAGGTCACCCCCAATGAACTGCTTCAGGCCGCATTGCGACTGAGGCCCGATCGCATCGTCCTTGGCGAACTGCGCGGCGCAGAAAGCGTGTCCTTCCTGCGCGCGATCAACACCGGCCATCCCGGCAGCTTTTCGACCATTCACGCCAATTCGCTGCGGGGCGCATTGGAGCAACTCGCGCTCATGGTCATGCAGACAGGGATCGGCCTTACCCGCTCTGACACGATTTCCTACGCGGCGAGCGTTATCGACGTGATCGTGCAATTGGGTCGCGATGCCAACGGCAAGCGCGGGATTACCGCAATTGCCGACAGCCGATCTCTGGTTTGACAGCTGCACCCTAAGTGGGCGTCATGATTAATTGACAATCGTGTGACATCGCCCTTTGGTGATTTACACGTCTTGCACTGGCTAACATTGGGGCTTCGATCAAGGGCCGCATTTGGCCTGAGGAAAGACCGGCAGGAAAGCAATGAGCAGTCCCACTCAGACCAGCCAGCCCAATGTTTCGGCCGCATCCCCGCCGTCCGTCCCACCGACGGCCATTTCGCCCGGCGCGGAAGCCTATTTCAACCGTGAACTGTCATGGCTGGCGTTCAATGAGCGCGTTCTGGCGGAGGCCTGCAACGCGAAATACCCGCTGTTAGAACGGCTGCGGTTCCTTTCTATTTCGGGCAGCAATCTCGATGAATTCATGATGATCCGTGTCGCGGGCCTTGTCGGACAGGCGCAGCGCGGGATCGACAAGCCGGCGATTGATGGCCGCACGCCGACGCAGCAGTTGGTGGCAATCCGGGAGAAGCTGGCTGAACTTTCCGCCCTTCAGCAGGATATCTGGCGTGAATTGCGTGACCAGTTGGCGGTGGCCGACATCCACATCGCCGATGAGCGTCGGGTAAAGCCTGAGGCGCACAAATGGCTGGAAAGCTTCTTCCTCGACGAAATCTCTCCGATCATCACGCCGCAGGCGCTTGATCCTGCGCATCCGTTTCCCTTCGTTCAAAACGAAGGGATGGGCCTGCTGTTCACGCTGACGCGCGACGCGGATCAGGAACAGATTATCGAAATGATCCTGATCCCATCGGCGCTGCCCCGGTTTGTCCGCGTTCCTGCGGAAGTGAGCGGGACGACAGAGGCAATCTACATCTCGATTGCCAGCCTGATCCAGCGTTATGCCAAGAAGCTGTTTCCCGGCTTTACAATTCAGGGCGACGGCCTGTTCCGGGTTCTGCGCGACAGCGATATCGAAATCGAGGAAGAGGCAGAAGATCTCGTGCGGACTTTCCGCAGCGCGATCCAGCGCCGCCGCCGGGGGCAGGTGATCCAGTTGGAGCTTGAAGAGGATTTCGATCCCCGCGCCGAGGCGATCCTGCTCGAACAGCTCGGCATCAACCAAGCAGCCGTGATCAAGACCGATGGAATGATCGGGATCGACGGGCTCGCGGAAATCGTTGGCGAGGATCGGCCCGACCTGAAATTCGATGCCTATTCCCCGCGCTATCCTGAACGGGTGCGTGAACACGATGGCGATGCCTTTTCCGCGATCCGGGAAAAAGACATCATCATTCATCACCCCTACGAAAGCTTCGAAGTGGTGGTCGATTTCATCCGACAGGCTGCCGCCGATCCGGATGTGGTAGCGATCAAGCAGACGCTTTATCGCGCCGGCTCTCAATCAGCGGTGATCAATGCCCTGATCGAAGCGGCTGAGAACGGAAAGTCCGTCACTGCCGTAGTGGAATTGAAGGCGCGCTTTGACGAGGAACAGAACCTCAAATGGGCGACCAAGCTTGAACGCGCCGGGGTTCAGGTGATCTACGGTTTCACCGATTGGAAAACCCACGCCAAGGTGGCGATGGTGGTGCGGCGCGAGGAAAACGGGTTTCGCACTTACTGCCATTTCGGAACCGGCAACTACCACCCGATCACGGCCAAGATTTACACCGACCTTTCCTTCTTCACTGCCGATCACAAGCTGGCGCGCGATGCAGCGAAGATGATGAATTTCGTAACGGGCTATGTCGAACCGCACGGGCTGGAAATGATTTCGATCGCTCCGCTGGACCTGCGCGAGGAGATATATCGCCGCATTGATGCCGAAATCGCCAACGCCGCCAAGGGCAAGCCCGCCGCGATTTGGATGAAATGCAACCAGATCACCGATGTCGGGATGATTGATCGGCTTTATGCAGCCAGTAATGCGGGCGTTCCCGTTGAACTGGTGGTGCGGGGGATTTGCTGCCTTCGCCCCGGTGTTCCGGGAATGAGCGAGAATATTCATGTCAAATCGATCATTGGACGCTTCCTGGAGCACAGCCGAATTTACGCCTTCGCCAATGGCCGGGCGATGCCGGGCCCGAACGCCAAGGTCTACATCTCCTCGGCCGACCTGATGGAACGCAATCTTGATCGCCGGGTCGAAGCCCTGATCCCGATCCGCAACCGAACCGTGCATGACCAGATCCTCCAACAGGTGCTGCTCGCCAACATGCTCGATACCGAACAAAGCTGGTGGCTGCATTCAGACGGCAGCTATTCGCGGGTTGAAACAGACGGAAAGCCGTTCAACTGCCACCGTTACTTCATGACGAACCCATCGCTTTCGGGCCGGGGCGGGGCGCTTGAGGCAGGCGGCGTGCCCAAGCTTTCGCTGCGGCGGGGCCGTTCGGGATGAGCACAAAGCGCAGGCGCGGTGATCGCGACGGGACATTCGCGGGTAACACGCCCGAGCGGGCGATTATCGACATCGGCTCCAACACGGTTCGCTTGGTCGTCTACGGCGGCTCGATGCGGGCACCGATGGTGATCCTGAACGAAAAGGTCACTGCGCGGCTTGGCCGCGATATCGGCAAAGACGGGCGACTGGCCGATGAAGCGATCGCTTTCGCGCTTCGCGGTTTGGAGCGATTTGCCCTGCTGCTGGACGATCTTGGAATTGACGATGTCGAGACCCTCGCGACTGCTGCTGTGCGGGAAGCCAGCAACGGTCCAGAATTCGTCGAGCAGCTCGAGGCGCTGGGTTTCAAGCCGCGCATCCTTTCGGGTGAGGAAGAGGCCCGTATCAGCGCCAGCGGAGTGATAGGCGCCTTTCCCGGAGCCCGTGGCAGCGTTGCCGACCTTGGTGGAGGCAGCCTTGAACTGGTCCATATCGCCGGGGATGAAACAAGTGATCCGGTATCTTTGCCGCTCGGCGCGTTGCGGCTCCCTGACTTCCGGCCGCCCAGCGGAAAAAATCCCGTCGCGCAAATGCGCAAGGGGCTGGAAAAGGTCATACGGGAAGCGGGTTGGTCATCATCCGAGCACGGCAATCTTGAGCCAGAGCCGCTTTATCTTGTCGGCGGAACATGGCGCGCCATGGCAGTTTTTGCCATGCAGACGCGCGATCATCCCTTGTCCGATCCGCACGGCTTCGAATTGAGCGTTGAAGACGTCCTGCAATTGACCGAACTGCTGATCGCTGAGACGCCAGAAAGCTTGAAAGACCGCAAACGCATTTCCATCATGCGCGCCGAAAAGCTTCCCGACGCGGCGGTGCTGTTGCAGGCGCTTGTCGCGCAGCTTTCTCCAAGCAAGATCGTGTTTTCATCGTGGGGTTTGCGAGAAGGATTGCTTTACGATCGACTTCCGCCGCACGGGAAAGCCCAGGATCCGCTGCTGGCCGGTGTATCGGTCTTCGCCACTCAGCGCGGTGCACCTCCGACGCTGGCCACGCTTATTGCGGCTTGGACGGTGGCTGCTGTCCCGATGCGCCGCCATGGCAATGAGCGCCTGCGTCTGGCCGCGACGATGTTGGCACTGGCATCAATGCAGATCGAGCCGAACATCCGCCTGCCGCAAGCCATCGACTGGGCTTTGCACAAACGCTGGATCGCGGTGGACGGAGCAGAGCGCGCCATGCTGGCGGCGACAATCGCAGCGAATGGCAACCAGATTGATCTTACCGACAGTCTTAGCTCTCTGGCTGGCGAGGAAGCGATCGATGAAGCTGTGTGCTGGGGCCTTGCAGTAAGACTGGCGAGAAGGCTTGGTGCGCGGTCAAGAAGGTCGCTTCAGGTCAGCCGCCTGGTGATAAGGGACGGATTCCTAATCTTGCGGCTCGCCACCAGCCATGAGGCGCTGTTCGGCGTGCCGGTCGAAAAGGACATGAAGCTGCTGGCAGGGCAACTCGGCCTTGATTGGACTGTCGAAATTGTCCCTGACGAGGACTTGCACGCTGACGCGGCGGACTAGGATCGGCTCTCGCTGCTCGAAAAGGGCGAGAAATCGGTGTCAGTGTCAAACAGATCGACGCCTTCGGCTTTCTTCAGGCGGTTCACCACCAAGTAAGTCACCGGGGTCAGCAGCGCTTCCCATAGCACCTTGAGCAGCCAGTTGGTCACCATCACGGTAATCACCGCCTCGGTCGTCCAGATGCCGAGAAAGGCGATGGGGTAGAAGATGAGGCTATCCACGCCCTGTCCGACCACTGTGGAGCCGATCGTGCGGGTCCACAGCATCTTGCCACGGGTCCACACCTTCATCTTTGCCATGACGTAGGAGTTGACGAACTCGCCCGCCCAAAAGGCGACTATCGATGCGACAACAATGCGCCATGTACTGCCGAAAACGGATTCGTATGTCTGCTGGCAGATTGCACCCGTGGGGCCATCGGGATCGGTGGTGGAGGTAAGGGGACCTTGGCCTTCAAACCCGCTAGCCGAACAGGCCCAGCCATCAAACGCTGGCAGGCTGACGACGACGTAGCTCATGAAGGCAAGGAAGATCATCGCGGCAAAGCCGGTCCAGATCACGCGCCGTGCACGGGCGAAACCGTAGATTTCCGTCAGCACGTCGCCGATAACATAGCCGAGCGGGAAGAACAGGATTCCCGCTCCGTAAATGAACACGCCGTCAGACGCAGGCCACCAGCCTTCTGGCCACCAGCTGACTTCGACAAATGTAAGCTTTGCCGCGCCGATGATGTTCGAAAGCAGCAGGATCGCGACAAAAGCCGCCATTACGAATTCGTAATAGCGGAACGTGACGGGCGCATGGCTTGTCGCCTGAATGCCGTCATCAGGATCGGTGTCGAAAGCGGCGGCTTTGTCGAGGTTTTCCATCGACGCTTGCCTAGCGCGATTTGATTGCCGGGCAAAGCGCGCTATTGGCGGCAACGGCGCGCGCCCTTAGCTCAGCTGGATAGAGCACGGGACTTCTAATCCTGAGGTCGTAGGTTCGACTCCTACAGGGCGCGCCAACAACCTTCTCGCCAATTACCCCCGCGCGACTGTTTCCAGCAATTCGGCGGTGATGGGATAGCCCGCATCTTCCATGATCGTGAGCATGGGCTGTCCGCTGCTGGTGTCGATTTGCGGCACGATCGTTTTCACGGGGATCGCCTCCGCCTGAGCGCGGGCTTCGTCGAAACTGGCGAACAGGGCGAGCCGTTCAAGGTTTCGGCGGGTGGGGAAAATCAATTTGATCTCACCCCGGTCCGCCGCATCGAGCGCGCCTTGCGCACTGGTCCAGAACAGATGGGTGTTTTCCGAATTGTCGATCGAAACATCCACCGCGCCGGTGCCCAGATTGGCGAGGTAGAAGCGCGTGTCGTAAACCCGCGGGATGTTCTCGTTCTTGGGGAACCAACGGGCAAAAGGCGTGATCTGTTCAAGATCAAGCGACCAGTCGAACGCGTCGAGAACCGGGGCAAGTTCGTTGCGTTCTTCAAGCATGGTCCGCGCCTTGGCCGCGCTTGCGGCATCGATCTTGCCTTTCAAACCCAGCGCGAGCCCGGTTTCCTCAAGCGTTTCACGGATCGCGGCAATCTGGTGCGCGGCCTCTTCGGCGGTGAGGGTAATCGTCCCCGCATCCACAAGCGCTTCAGCCATGGCGAAGTCCGAAGGGTCCACCCTGCCACCCGGGAACACCGCCATCCCGCCGGCAAAAGCCATTGTGCGCGAACGGATCGTCATCAAGACCTGCGGCGCGCCGCCATCGGGGCAGTTGCGAAAGATGATGATAGTGGCTGCGGGAATGCCTTCGGATGATTTGCCCGCGGTCTTGTCGAAATCGGTGCCCATACGCCGAGTGATGGCGCTCAAACCCCGACTTGCCAAGCCTTGCGATCATGTCTGTCGGTATATCTTACATTTCGGATCATGGTTAATCGGCGTCAACCATCTAACCATCTGAAATTATTGGACTTCGCAGTTTTGGCACGGGAGCTGCATATTGAATGGCGAAGCAAGTGGTCTTCGAAATGAGGTGGGGCCTTCCTGGTCTCTGGGTCTTACCTCCCCGTGCAAAAAGAGCCGCCTCGCCTGGTACAGCGAGGCGGCTTCTTTTTTGTCCAGTGCGCTTTGGCGCCCAGACGAATCCGCGATCAGCTTTCGATACGGGCGATCTGCTTTTCTTCCATCAGCTGCTGAAGCTCGCCGGCTTCGAACATCTCTTTCATGATGTCGCTTCCGCCGATGAATTCGCCTTTGACATACAGCTGCGGAATGGTCGGCCAGTCGGAATAGGCCTTGATGCCCTGGCGGATTTCCATGTCCTGCAGAACATCGACGCTTTCATAGGCAACGCCGCAATGATCGAGGATATTCACCGCAAGGTTCGAGAAACCGCACTGCGGGAACAGCGGCGTGCCTTTCATGAACAGCACGACGTCGTTTTCGCCCACAAGGCTCGCAATACGGGTGTTGGTGTCGGTATCAGCCATGGTTCGGCCCTTTGATTGGGATGTCTTGAGATTGACGGTTACGTGGGAATAACCGTTGTGACTTGCAAGGCGTGAAGTTCGCCGCCCATCTTCTCACCTATGGCGGCGTAAACCATCTTGTGCTGCTGCACCCGGTTTTTCCCTGCAAACTGGCTCGAAGTAACGGTTACGGCCCAGTGATTGTCATCCCCTGCAAGGTCGCGCAGTTCCACAATCGCGTCGGGAAACGCCCCGCGAATGGCGGCTTCGATATCGGCTCCTGCCATCGGCATGGGCGTGCTCCCTCAGATCTGGCTCATGAACTGGCGCTTGGCCTCAACCGCCATCTCGTCGAGCTTGGCGCGAATGTCGGCCTCGGAAACATTGGTTTCCGCAGCGGTCAGATCACCCAGCAGCTTGCGGATCACGTCTTCGTCACCGGCTTCTTCGAAATCCGCCTGAACGACCGATTTCTTGTACGCTTCGGTTTCCTCCGGAGTCAGGCCCATGACCCCTGCTGCCCATTCGCCCAGCAGGCGATTGCGGCGTGCAGCGATCTTGAACGCGGTTTCTTCGTCGAGTGCGAACTTTGCCTCTTCAGCGCGTTCGCGATCCTTGAAATCTGTCATGGGTATCCCTCCGTGAGAACGTCTATTCGAGATAGGGTTGCGTCCGTCTAGCGGCAAGCGCTTCATGCCGCAGTCTGAACGCTATTGCCCCGAGTTTATTGCATCGTCACCACAAGCTTGCCGACAGCCTCTCGGTTTTCCAGCTTGGCGATGGCTTCGCCAGCGCGTTCGAGCGGGAAGGTCTCCGATACCAGCGGATCGATCTGGCCTTCCTTCATCAGGTCGAAAAGCTCTTCTACCTGAGCACGGAACTTGACGGGCTCGCGGGCGGTGAACGCGCCCCAGAACACGCCGCAAATGTCGCAGCTCTTGAGCAGGGTTAGGTTGAGCGGCATCTTCGCGATCCCGGCCGGGAAGCCGACCACCAGGAAACGGCCCTCCCATGCGATCGCGCGCAGGGCCGGTTCGGAATACTGGCCGCCCACGATGTCGTAGACAATGTTGGCGCCGGTCGGTCCGCAGGCTTGCTTGAACTGGTTCGCCAGCTCTTTCGATGCGTCCTTGTCCATCTGCTCGCGCGGGTAGATAACGACTTCGTCAGCGCCCGCCTTGCGCGCGACTTCGCCCTTCGCCTCGCTTGAAACCGCAGCGACAACGCGGGCACCGAACGCCTTGGCAAGCTCCACAGCCGACAGGCCAACTCCGCCTGCTGCACCCAACACCAGCACGACATCGCCAGGCTTGATATTGCCGCGATCTTTCAGGCCGTGGATTGTCGTGCCGTAGGTCATCAGCAGCGACGCCGCCTTTTCGAACGGCACACCGTCGGGAACAGGGAACATCCGGCCGGCCGGAACGATCGCCTTTTCGACAAGGCCGCCATTGCCGATCCCGGCCATGACATGATCACCAACGGCAAAACCTTCGACGCCTTCGCCAACAGCCTCGATCACGCCAGCGATTTCACCGCCGGGGGAATAGGGGCGTTCGGGTTTGAACTGGTAGAGATCGCGGATCATCAGAGTGTCAGGGTAATTGATCGCGCAGGCCTTCACCGCCACCAGCACTTCACCCTTTCCGGGGGTAGGCGCGTCGATTTCATCAAGCGTCAGCGTTTCGGGTCCACCGACCTGATGCGTGCGGATGGCTTTCATGGTTCTCTCCCTCAAATTTGCGTGCCGGCAGTCAGCCAGCTTTGCGCCGCGCTGCGACGGCTTTCGTATTGTGTTATCGCTTCCTGCCGCTCCAGCGTCAGCGCGATTTCATCAAGCCCTCCCATCAGGCAATGCTTGCGGAACGGATCGATGTCGAAGCTGAAGCGATCCTGAAACGGGGTGGTAACGCTCTGGGTCTCCAGATCGATGTCGATCTCGTGACCTTCGCGGGCAACCTCCAGCAAGCGATCAACCGCAGCCTGCGGCAGCACGATCGGCAGGATACCGTTCTTCACCGCGTTGCCCGAAAAGATGTCGGAATAACTGGGCGCGATGACAGCTCGCACGCCAAGGTCGAGCAAAGCCCAGGCGGCGTGCTCACGGCTCGATCCGCAGCCGAAGTTGTCACCTGCTATCAGGATCGGCGAGCCCTTATACGCGGGATCGTCAAACACGTTGTCGGGCGCAGCACGGATCGCTTCAAAAGCGCCTTCGCCCAGACCTTCACGGGTGATCGTTTTCAGCCATTTGGCCGGGATGATGATGTCGGTATCGACATTCTTGGCGCCGAACGGGATGGCGCGGCCGGTGACCCGCGAGATTGCTTCCATCGTCTGGTTTCCTCAATCCGTTTCGGGAGGCTCGCCCGAAGGAGCACTGCCTGACTGGCCGGGGCCATTAGACGTGTCATCGGGCTTCTTCAGGAAACGCTTCCCTGCATACAGCAGCGCCGCAGCGACAGCAGCGGAACCGATCGTGGCCGCAGCGCCGATCGCGGCATTGCGTGCAGTGCTGGACTTCTGGCTTTTCTCGGGGGTCTTGTCAGTCATGGATTTCTCATGCGCCTGCGTGGCGGGGGTTTCAAGGGCGAGGGGCTGAGCGTGTCGGCAAATTGTGGATCAGGCAAGCTCGCGAACATCGGCAAGGCGGCCTGTCACCGCCGCTGCCGCCGCCATTGCGGGAGAGACCAGATGCGTGCGCGCGCCCGGCCCCTGACGGCCGACGAAATTGCGGTTGCTGGTCGAAGCGCAGCGTTCTCCGGCCGGGACCTTGTCCGGGTTCATTCCGAGGCAGGCCGAACATCCCGGTTCACGCCATTCGAAACCGGCTTCGATGAAGATCTTGTCGAGCCCTTCTTCCTCGGCTTGGCGCTTCACGAGGCCGGACCCCGGCACAACAATCGCCCAGCGCACGTTATCCGCCTTTGAACGCCCCTTGAGCACCTCTGCGGCTGCTCTCAGGTCCTCTATGCGGCTGTTGGTGCAACTGCCGATGAATACGTTCTCGATCGGAACCTGCGTCATTGGCGTGCCCGGCTCGAGGCCCATGTAATCGAGGCTCTTGGCCGCCGCCGCTCGCTTCGATTCATCGGCAAAGCTTTCGGGCGAAGGGACGACACCGCTGATCGGGACCACGTCTTCGGGGCTGGTGCCCCAGGTGACTGTGGGGGCGATGTCGGCCGCGTCGATCACCACCGATTTGTCGAACTGCGCGCCCGGATCGGTGTGGAGCGTCTTCCAGTAAGCGACCGCATGATCCCAAGCCGCGCCCTTGGGGGCCATCGGACGACCCTTGAGATAGGCGAAGGTCGTTTCATCAGGGGCGACCAGTCCTGCTCGGGCGCCTGCCTCGATGCTCATGTTGCACACGGTCAGCCGCTGTTCGATGCTCATCGCTTCGAACACCGCGCCGCGATATTCGATTACGTGACCGGTGCCGCCAGCCGCGCCGATCACCCCGATGATGTGGAGGATCAGGTCTTTCGCGGTAACGCCGGGGCCAAGTTGCCCTTCGACCCGGACTTCCATCGACTTCGATTGCTGGAGCAGCAGCGTCTGGGTTGCCAGTACGTGTTCGACTTCACTGGTGCCGATCCCGAAGGCGAGAGCGCCAAGACCGCCGTGGCTGGCGGTGTGCGAATCCCCGCAGACGATGGTGGTGCCGGGCAGGGAGAAGCCCTGTTCCGGGCCGACCACATGGACGATGCCCTGTTCCGCGTCGGCATCGCCGATGTAGCGGATGCCGAATTCAGGTGCGTTCTTTTCGAGCGCGGCAAGCTGCGCGGCGCTTTGCGGATCGTCGATCGGAATGCGAGCGCCCGCTGCATCGCGCCGGGCAGTGGTCGGCAGGTTGTGATCGGGCACCGCCAATGTGAGCTCCGGACGACGCACCTTGCGGCCGGCAAGTCGAAGCGCTTCGAATGCCTGCGGGCTTGTCACCTCATGGACGAGGTGCCGGTCGATATAGACGATGGCGGTTCCGTCATCGCGGGTTTCGACGACGTGATCGTCCCAGATTTTCTCATAAAGGGTGCGTGGGCGGCTCGACATGACGCGTTCTTCCTAGGGGTTGGGGGGTCCGATTAGCGATGCTTGCGCCACACTGGCAAGGTTTGGGTTGATCATGATCAACTTTGTGATGGAAATGGCCTAGTTTTGCGGCTAACTTACACTCATGTCAGCAAGGCCCTTCAGCTTCCCGATTACCGTTGCCCCTGAAGACATCGACTTCATGGGCCATGTCAACAATGCGCGCTACCTCAACTGGGTGCAGGATGCGGTGTTGGCGCACTGGAACAAGATCGCCCCGGCCGAGGAGGTGGCGCAAAAGGCGTGGGTCGCGCTCAAGCACGAGATCACCTATCGCAAACCCGCTTTCCTCGAAGACGATGTGATCGCGCGGACCGTGCTGGAAAGCTACAATGGCGCGCGCGCTTTCTATCACACGGTGATCCACCGGGGCGAGGACGTGCTGGCCGAAGTCCGGTCAAGCTGGTGCTGCATCGACGCGAGGACATTGCGCCCCGCGCGCATCGGAGAACACTTGCGCGAGTTCTTCTTCCCCGATTAGGATTGAGCAGGCTGGCGATTGCCACCGCCTGACAAGCCTATATACGCAGCCATATGCCTCCTTCGAGCGTAACTGCTGACATGACTGCCAACCGGCTTATCCTTCCATCCGCGCCCGTACAGGGCGCAATCGGTCTGGCGCTGGCTGCGGCGATCGCGGGAAGCTGGCTGGGCATCCATGCCTATGCCATGTTCGTGTTCGAGCTGTCATGGTCGAACCTGCCGTTGGCGGTCGCGATGGCGGCGGTGCAGTGCTGGCTTTCCGTCGGCGTGTTTATCGTCTGCCATGATGCGATGCACGGGACGCTGGTGCCGGGAAAGCCGCGGCTCAACGCCGCCATCGCCGCGCCGCTGTTGTTCCTCTACGCGGGCTTCCGCTGGAGCGTCCTGCGCGATGCCCATCATACGCATCACCGGCTGGCGGGCAGGCCCGGCGATCCCGATTTTGACGAGGATCACCCCGCGAATTTCCGGCAGTGGTACTGGACCTTCTTCAAACGCTATTTCGGCTGGCAGTCGCTGGTGTTCGTGCATGCCGTGGTCGGGGTCTATTGGCTGATCCTCGGCATTCCGATGGTCCAGATCGTGCTGCTGTACGGAGCGCCCGCGCTGCTGTCTTCGCTCCAGCTGTTCTACTTCGGCACCTACCGTCCGCATCATCATGCGCCTGGGGAGCCGTTTCCGGACGATCACAATGCCCGCACCAACGGCTTTGGTTCTATTGCAAGCCTCGCAACCTGCTTCCATTTCGGCTATCACCTTGAGCATCATCGGCGGCCCGATGTGCCGTGGTGGGCGCTGCCCGCTGCCAAGCGCGCCGGGATTGCCGAGCAAAGTGGCCTGATCGATACGGAAGGGAGGATCGTTGCATGAGCTGGCTTGAAGCGGGAGCGATCGTCCTTGCCGCCGTGATCGGGATGGAGCTGTGGGCGTGGTATGCGCACAAATACATCATGCACGGCTGGGGCTGGGGCTGGCACCGCGACCATCACGAACCGCACGACAACACTTTCGAGAAGAACGACCTGTTCGCCGTTGTGTTCGGCCTGATCTGCACGGCCATGTACATCTTCGGCTCGCTCTATTGGGAATGGCTGTGGTGGGCCGCTGTCGGCGTGTCGATCTACGGCGTGATCTACACGCTGATCCACGACGGGTTGGTGCATCAGCGCTATTTCCGCTGGGTGCCCAAGAAAGGCTATGCCAAGCGGCTGGTGCAGGCGCACAAGCTGCATCACGCCACTATCGGCAAGGAAGGCGGGGTCAGCTTCGGATTTGTCTTCGCACGCGATCCGCAAGTGCTGAAGGCCGAGCTGCGTGAACAGGCCAAGACCGGTGTGGCCAAGGTGCGAGATAGCGCCGGGGCCTGATTTGCCAAGTCCGATGGAACACCGAAACGGGTGTTTTGAAAATATCCGGCCATCCCGAAAATCGAATTAACGCAATGACTTGTGCGGGAAAGCGCACGCCAAGGTGTGACTTTCCGCAAGCCGGAGACTGATGCTGCCGGCGCGCTGGAAGAAAGACGACGATTGGAAAGAGCCGGTGCGATCATAGCTCGCCCGGCTGCGAGTAGGAAAACGCTCTATCCGTTGCGTGTCGCGATCCAGCCGCCGATCACCACCAGCACCGTCACCGAAATCCACACCCAGGGATGGCCCAAAGTCACCCAGGTAAAGCCGACGCCCGCCACCAACGTCGCGATCGCGGCGACTTTGGCGCGGCGCGGGATTGCGCGGCGTTCGTGCCATTCGCGCACCTGCGGCCCCCAAACGGGATGTTCGAGAATGCGGCGCTCCCATTCGGGATTGCTGCGTGCGAAGCAGAATGCGGCCAGCAGCAGGAAGGGGACAGTCGGCAACAGCGGCAGCACCGCGCCCACCGCGCCCAAGGCGACAAACAGGATCCCGGCGGCAAGATAGAGCCGCCGCATGGGATCAGTTCCCCGCTATCCGGGCGGCGTGTTCCTGCACCAGCGCGATCATATTGGGGACGCCCTGCGTGCGATTGCTCGACAACTGGTTCTTGAGGTCGAACGGAGCAAGCGCGCCCGTCACATCCATCGCCGCGACTTCGCCGGCGGGCTTGTCCTGAACCGCGGCGATCACCAGCGCGACGATACCCTTGGTGATGGCGGCGTTGCTGTCGGCGAGGAAATGCAGGCGCTGTTCGTCCTCTGCGCTCTGTTCGGTGGGATAGACCCACACCGCCGCCGAACACCCGCGCACCAGAGTGGCATCGGTTTTCAGCGCATCGGGCATGGGTTCCAGTTCCCGGCCCAGTTCGATCAGCAGCGAATAGCGTTCGTCGCCTTCGAGAAATTCGTATTCTTCAAGGATGTCATCGAGGGTTCGCATGGCCGCGCATGTAGGGGCAGGGCGGGCCGAAGGGAAGGGGGCTGGGGATTGCGCCCTACAGCTCCACCCCGGCGGCGATCGCTTCGAGCTTCTTGATCCGCTCTTTCATGTCGGCCAGTTCGATCCGGGCCGCGCCAACGCCCGCGCCGCCTTCGATTTCGGCGTTGCCGCTGCGTCCGACACGCTCAAGCTCCTGCCGCTTGAGTTCTAGCCAGCCCTGCCACGCCTGCAGCAGGACATAGGCAACCACGCACACGGCGAAAAGGCAGGTGGCGGCAATAACAAGAGTGGGGTCCATCATCATTGGCTCTGCTCCTTATCCGGAGATGCAAGAGATTGCCCGATAGAGGGTTCTTCCGGGCCTCTCAGCGCTTCGATTTCGGCGGCGATGCGGGCGCGTTCGCGGGCATCGGGGGTGTTGTTGTCGGTGGCGATGCGTTCGAGCACGTGCAGGCGCTCGCGCAATTGTTCGATCTCGCGCCGGGTTTCCTCGATCTCGGCGCGCGAGGCGGCATCATCGCGGTGGCCGATATAGCTTTCATTGCCGGATTCGTCGGTGATGATCCCGGCGCGCGCTTTGGAAAGCTGCACCACACCCCAGACGACGATGGCGACGATGGCGATAACGGTCCAGTTCATCAGCCGTGCTCCTGTTCCTTCGTGCGGGTTGCGCGTTCGTCGCGCAGCGCTTCGATCTCGTCGGCCAGCAAGGCGCCGCGATCGGTGGCGAGCCGTTCAAGCACCCGCAGCCGGTCTTCGATCAGATCGGTGCGGTCGGCGATGTCGCCCGATCGCGGGCTGCCACCGGCAAGGTGCGCACGCTGTTCGCGCTTGTAATCGAGCACCTTGGCCACGATCGCGTTGATCCCGATGAAGCTGATGCCGGTAATGGTGATGATCATGATCACCACAAGCAGGAAATCGGGGTCCATTACGCGGTTCCTTCATCCTTGCGGTGTTGCAGCGCGCGGTCGCGGAGAGCATCGATCTCCGATGTGAGATGGAACCCGCTGTCGGTGACGATGCGTTCGACATTGATCAGGCGATCCTTCACCGATCCCAGTTCGGCCCGCAGTTCGGCGTTTTCCTGGGTCAAAAGGCTGATGCGCTGCTTTGCTTCGTGATCTGTCGAAGGCTTCAGGGCCTGGCCCCATGCACCATCCAGCGGGTATCCGTGCTGGATGCGCAGGCGGGTGGTGTAAACCCAGCCGAAGATGCCGGCCCCGCCGATGGCGAGAGCGCCGCCGATGATCCAGGGCAGATGGGGGACGATGATGGCTGCTGCATCGGGGCTCACGACTGGTTTTCCTTCTTTCCAAGGTTGAGGGGCACGCCGGTGTCGGCTGACCGTGTGGGGGTATCTCTGAGCGATTCGATTTCCTCGGCCAGCGAATAGCCGCGATCGGTGACGATCTTTTCGAGCACGATCATGCGATCCTGCATTGCGTCGATCTTGTCGTGCAGTTCGCGGTTTTCGGCCTTCAACCGCTGGGCTTCGGCAGTGTCGGGTTTCTCGGTGAAACCGCCGAATTCATCTTCCAGCGCGTAGCCATGCTTGGCGCGGATCCAGTTGTTCAGGATCCATGCGCCATAGGATACAGCGATGATCGCGATAATGAATTGCGGCCCGCCCCAGTCCATTACGCCTGCTCCCTTCTGGCGATGTTGAGCGGCACGCCGCTGTCCGGATCTTCAACCTTGCGGGTGTCGCGCAGAGCCTCGATCTGGGTGGCGATGTCGTATCCGCGATCGGTGACGATCCGTTCGAGCACCTGCACCCTGTCTTCGAGCCGCTGGACCTGCGCTG
The DNA here is from genome assembly GCF_023823125.1 of Erythrobacter aurantius. Lineage (NCBI taxonomy): Bacteria > Pseudomonadati > Pseudomonadota > Alphaproteobacteria > Sphingomonadales > Erythrobacteraceae > Erythrobacter > Erythrobacter aurantius. The sequence goes on along the minus strand of NZ_CP090949.1, from coordinate 2,843,551 downwards.
CGTATTGCGCTGCCTTTTCGGCTGTGGCGTCGGCGGTGGTGCTGACCTGCATTTCAGCCAGCTTGCGCTGGTGGGTCGTCCAGATCGCGACGATCGGGATCGACACGCCAAGGATCGGTATCAGATAAGCCCAGTCCCACATTGAAAAGTCCCTCCTACTTTCGCGCCGTTCAGCGCAGCTGTTCGATTTCTGCCGTCAGGCGCGGATTGTTGCTGACGTAATAGGTTTCAACGTCGGCAAGGCGGCGGTCGATATCGCGGAAGCGCGCGCGGATTTCGCGGGCCGTGCGCTTCGGGCTCTGCCGGACGCGCTGCCAGTACTGCTCTTCCTGCGTATCGCGGTAGAGGTGCGGCGGCTTCTTCTTGAGAACGAAACCGGCGATCAGATAGGCAAGTATGGCTACTGGGCCGAGTGCAAAAATCGTCAAGCCGATGGCGCCAAGACGGATCCAGAACGTATCCACTCCGGTGTATTCGGAGATACCCGAACACACGCCCATCAGCTTGGCATTGTGGCTGTCGCGGTAAAGCGTCGTGCGGGGGCTGTTCATGCGCGGGTTCCTTTCTTTTCGGCGATCAGCTGTTCGAGTTCACGCAGCTGCTGGTTGTCGGTTTCCTGGTCGGCCTGCAGGCGCTTGACCGGGTGGAAATCGGGATCGTCGGTGGCGACGAGCCGCTCGACCGTGTCCATCCGTTCATCCAGCCGCTTGGCGAGGTTGTAGAGTTCCTCGAGCAGCACTTCGTCATCGGTGGTGATGGTCGCGGCGGTCTTCCACTTGGTGACATAGTGGAGGATGAGCCACGGCAGGCCGATGAGTACGGCGGGAATGATGATGATCTCTTCCATGGCGTCTTACCCCTCTTTCGCGTCGGGCTTGCCGAGCGCTTTCTTCATTGCTGCAAGTTCATCGTCGATCGCGTCCTGCCCTTCGAGCGCGGCGATTTCGTCGGCGAGCGAAGGTGTGCCCTTTTCACCGATCGAAATCGCGTCGGCGCGGCCTTCGGCGTAATCGACGCGGCGTTCGAGCTGGTCGAAACGGGCGAGCGCCTCGTCAGTGCGTTCGGTGCTCATCAGCGTGCGCAGCTTGACGCGGTTTTCCGCGCTTTCGAGGCGGGCGGCGATCTGCGTCTGGCGGCTGCGGGCTTCGCGCAGGCGGTGCTGCAATTTCGCGATGTCATCCTCATAGGCGCGCAACGCGTCGTCGAGCACGGCGATTTCCTGCTTGAGCTGATCGCCCATGTCGCCGGCCTTCTTCTTTTCGACCAGAGCGGCGCGGGCCAGGTCTTCGCGGTCTTTCGACAGCGCGAGCTGCGCCTTGTCGGCCCAGTCGGCCTGAAGCTTGTCGAGCTTCATGACATGGCGGCGCATTTCCTTCTGGTCGGCAATCGTGCGTGCCGCGCTTGCCCGGACTTCAACCAGCGTCTCCTCCATTTCGAGGATGATCATGCGGATCATCTTCGAAGGGTCGTCCGCATTATCCAGCAGATCGTTGAAGTTCGCGGCAATGATGTCACGGGTGCGGCTGAAAATGCCCATAAAGGCTACTCCATCTAGGAACGGGTTGGTGCTTTGGCGCTGCGAGTCTTCACCCTTGTCGCCTCGGCCGTAATTCTGCGTCGGAGTGGGGCTGCGGCGCAAGGCTTCGATTTCGGCATCGAGCCGCGACAGCGCGCCCTTGGCGACGGCTTTGGCAGAGGATTGGGCCGGAGCGCTGCCGCCAGAGCCGTCGCGCGTCGGGGAAAGCGCGTCGCTCGCCTTGGCGGCATTCGCGGGGGGAGTGGTGCGCTCCGGCCCGAAGGGGATGTCGTCTCGCTTGCTCAAGGCAAGTCTCAAGCCAGCTCAACCAGCATGATGCTGTCGCCTTGCGGCTGCGCGATCTGCGCATCCTGCGAAGTCAGCGTCATCTGGGTGGTGAGCGCGATCATCGCGGTCATCGCGAACACGCTGGCAAGCGAAGCCTGGCCCAGCTTGGTGTTGAAGAAAGCGCGGTTGTACATGGTCTTGGCCTCCGAAAGAGTGTGACTGAAACTGTTGCTCCAAACTTTGCAACCGCCGTGCCAAAACCGAAAAACCGCGGAAATCCGGCCAAAATGCGTGACAATCCGATGAACGACTTGGCGGCTATTGCCAACCCTTGGGATTTTTCACTATATCTTGGCTGGAAAGGAGTTCGGGGTTGGAGCGCGAGAACCAGTTTATCGGCCAGTCCGGCGCCTTCCTCGACGCGGTGGAACGCGCCAGCCGCGCCGCACCCATGAGCCGCCCCGTGCTGGTGATCGGCGAACGCGGAACCGGCAAGGAGTTGATCGCCGAACGTCTTCACCGCCTCTCCAACCGCTGGGACGCGCCGCTCGTCACCATGAACTGCGCGGCCTTGCCCGAAACCCTGATCGAAGCTGAATTGTTCGGCCACGAAGCGGGCGCCTTCACCGGTGCTACCAAAGCGCGAGCCGGAAGGTTCGAAGAAGCCGACAGGGGCACGTTGTTCCTCGACGAACTGGGCACTTTGTCGATGGGCGCGCAAGAACGGCTGTTGAGGGCGGTCGAATACGGCGAGGTGACGCGCATCGGATCATCGCGCCCGATCCGGGTCGATGTCCGGATTGTCGCGGCCACCAATGACGATTTGCCCGCTCTAGCCGAAAGCGGAGAATTCCGCGCCGACCTGCTCGACCGGCTAAGCTTTGAAGTGATCACCCTGCCGCCGCTGCGCGTTCGCGAAGGCGATGTCGGCGTTCTGGCCGAATATTTCGCGCGGCGCATGGCGGCTGAACTCGATTGGCACCGCTGGCCCGGATTTGCTCCGCATGTGATGGAGCAGCTCGAAAATTACGAATGGCCCGGCAACGTCCGCGAATTGCGCAATGTCGTGGAGCGCGCCGTCTATCGCTGGGACAATCCCGACATGGCTGTCGCCCATGTCCAGTTCGATCCGTTCGAAAGCCCGTGGAAGCCGCTGACGCCCAATCATCGGCGAGCAGACAGCAAACCGCCGTTCGCGGCAAACAACAGCGGTGGGCCGCAACCCAACGGTGCGGTTCCGCCCGGTGTCGATTTCGAGCAGATCGACGATCTTCGCGCCGCCGTTGACGCGCATGAACGCGCGATTGTCGAGCATGCGCTTGGGAAACACCGTTGGAACCAGCGCCAGACGGCCAAGGCGCTGGGCCTGAGCTATGACCAGCTGCGCCACGCGATCAAGAAGCACGGCCTGATGGAAGAAGGTGAGTGATTACAGCTCGCAAGGCTGATCGGGCGTGAGCCAATAGCGTATTGGAAACACGGCAATTTTGCCCCCGAGCTTACCATTCCTTTACCACCTTCGGCCAATATGTCGCCAGAAGCTCAGGTGGTTCGATGGAACAGCAACGACTCGAGACAGCAGAACGCGCCGCTCCGCGCCTGCCCTTGTCCCTGCCCGGAACGCTTTTGGCCGTGACCGGCAACCAGAACTGCATTCTCGTGAACCTGTCGCGCACCGGTGTGCTGATCGCGCTGCCCGAACCTTTGAAGTTGGGGGCGGAGGGCTATCTGCGTTGCGGCCCGATCGATCATTTCATGGTCGTCACCCGCAAGCAAACGGGCATGAACGCGCTGTCTTTCGACATACCGGTGGACGATCATTTCGTTTTCGGGATCCGCCAGTATCAGGAAGGGCAGGCCGAACGCGAACAGGAAGAAATGATCGAAGCGGTGATGGCCTGGACGTCAGGCAAGGGCCTCCGCTAAAACTACGGTGTTAATCCCTATCCGGGCCTGAACCCATTTTTCGTGCCTCCGGTTCAAGTTGGCACGATCATGCAGTTTGACCGTGTCCCTGGGCCGACTTTAATCGACAATGACCCCGAACAGATCGTGGGTCGTCGCCATGCGCCTCGTTTGCGTTTGTCGATCCCTGCGCGACTGTTGACCCTTGACGGAGCTTCGCGCTGCATCCTCGTCAACTTGTCGCGTACAGGCGCTCACATCGGCCTCAAGCAACCTCTGGCTGCTGGTGCAAGAGCGATCCTGCAGGTTGATGGCATCGACAGTTTCGGTTTTGTGACGCGCTGCGACATCGGCCCGAATGGCGGTTCGAACGGTTTCGAATTCGAAGATCCTCTGAGCGATGCGGAAGTCCTGGCCATGCGGCAATACGCCGAGGGTCTGGAAAGATATTTGGAGGCGCGTCTGCGCCGCCAAGCTGAAGCCTGGGTCGAAGGCAAGATCTAGCCGCCCCTCTATCTTTGCGTCGGCTGCGCAGAAGGCTTGCCAAACCCGTGCGCTGCGCCTATCTGCGCTGACATCCCGACATCGTCGTGACTTTGAAGGGGCTGGCGCCACTGGGGGCCGGCACCAAAGGCCATTGTCATAAACCTTGTCACTCAAAGCTGCTATAAAGGATTGCATGACCGATATCGCGCGCCTGATCGAGCTCATCGAACCGGAGGCAAATGCCCTGGGGTTCGAGCTCGTGCGCGTGCAGATGATGCAATCCGAAGCCGGCGACGGCGGCGAGGCGCTTCAGATCATGGCTGAAGACCCGGCAACCGGGCAATTGATCATCGAGCAATGCGCCGCCTTGTCGCGCCGTGTTTCGGAAATGATCGATGCGCGCGAGGAAGCGGGCGAGGTCCTGGTCGAAGGGGCCTATCACCTCGAAGTGTCGTCGCCCGGCATTGACCGTCCGCTCACCCGCGAAAAGGATTTCGCCAACTGGGCCGGACACGAGGCGCGCATCGTGATGCGCAAGGGATTTGACGGCCAGCGCACTTACAAGGGCGAACTGGGCGGGATCACAGGCGGCATGGTGACGATCACCGATGCCAAGGCGGGTGAAGTCACGCTTCCCCGCGATGAAATTCACAGCGCCAAGCTCGTCCTGACGGACGCGTTGATCGCTGCTACCAGACCCATCGACACCACTGGTGCCGAGGATATTGTCGAAGAAACAGAAGAAAAGGCAGACGACTGATGGCCAGTGCCATTTCCGCCAACAAGGCTGAACTGCTCGCGATTGCGAACGCCGTTGCATCGGAAAAGATGATCGACAAGTCGATCGTCATCGAAGCGATGGAAGAAGCGATCCAGAAATCGGCGCGCAACCGCTATGGTGCCGAAAACGATATCCGCGCCAAGCTGGACCCGCAGACCGGTGATCTGACGCTGTGGCGTGTGGTCGAGGTGGTCGAGGAAGTGGACGACTACTTCAAGCAGGTCGATCTCAAGCAGGCCGAGAAGCTTCAGCCGGGCGCTGCCGTCGGCGATTTCATCGTCGATCCGCTGCCGCCGGTCGATCTGGGCCGTATCGACGCACAGTCGGCCAAGCAGGTGATCTTCCAGAAGGTCCGCGATGCCGAGCGCGAGCGTCAGTACGAAGAATTCAAGGATCGCGCGGGCGAAATCATCACCGGCGTGATCAAGTCGGTCGAATTCGGCCATGTGATCGTGAACCTTGGCCGTGCCGAAGGTGTTATCCGTCGCGACCAGCAGATCCCGCGCGAAGCCGCCCGTGTCGGCGAGCGCGTGCGCGCGCTGATCACCAAGGTCGAACGCAACAACCGTGGGCCGCAGATCTTCCTGTCCCGTGCGCATCCTGACTTCATGAAGAAGCTGTTCGCGCAGGAAGTGCCCGAGATCTACGACGGCATCATCGAGATCAAGGCCGCCGCCCGCGATCCGGGCAGCCGCGCCAAGATCGGCGTGATCAGCCGGGATTCGAGCATTGACCCGGTCGGCGCATGCGTCGGCATGAAGGGCAGCCGCGTGCAGGCTGTCGTGCAGGAACTGCAGGGCGAAAAGATCGACATCATTCCGTGGTCGGAAGACACCGCCACCTTCGTCGTCAACGCGTTGCAGCCGGCAACCGTCGCGCGCGTGGTGCTGGACGAGGAAGACGGCCGCATCGAAGTCGTCGTGCCTGACGATCAGCTTTCGCTCGCCATCGGGCGTCGCGGCCAGAACGTGCGTCTGGCCAGCCAGCTGACCGGCCACCAGATCGACATCATGACCGAGGAAGAAGCTTCGGAGAAGCGTTCGAAGGAATTCGCCGAACGCTCCAAGATGTTCGAGGAAGAGCTCGACGTCGACGAAACCCTGTCGCAGCTGCTTGTAGCCGAAGGCTTCGCGATGCTCGAAGAAGTCGCCTATGTCGAAATGTCCGAACTGGCCGCGATCGAAGGCTTTGACGAAGAGCTCGCCGAAGAACTTCAAAGCCGCGCGATCGAGGCGATCGAGCGTCAGGAAGAAGCGCACCGCCAGGTTCGTCGCGAACTGGGCGTCGAAGACGCGCTGGCCGAAATGCCGCACCTGACCGAAGCGATGCTGGTCACACTCGGCAAGGCGGGGATCAAGACGCTCGACGATCTGGCCGATTTGGCCACCGACGAACTGATCGCCAAGAAGCGCGAAGCACCGCGTCGCCGTGGCAATGCCGACGGTCCGCCGCAGCGTCGTTCGCAGCGTGAAGGCGACAAGGGCGGCGTGCTGGGCGAATACGGCCTCAGTGAAGAGCAGGGCAACGAGATCATCATGGCTGCCCGCGCACACTGGTTCGAAGACGAAGAGCCCGCTCAGGAAACTTCCGGTTCGCCGGAAAGTCAGGAGGCCGCCGATGCGGACTCCACCCAATGAGCGCGTAGGTTCAGACATCGCTGAAGACGCGGACTCCCCCGTTTCGGGGAGCGAGCGTCGCTGCCTGCTTTCGGGCGAGGTTGGCCCGCGCGATCAGATGATCCGGCTGGCCATTTCGCCCGCGGGCGAAGTGCTGCCCGATCCGGCTGGCAAGGCACCGGGCCGGGGCGCTTGGATCATGCCTGATCGCGCCGCGCTTGAAACCGCGATAGCCGATGGCCATTTCAAGCGGGCGTTGATGCGCGCATTCAAGGGCGGGCCGGCCAAGGGTGACGGAGCAGGCGGTTCGCTTTCCTACAGCGACGATTTGCCGCAAGCGATCGAAATGGCGCTGACTCGCAATCTGCTCGATCGGCTGGGGCTGGAACTGCGCGGTGGCAACATCGTGCTGGGTTCGTCCCGCATCGCCGAACAGGCCCGCTCGGGCAGGATCACGCTGCTGCTCCACGCAAGCGACAGCAGCGAAGATGGGCGCAAGAAGCTTGACCAAGCATGGCGGGTCGGGCTGGACGCCGAAGGATCGGGATTGCGCGGAACCGTCTTGCCTCTGGACCGCGATGCGCTGTCTGTGGCATTGGGCCGCGAAAATGTCGTCCATCTGGGCGTTTCGGGTGTGAAGGACGGGCGCGATGACGCGTCGCGCGCTTCGATCCGGGTAGGGCAGGCGGCCACGCGCGTGTCGCGTTTCGTGGGGAGCGATCCCCCATGACCGGCGGCCACTGACCAACCAGCATATGCGCAGGGCTTCCTGCGTGTGACGATAGAAGATTTTGAAGGACAAACGAGCAAGCATGAGCGACGACACAGAAAAGCGCACCCGTAAACCGCTGGGCCTGAAGAGGGCGGTCGATGCTGGTGAGGTCAAGCAGACCTTCAGCCATGGCCGCACCAACAAGGTTGCGGTCGAGGTGAAGCGGCGCCGCAAGCTCGTAAAACCAGGCGAAACGCCTGCACCCGAGGCTGCGCCTGCACCCACCCCGGCCCCTGCGCCCGAACCGGCACCGGCTCCCGTTGCCAAGAAACCCGCCGCGGCCAAGGCGCCCGCGCGGGCTCCGGCTGGCGAAACCCCTCAAGAACGCGTCGCGCGGCTTCAGCGCGAGGCTGAGGAAGAGCGCCTGCGGCTCGCCGAGGAAGCGCGCAAGCGTGACGAAGAACGCGCCCGCAAGGAGGCCGAGGAGGCCAAGCGCCGCGAAGAGGACAATCGCAAAGCCCGCGAAGAAGCTGAAAAGCGCGCGGCAGAAGAAGCCAAGGCCGCAGCCGAAGCTCCGGCGGAAGAGCCTGAGACCGAAGAAGCGGACAGCTCCAGCGGCGACGGCCCTGCGCCCGCTCCGCGCAAGTTCACCCCGGTTGCCCGGCCTGAACCCAAGCGTCCGGAAAAGAAGAAGAAGGACGACAAGCGCGCGCCCAAGGAAGAAACCGGCGGCGGCAAGGACAAGCGCCGTTCGGGCAAGCTGACCGTCACCAAGGCGCTGAACGAGGATGAAGGCCGCCGTGCGCGCAGCCTCGCCGCACTGAAGCGTGCGCGCGAGAAAGAACGGCGGATGCAGGGCGGTGGTTCGTCCAAGCCGCGCGAAAAGCAGGTGCGCGACGTGGTCGTGCCCGAAGCAATCACCGTGGGCGAACTGGCCAAGCGGATGGGCGAAAAGGGCGCCGATCTGGTGAAGGAACTGTTCAACCTCGACATGATGGTCACCGTCAACCAGACGATCGATCAGGACACGGCGGAACTGCTGGTCGAACAATTCGGCCACAACATCACCAAGGTTTCCGAAAGCGATGTCGACATCCAGACCGAAGAGGATGTCGATCCCGAAGAAACGCTGCGTCCGCGCCCGCCGGTCGTCACGATCATGGGCCATGTCGATCACGGCAAGACCTCGCTGCTCGACGCATTGCGCGGCACCAATGTGACCAAGGGCGAAGCCGGCGGCATCACCCAGCACATCGGCAGCTATCAGGTCACAACGAAGGACAAGCAGAAGATCACCTTCCTCGACACGCCGGGCCACGCTGCATTCACCGAAATGCGCGCGCGCGGTGCAAACGTGACCGATATCGTGGTGCTGGTGGTGGCTGCTGACGACGGCATCATGCCGCAGACGATCGAGGCCATCAATCACACCAAGGCCGCTGGCGTCCCGATGATCGTGGCGATCAACAAGATGGACAAGCCGGAGGCCGATCCGGCCAATGTGCGCAACCGTCTGCTCGAACACGAAGTGATTGTGGAACAGATGTCGGGCGATGTGCAGGATGTCGAGATTTCGGCCAAGACCGGCCAGGGCCTCGACAAGCTGCTCGAAGCGATCTCGCTCCAGGCCGAACTGCTCGAACTCAAGGCGCGCCCTGACCGCGATGCCGAAGCAACCGTGATCGAAGCGCAGCTTGACAAGGGCCGTGGCCCGGTCGCGACGGTGCTGGTCACGCGCGGCACGCTGAAGCGTGGCGATACCTTTGTGGTCGGCACCCAGTCGGGCCGTGTCCGCGCCATCGTCGATGACAGCGGCAAGCAGATCAAGGAAGCCGGGCCGTCGATGCCGGTCGAGGTTCTGGGCCTTGGTGGCGTGCCGTCAGCCGGGGATCAGCTGACCGTGGTCGAAAACGAACAGCGCGCCCGCGAAGTCGCCTCGTTCCGCCAGCAGAAGGCGACCGAGAAGCGCACTGCGCTTGCACCCACCAGCTTTGACACGATGTTCAGCAATCTGAAGTCGAACGTGATCGAATGGCCGGTGGTGGTGAAGGCCGACGTCCAAGGTTCGGTCGAAGCCATCGTCAATGCGCTGCACAACATCTCGACTGACGAGATCAAGGTGCGCGTGCTGAATGCCGGTGTCGGCGCGATTACCGAAACCGACGTGAACCTTGCCGCGGCATCGAACGCACCGATCATCGGCTTCAACGTGCGTCCCAATGCCAAGGCGCGCGATCTGGTGAAGCGCGATAACGTTCGGATGATGTATTACGATGTCATCTATCACCTCACCGAAGAGGTGGCGAAGGAGATGGCGGGCGAGCTTGGCCCCGAACGGATCGAGACGGTTGTTGGCCGTGCCGAAGTCAAGCAGGTTTTCCCCGCTGGCAAGAAGGACAAGGCAGCCGGTCTGCTGGTGCTCGACGGGGTCATCCGCAAGGGGCTCCACGCGCGTCTCACCCGCGACGATGTCATCGTGTCGGCCACCACCATCGCTTCGCTGCGGCGGTTCAAGGACGACGTGGACGAAGTCCGCGCGGGCCTGGAATGCGGTGTGGTTCTGGAAGACACCAACGACATCAAGGCAGGCGACAACCTCGAAATCTTCGAAGTCGAACTGCGTGAGCGGACGCTGGAGGTAGGTTGAATTCTGGCCCAGTCCCGGTCGGCGGGGGCTTTGATCGACAGGTCGAGGTCTGGCGGGTTCGATTCCCGCCCTTCGGGTCCCCAAACTGACTGGTGATCATGGCTGACATGGCTGCATATTTCCCCGATGACGCGAGCGGTTCGCCCCACACGGCGCTACTCGGTTCGCAATTCGTCTCGTTTGATGAAGCCACGCAAACCGCGACCATGCGTTTCACCGTCAAGCGCGAGATGTGCACCTGGCGGGGCGGGGTGCAAGGTGGCCTGATCGCGGGTTATCTCGACGATGTGATGGGCTATGCCTTTGTCGCCGCCACCGGGGGCGAGATGGCACCGCTCAATCTCGAAATCTCGATGACGCTGATCCGCCTGATCCCAGAAGGGGCGACCGTGATCGGCAAGGGCCGGGTGGTGAAGGCCGGTCGCCGGGTCGTATTCCTCGAAGGCGAATTGCTGGCAGAGGATGGCACGGTTTACGCCCGCTCAACCTCAACCGCGATCCCCACTCCGCGCCCGTCGCCTACCGAAACCGGAATGGGCTGAAGCCGGCAAGGCCGAAATGAAAAGGGCAGGCGATGGTCTGCCCATCGCCTGCCGCTCCATTTGGTTTCCGACAATTTGCGTCAGATTAGCCGGTTGCACCGTCGCGGGCTGCCGGGGCCGCAGTGTTGACCTTGCCTGCCTTGGCTGCAGGAACGCGGCGTTCGCGGTCATCCTGATCGTCACGGGCGATCTGTGAAGCATCACGTTCACCTTTGGTTTCGCCCTTGGCTGCGGCCAGGTTCTGGGCGTGGCGCTCAGCGGTGCCGGGGGTGGTGTGGCGCTGCGCAGCTGCCATCGAAGGGGCGATGAGAGCTGCCGCAACAAGGATGGAAGTGAAGGTTTTCATAGGGATCACCATCTGGTTGCATTGGTAACTAGGAGATGGCGTATCTATGCAATTGCGACTTAATGTCAAGGATGTGCAGGGCGGATTGGCAAGAAGCTCGCAAGCCTGATAGGGGCGGGCAAAGAGGTTTGAACGACATGGCAAAGCGACAAGAATTCACCGCAGAACAGGCTTCGGTTCGCGTGCTCAAGGTGGGCGAACGGGTGCGCCATATCCTGTCCGAATTGCTCGCCCGTCAGGAAGTTCACGACGAGGTGGTGAGCGCGTCGAACATCTCCGTCACCGAGGTGCGGATGACGCCCGATCTGCGGCATGCGACGGCCTATGTGAAGCCGCTGCTGGGTGCGGGGGATGATGAGGTCGTCCATGCCTTGCGGCAGAACACCGCCTTTCTTCAGCGCGAAGTGGCCAAGCGTCTCGGCCTGAAATTCGCGCCCAAGCTGAAGTTCCGCAAGGATGAAAGCTTTGCCGAAGCCGACCGGATCGAGGCGCTGCTGCGCGATCCCAAGGTTGCCCGCGATCTGGGCAGTGACGAGGAAGAATAGTTCCCCGTCAGGTCAGGCTCAACGCGGCACCATGCGCGCCCTCAGCCTGATATCGACATTGTTGCCGACGATGAGCTGATAGCTTTTCATCCCGTAATTGCGCCGGTCAATCTCCATCTCTCCGGTAAAGGTGATGGCAACCCCGCTTGCCTTGGCCGGATCGGTCTCGAACTCGACACTCAGCGTTTCGGGCCGAGTCACGCCGCGCGCGGTCAATTCGCCCCGGACGGTGCCCTTCGTCGCCGAAGTCATCCGCAGCGACCTTCCGACGAACCGGATCGTGGGATAGCGTTCAACCCAGAAGAACCGCTCGCCGCGAAGACGTTGGAGTGTGGTTTCGTCGGGTGCCTCGATTGCGACGGCATCGAAAGTCACGTCGATCACCGCGCGTTCGGGCGCGCCGGGGACGATGCTGACAGCGCCCTGCATCCGGGGAAAGCGTGCCGTCTTGCTGGCGAGGCCGAAGAACGGCACCCGAGCCGACACATTGCTGGCGCTCGCGTCGAGCCGATAGTTGATTGTCGCTGCGGTTTGTGCGGGTGCCGGAGCCGTCGCCGAAGCGGTTGATTGCGCAGTCGTACCCACCGGCAGCGAAACCGCCAGAATGGACAGCAGTATCGGGCGCAACCAGCTTTTCATCGGCACTCCTTACCACATACAACCTGTATCCAGCGCAACAGGTTTCCGAATTTCTGCAATCTCCCGCCGAACGGTTCAGTTTGCGGGCTGGATTGCGGGCGGGGCGGTTGCTGTCGGCACCTCCATGAACACGCTCGCCCCCGGCCCCAGCGGCAGGTCGAGCACGACCCAGCCGATCGTGAGCGCCAAGCCGGAAACCAGCAGGCCGATCGAGAACGGCAGCATGACTGCGGCCAGCGAACCGAGGCCGAAATCCTTGTCCCAGCGCTGGCAGAAGATCAGGATCAGCGGGAAATACACCATCAGCGGCGTGATGATGTTGGTCGCCCCATCGCCCACGCGATAGGCCGCCGTCCCCATTTCAGGCGAAATGCCGAGCAACATCAGCATCGGCACCATCACTGGCGAAATCAGCGCCCATTTCGCGCTGGCCGATCCGACAAACAGGTTGAGCAGCGCGGAGACGAGGATGATCGAAGCCAGCAGCGCCCATGCGGGCATATTGGTGCTGCCAAGGAAATCCGCGCCATTCACCGCAAGGATCAAGCCCAGTTCCGACCATGCGAACATCGCCACGAAATGCGCGGCGGCAAAGGCAAGCACGAGGTAATACGCGAGATCCTCCATCGCGCCCGACATCATCTTCACCAGATCGCGGTGATCGCCGATGGTCCCGGCGCCTTTGCCATAGGCCCAGCCTGCCAGCAGGAAGAGTACGAAGAACCCTGCGACAAGGCTCTGGTAAAACGGCGTCAGACGCGCGCTTTCCAGTTCCGCCTCCTCATTGATCAGCGGCGTACCCGGCCCCCAGGTCATCAAGATCCACAGTGCGACCACGGACACGACAGCGAGGCCGGCATAGGCAAGGCCGCGCTTTTCGGCGTCACTCAGGGGGCGATCGCCGTCTTCGTCGCTGGCCATGTTTCCGGCCCGCTCAGGATTCCATTTGCCCAGCTTGGGTTCGATAATCTTGTCGGTCACGAACCAGATCACCGGCAAGAAGACAAAGGTCATCCCGGCAATGAAGTACCAATTGCCCGCGATGTTGGCAGTGAAATCGCCAAACACGGTCTCCACCGCCGCTTCGGTGATACCGAACAGCAGGGCATCAAGCTGGCCGGGCAGCAAATTGGCCGAAAACCCGCCGGAAACCCCCGCAAAGGCCGCGGCAATCCCGGCAATCGGGTGGCGACCGGCTGCGTGGAATATGATGCCTGCGAGTGGGATCAGCACCACATAGGCCGCATCGGCCGCAAGGTTGCCCATCATCCCCACCAGCACGATGATCGGGGTGAGCAAAGCCTTTGGCGCATCGCGCACACCGGCGCGCATCGCAGTTCCGAACAGGCCCGAACGCTCCGCCACGCCTGCGCCCAGCATCACCACCAGAACATAGCCGAGCGGGTGGAAATGGGTGAAGGTCTTGGGCATTTCCACCCAGAGTTTCTGGATGTTTTCGGGTGACAGCAGGCTCTTTGCGGCAATCACTTTCGCCGCCCCGGTATCGGGATCAATCTCGGTCGGGTGGAGCGCCGAAAGCCCGGCCACGTCCGCAATCACCGAAATCGCGACCAGAATGAAGATCAGCCAGAAAAACAGAAAGACCGGATCAGGCAGCTTGTTTCCGTGGCGTTCGATCCAGCCGAGAAAGCCGGTCATGCCTTCGTTCGATTTGGTCGCGTCTGCGGCCGATGCCATATGTCTGATCCCCGATTGCTCAAATCAATAATGCGAATGGCTAGCATCGCGCAGCTTGCCTGTCACACCGATTAATCAACAGGCATCTGGCGCGTTTCATCCGGGGCGGTTAGGCATCGCAGATGGCCAAGCTGTATTTCTATTTTTCCAGCATGAACGCGGGCAAATCGACCACCATGCTGCAAGCCGATTTCAACTATCGCGAGCGCGGCATGGCGACGATGCTGTGGACGGCAGAGCTCGACACCCGCTCTCAGGGAATGGTGCGCAGCCGGATCGGGCTGGAGGCGGGGGCGCATCTCTATCGCCCGGATACCGATCTGCTCGTAGAAATCAGCGCCGCCAAGGCGCAGGGGCCGCTCGATTGTGTGCTGCTGGACGAAGCGCAGTTCCTCACCCCCGAACAGGTCTGGCAATTGGCTGCGGTGGCCGATGAATTGGGTGTCCCTGTGCTGTGTTATGGTCTGCGCACCGATTTCCAGGGCGCGCTATTCCCCGGATCGGCGGTGCTGCTTGGCATTGCCGATACGCTCGTCGAGTTGAAGGCAGTATGCCACTGCGGTCGCAAGGCGACGATGAACCTGCGCGTGACCGAGGATGGAAGCGCGGTGAAGCAGGGCGCGCAGACCGAAATCGGCGGCAATGATCGCTATGTCGCGCTCTGCCGCAAGCATTTCAGCGCGGCATTGAAGGCGTGACACTGGTTTAGCGCCCCAGCGCTTCCTATGTGCAACCGCATATGACCGACACCGCGCTGCTCATCATCCTGCTGATCCCGTGCCTGATCGTGGCCATCGTGTTTCACGAGGTCGCGCACGGGATGATGGCAAAGGCGCTGGGCGATCCCACCGCCAGCGAGCGCGGGCGGCTGACGCTGAACCCGCTGCGCCATGTCGATCCGGTAGGAACCCTGCTGGTTCCGGGCGTGCTGTTGCTGGCAGGAGCGCCCGCTTTTGGCTGGGCCAAGCCGGTGCCGGTGAACAAGTACCGCCTGAACAATCCGCGTTTCGGCATGATGGCGGTGGCAGCGGCGGGGCCAGGCATCAACTTCATCCTCGCAGGGCTGGGCGCGGTGTTGATCGGCGTCCTCAGCATCTTTGCGGGCCAGAGTATCCTTGCCGATGACAACACCGTCGGTGTGGCGCTGACGATGTTCCTCTTGATCAACATCTTCCTTGGCCTGTTCAACCTGTTGCCGATCCCGCCGTTTGACGGGTCGCACCTCGTCGGAGGGCTGTTGCCGGCGCGGCTGCGGTTCCAGTGGGAACGATTGCAGCGATACGGGATCGTGCTGATCTTCGCGGTGATCGGATACAGCTGGATGTTCGGAACCGGCTGGCTTGAGGTGACGGTGCTGCCGGTACTCGAATGGGCCATGCGCTTTTACATCGGGATCGCCGACGCGATCGCCTCGCCCTTCATCAGGGGCTAGTCCGCGCGATCAAACCAGTCTTCGATACGCGCCTGTTCGTCATCAGTCAGGTGCAAATACAGTTTTGATCGGCGTTTGAGCACGTCTTCTGCCGTGCGGGCGAATTCCTGCGCTGCGAGATATTCCAGCTCTGCCGCATAGACATCGCCGCCCAGATGCGCGCCGAGATCATTTGTACCCTGCGCCCCGTTCAGAATGGCGTTCATCCGTGTGCCATAGGCGCGGGCGAGCCGCAGGACTGCTTTTTCTGGAAGCCACGGGTATGCCGCGCATTGCCGGGTCACGAAATCATCGAAGCCGTCCGGGGCGATATCGCCGCCGGGGAGAGGCTGGTCCGCAGTCCATGAGGAACCCGCCAGGTCAAGCTTTTCAAGCGCATGCTCGGCAAGCTTGCGATAGGTCGTGAGCTTGCCGCCAAAGATCGAGAGGATTGGCGGGCCGTCACGATCCAGTTCGAACTGGTAATCGCGGGTGACGGTGGAATTCGATGCGGCCTTGTCTTCGTACAGGGGACGCACCCCGGCGTAGCTGGCAACGGCCTGATCGGGAGACACGTCCACCCGCAGATATTCGTTCACCGCATCGCAGATATAGCGCGCTTCGGCATCCGATATGTCGATCCCCGCAGGATCACCTTCGAACAGCACATCGGTGGTGCCAACCAGTGTGAAATCTCGTTCGTAAGGTATTGCAAAGACGATACGATTGTCGCGGTTCTGGAAGATGTAGCAGCGATCATGATCGAACAGGCGCGGGAAGATCAGGTGGCTGCCTTTGACCAGCCGCAGGTTCTCGTGTCGCTCATCCGGCAAGGCGCGGCCCAGCACGGTATCGACCCACGGCCCGGCGGCGTTGATCACTGTGTTGGCGGTGATCTGCCATTCGCCGTCATCGCCCCGGAGACTTGCGGTCCAATGATCGACTGAGCGATCCAGCCTGACGCATTCGGTGCGAGTGAGGATGTCCGCCCCGCGCTCCTTAGCATCCATGCAGTTGAGCACGACGAGACGCGAATCCTCGACCCAGCAATCCGAATATTCGAAGCCGGTGACTAACCTGTCTTCCAGCACCTGCTCGTGCGGCGCCGCGCGAAGGTCCACCGTCTCGGTCGGCGGCAGGAGTTTGCGACCGCCGATATGGTCATAGAGGAACAGACCCAGCCGCAGCATCCATTTGGGCCGCAACCCCTTGTCATGCGGCAGGACGAAGCGCAGCGGCCAGATGATGTGCGGCGCGATGCCGAGCAGCCGCTCGCGTTCGATAAGGCTTTCGCGCACCAGGCGGAATTCGTAGTGCTCCAGATACCGCAGCCCGCCGTGCACCAGCTTGGTCGAGGCGCTGGAGGTGGCGCTGGCGAGATCGTCCTTCTCGACAAGGCACACCGACAGGCCGCGCCCCGCCGCATCGCGAGCGATCCCGGCGCCATTGATGCCGCCGCCGATGATGAGCAGATCGTAATGTTTTTGCATCGCAGCATAAGCAATTGGCGAAAGCGCGGCGGTTTGGCTAGGGGGCAGGGGATATGAGCGAAAAGAAACCCGCCCCGAACGGATGGATCATCCTCGACAAGCCGCGCGGCCTCGGTTCGACGCAGGCCGTCGGCGCGGTCAAGCGGGTCTTGCGCGAAGGTGGCTATGCCAAAGCCAAGGTCGGCCATGGCGGCACTCTCGACCCGCTGGCTGAAGGGGTGCTGCCGATCGCGCTCGGAGAGGCGACAAAGCTTGCCGGGCGGATGCTCGATGCGAGCAAGATTTATGAGTTCACGATCCAGTTTGGCCGGGAGACTGATACGCTGGATACCGAGGGCGAGGTTGTCGCGACTTCTGATGTGCAACCTGGGTTTGGCCCGGTAGAAACTGTTGTCGAGCAGCAATTCACAGGTACGATCGATCAAGTTCCACCAGCCTTTTCTGCCCTCAAGGTTAATGGAAAACGATCCTATGCTCGTGCAAGAGCGGGTGAGAATGTCGATTTGCCGACACGTCGCGTCACGGTAGGGCCTTGGCGCTACATCGAAGAGGGGTTTGTCGGCGAGTTTGACGCAAGCGAGCAATATGCGACGCTCTCTGTGCGAGTCTCCAAGGGCACCTACATCCGCTCTCTTGCACGGGATATCGCGCGCGCCCTTGGAACTGTCGGTCATGTCACCTATCTACGTCGCACAAAGGCCGGTCCTTTCACCGAGGCACAGGCGATTTCGCTGGACAAGTTGAACGAAATCGCTAATGGCGCGCAACTATCTGACCTACTCCTGCCGTTGGAGGCAGGGCTGGACGACATCCCGGCCCTTTCCCTCTCCCAGACAGACGCGCAGGCGGTCCGCCAGGGCCGGGTCTTGTCTGGATTGCCCCAATCATCCGGGCTTTACTTTGCGAAACTGGGCAATGTCCCGGTCGCGCTGGTGGAGATCATGGATGGGACGGCCAAAGTCGTCAGGGGTTTCAACCTTCCCGATGTCGCAGAGTAAGAGAGAAAAGTCATGTCGGTTACCGCCGAAAAGAAGCAAGAGATCATCAAGGACAACGCCCGCATCGAAGGCGACACGGGCAGCCCGGAAGTCCAGGTCGCGATCCTCACCGAGCGCATCCGCAACCTCACCGAGCACTTCAAGTCCAACCACAAGGACAACCATTCGCGTCGCGGCCTGCTGATGATGGTCAACAAGCGTCGCAATCTGCTCGCATACCTCAAGAAGAAGGATGTGGAGCGGTACAACGCCCTGATCCAGAAGCTGGGTCTGCGTAAGTAAGAATTTCACCGGGGCGGCCCTTGATCGGGCCGCTTCGTTTATCTGGCGTTCGCATTCTGCTAGAGCGCCGCAATCAGATCGGCATCCTTCGCAATTCGGTGAAGGGGCCTAGGGGCACAATGGCCCCGCACCGGACCGGGACGGTATCCCCGGAAATTGCAGGCCCCGCCCGGCAATGTGGCCGCGCGGGTTCAGAAGGAATATTCATGTTCGACACGAAAACCGTATCGCTGGAGTGGGGCGGAAAAACCCTCACTCTGGAAACCGGCCGTATTGCCCGTCAGGCTGACGGCGCGGTCCTCGCCACTTATGGCGAAACTGTTGTTCTTTGCGCGGTCACCGCTGCAAAGAGCGTGAAGGACGGGCAGGACTTTTTCCCGCTCACCGTCCACTATCAGGAAAAATTCTCCGCAGCTGGCCGTATTCCGGGTGGCTTCTTCAAGCGCGAACGCGGCGCGACCGAAAAGGAAACGCTCACCAGCCGCCTGATCGACCGTCCGATCCGTCCGCTGTTCCCTGAAGGTTTCTACAACGAAATCAACGTTATCTGCCAGGTCCTGTCGTTTGACGGCGAAACCGAAGCCGACATCGTTGCAATGGTTGCGGCTTCTGCCGCGCTGACCATTTCGGGCGTTCCCTTCATGGGCCCGATCGGCGCTGCCCGCGTCGGCTTCATCGACGGCGAATACGTTCTCAACCCGAAGCAGGACAAGGCTCTCGAAGAAGGCCGCCTCGATCTCGTCGTTGCCGCAACGCATGACGCGGTGATGATGGTCGAATCCGAAGCCAAGGAACTGACCGAGGAAGAAATGCTCGGCGCTGTCATGTTCGCGCATGACGAGATCAAGAACGTCGTGGGCGCGATCATTGAGCTGGCCGAACAGGCTGCCAAGGACCCGTGGGAAATCGACACTTCGGACGACAAGTCCGCGATGAAGGCCGAACTGATGGGCCTGATCGGTGACGATATTGCCGCCGCTTACAAGCTGACCGACAAGTCGGCGCGTTCGGACGCGCTCAACGAAGCGCGTGCCAAGGCGAAGGCGCATTATGCCGATGCCGACGGCCAGACCGCGATGGTCGCCAACAAGCTGGTCAAGAAGCTCGAAGCCGACATCGTGCGCACCGCCATCCTTAAGGACGGCCAGCGCATCGACGGGCGTAAGCTCGATCAGGTCCGCCCGATCGAAAGCATCGTCGGCTTCCTGCCGCGCGCACACGGTTCGGCGCTGTTCACCCGCGGTGAAACGCAGGCGATCTGCACCACCACGCTGGGCACCAAGGACGCTGAGCAGATGATCGACGGTCTTGAAGGCCTGTCGTATTCGAACTTCATGCTGCACTACAACTTCCCGCCCTATTCGGTTGGTGAAGTGGGCCGCTTTGGCGCGCCGGGCCGTCGTGAAATCGGCCACGGCAAGCTGGCATGGCGCGCGCTGCACCCGGTGCTGCCGACGCATGAGGATTTCCCCTACACGATCCGCATCCTGTCGGACATCACCGAATCCAACGGCTCGTCCTCGATGGCGACCGTGTGCGGTGGCTGTCTGTCGATGATGGACGCAGGCGTTCCGATCGAGCGTCCGGTGTCCGGCATCGCTATGGGCCTGATCCTTGAAGGCGATGAATTTGCCGTCCTGTCGGACATCCTCGGTGACGAAGATCACCTTGGCGACATGGACTTCAAGGTCGCCGGTACCGAAAACGGCATCACCACGATGCAGATGGACATCAAGGTTGCCGGCATCACCAAGGAAATCATGGCGAAGGCGCTGGAGCAGGCAAAGGCCGGTCGTGCGCACATCCTTGGCGAAATGGCCAAGGCGCTGACCGGTGCCCGCACCGAGGTTTCCAAGCATGCTCCGCGCATCGAGACGATCCAGATCGACAAATCGAAGATCCGCGACGTCATCGGCACGGGCGGCAAGGTGATCCGCGAGATCGTCGCCGAAACCGGCGCCAAGGTGGACATCGATGACGAAGGCGTGATCAAGATCTCGTCCTCGAACCTTGACGAGATCGAAGCGGCCAAGAACTGGATCCTCGGCATCGTCGAAGAGCCGGAAGTGGGCAAGATCTACAACGGCAAGGTCGTGAACATCGTCGATTTCGGCGCATTCGTGAACTTCATGGGCGGCAAGGACGGTCTCGTCCACGTGTCGGAAATGAAGAACGAGCGCGTCGAAAAGCCGACCGATGTCGTCTCCGAAGGCATGGAAGTGAAGGTCAAGGTTCTCGAAATCGACAACCGCGGCAAGGTCCGCCTGTCGATGCGTGTGGTTGACCAGGAAACCGGCGAAGAGCTGGAAGACACCCGTCCGCCGCGCGAACCGCGTGGTGACAAGCCGCGCGGCGATCGTGGTGATCGCGGTGGCCGTGGCGGCGATCGCCGTGGCCCGCGTGGTGGCGGTCGTGGTCGCGGTGGCAATCGCGATGGCGGCAATGACGGCCCCGCAGCGATGCCCGACTTCCTGAAGGACTAATCCTTCCTTCGTAATGGAACTCAGCAGGCCGCCTGGAGCGATCCGGGCGGCCTGATTGTTTGGAGAACCCGCCATGCTTCCCCGCGAAACCATCGCCACAGCGCAGATCCCTCAAGGAGAGGAACTGACCCTCGTCAGCCACGGCAGCGATTTCATCATCATGCTGGGCCGGGATGAGCTGATGGGTACGCGCATGCGCTTTTCCGAGGAACAGCTTGCGCATCTGACGCTTGCCCGGCTGTCGAAGCCCGCGCCGCGCATCCTGATCGGCGGTTATGGCATGGGCTTCACCTATCGCGCTGCGCTGGAACGACTGCCTGAGCGGGGGCAGGTCATCGTCGCGGAAATTGTGCCGGAAATCCTCGATTGGGCGAAAGGTCCGCTGGCGCATCTGACCGGCGACACTCTCGACGATCCCAAAGGCGAAATCATCCTGTGCGATGTCGCGGCGCTGATCGACGATGCAAATGACGGCACCTGCAACAAGTTCGACGCGATCCTGCTCGATGTCGACAATGGCCCCGATGGCGTGGTGCGCGATGCCAACGACCGTCTCTATACCCGCACCGGTCTTGCCAAGGCTCGCGAAGCGTTGAAGCCGGGCGGAATCCTTGCGATCTGGTCAGCCGCGCCCGATCACAAATTTACCCGCCGCGTAAAAGAGGCGGGCTTTGACGTGGACGTGCAGGAAGTGCGGGCGCGCCCCAACAACAAGGGGCCGCGTCACACCATCTGGTTCGCGGCAAAATCCGCCTAGAAATCGTAGATCAGCGTGATGCGGCTTAGCGTGTCGGTCTGCACCGCGCCCGGAGGCGGGTTGCTGTCGTATTCGATCGCATAGGACAGCCGCGCCGAAAGGCTGCTGTTGATCTTGGCGTTCAGCCCGGTGACGAGATCGAGACTGGTGTTGCTCGAATCGATGATGACTGTCGCCGACCCGCCGGTTTCGGCGACAGCATTGGTGTCATGCGTAAGCTTGAGCCGATCGGTGATGCTCCAGTCGAAATCGACCCCCACCAGTCCGGCGATCCGGCTTTCGCTGCGACCGTCGACGAATTCGGTGACGCGGTACGCGGGGCCGGCTTTCACCGAAAGCTGGATGTCCTCTTCGTCCAGCACCTGATAGCCGATGCCGCCTGAAACCGCATATCGGCCCGAGAACCCCTGAAACCGATCGCGCTCATATTGCGCCAGTGCGTAGACGTAGAAATCGTCGGAGATATTGATGTTGGGTTCGTAGCGGGCGAGGAATTGCTCGCGCGTGGTCACCCCGTTTGCGCGCTGGTAATCGACCCTCGCGGTCAGATTATGACGCCAGTTGATCCCGTCGCGCTGAACCGTCAGCCCGGCGGTGACCCCCGTGTTGGAGGAGTTTCCGGTAGCCTGAAATGCACCGAATTCGCCCTTGCCAGACCAGTTTTCGAACAGTCCGGCGGCCCTGATTTCTTCCTGCTTCTCCTGCTCTTCGGCGGCCTTTGCCGCGGCCAGCTCCGCCAGGACAAAGGCGCGGATCGTCTCGAGCTCCACCGCGTCGTCAGGGTTGGTCGTCAGCGCAAGGTCGATCACCGTTTGCACCTTTGCTTCGTCGCCGGTGGCGACAGCCGCGTCGATCAGGTCGCGAACCGGTTCGGGCAGGGCGGCATTTGCTGCCGAGGGCAATGAGAGTCCCAGGGCAGTCGAAACGACAAAGAAAGGGGTGATGCGCATGAGTGAACTCCTGCGTGTCTCTGGTTCCTGGAAACAGAAAACCACCCGGCTGCGCCATCGCGGGCGCTGGCCGGGCGGGAACGGTCATTCAATAGGTCAGCGGACGCGCGGCCCGCCGAAAGGAAGCGGCGGTGGGGGACGGCGCGCACCACGCGGAAGCTGTGCCTGATAGGCCCGGCCGCAATGTTCGACGCAATAGGGGAAACCGGGGTTCACCGTTTCTCCGCAGAAATGGAAATCGGGTTCGCCCGGATGGCCCATCGGCCAGCGGCAAACCTTGTCCGACAGATCGAGCAGGCTTGTCTTGTCGGCGATTTCAGGGCTTGGCTTGGCCGGAACCAGCCGCCGCGGCGGAGCAGGGGGAATCGGTGCCTGCTGGTCGCCCGGGCCTTGGCGCAGGAACCCGCCGGGGCCGACCGAAACGATCTTTGGAAGATCTGGCGTGGGGTTGGGCATGGGCTGCGAATTGCCGTCCTTCGCCGGTGCCGTATCCGCCTTGGCCACAGGTGCTTCCGGCGCGCTTTCGTTTTCGGCAGCAGCAGGCTTTGGCGACGGCTTGGGCGCGGGTGGTGCCGCTTTCTTCGCAGCGGGCGCAGGCTTGGCCGCCGGTTTCTTCGCCGGCTTCTTCTTGTCGTTCGCCTTGACCGGTGAAGGGCGTGATTTCAGGCCCAGCCGGTGAGCTTTGCCGATCACCGCGTTGCGGCTGACCCCGCCCAGTTCCTCGGCGATCTGGCTGGCAGTCGCGCCGCCTTCCCACATCTTCTTGAGCGTAGCGATCCGCTCATCAGTCCAACTCATGTTAATCCGTTCTCCGTTCGGCCAACGACCGTCTGCCCCAAGATAGGCAGCTTGTCACATCATGCCAGAGGGCTTACGCGCCCAATCATGGCAGAAGAGATTTCAGCAAACCCTGTTCCCATACAGAAAGACACCGGGGGGAACACCCGTTTTTCCCCGCGCGGACAGCCAATCATCACCGGCGTCAACCGCATCGGGTTGTTCGCCCTCTATATGAAGGAGGTGCGGCGGTTTCTCAAGGTGCAGACGCAGACGATCTGGGCGCCGGCAGTAACGACGCTGCTGTTTCTGGTCATCTTCACTGTCGCGCTGGGCCGTGAAGGGCGCGAAGTGCTGGGCGTCCCGTTCGCCAGCTTTGTTGCGCCGGGCCTGATCGTCATGGGAATGATGCAGAATGCCTTTGCCAATTCGTCCTTTTCGCTGCTCTCGGGCAAGATCCAGGGGACAATCATCGACTTGCTGATGCCGCCGCTGTCGTCGGGCGAATTGATGGCAGGCATCGTCGCCGCAGCCGTGACCCGCGCCATTGCCGTGGGCTGCACCGTGGGGCTGGCGATGGTTTTGTGGCCCGGCGTCAGCCTCGCAATCGAACATCTCTGGGCGATCATCTGGTTTGGACTGATGGGATCAATCCTGCTGGCGCTGCTCGGCCTTGCGACATCGGTGTGGTCGGAAAAATTCGATCACAACGCGGCGATCACCAATTTCGTCATCGCCCCGCTGTCGCTGTTGTCCGGCACGTTTTACGTGATCGAAAACCTCGCGCCGGCGTTCCAGGCGGTGAGCCGCGCCAATCCGTTCTTCTATGTGATTTCGGGCTTTCGCTATGGCTTCCTTGGCGAAAGCGACATCGGATCGCACGGTGACGTTGTGATTGCCGCCGCAGGACTGGGCGCGCTCAATATTGCGATCGCAATTGCGGTTTACGCGGTGCTTAAATCGGGTTGGAAGCTGAAAAGCTAATCGCGCTGGCTCAATTCGAGTACCGCCGCATAGGCGCCTCGAATGTCGTCAACCCGGCCAAGGGTCATCTCGGTGGTACGGCGACCATTTACGCCCATGATCGCCCCGGACAGCGCGATTTCGACGGATCCGGTGCCGTCGCCGCTTTCCCTTCGCACGATATCGCCAATCCGGCTGGCAGGGATCGATTTGACCGTCAGATCGCGGCCCATTTCCAGTTGCAGCACACGCTGGTTGGTCACCGCGAACAGGATTCTTCCGCGCTGGAAATAGGGTACGAAAGGCATTGCCAGCATGCCGAGCCCGATCAGGATGAAGGGTGTGCCGAACAGCGGGAAAGCCCAACCGAGGATCCCGACGGAATCGTCCGTGGCGACTGTCGCCAGCGATGCCATCGCGGTCCAGAACAGTGAGAATGCCGTCCAGGGAATCGCAAACAGCCAGATTGCAAAACCTTTCGGCTCAATCCGGGCCAGCTTCATTGCCTGCCAGGCGACTTCCTCGCCATCGCGCATTTCATGTGTCAGCGCGAGTTCAAGGCGCTGGCGGACGGAGCCATGGGTGAATTGCGGATTGCTGGACATGGATTGCGCTCCCCCAAGCGCAGTTCGCTTGACCTAGTGCGTCAACGACCGGCGCATGCGATAGCGCCCGTCCCTGAATTGCTCGAACAGCTGGGCCACTCTGGGATGATCCACCGGCCCACCGCTCGCATCAGCGATCAGATTGCCCTGACTGACATAGGCGACGTAGCTCGAATCGTCGTTTTCCGCGAGCAGGTGGTAAAACGGCTGATCGCGCGGCGGGCGGATTTCCTCCGGGATCGACTGATACCATTCCTCGCTATTGGCGAAGACCGGGTCGATATCGAAGACCACACCGCGGAAATCGAAATATTTGTGCCGCACAACATCACCAATCCCGAAGCGGCTCCGCGAGAGGCGGGGTGCGTTGATGGTGCGTCCGGCTTGATTGGAGAAAAAGTGAGCGCGTTCCATACGTCGAAATATGGACGTGCTGGCCGCCAAAACAAGGGAATTGGCATGCAGGCTGCGAGATATGCACGCATTTTGTCCCAAGAGAGGTCTTGGCAAGCGCCGGGCACTAGGCTAACGGGCGCGCTCGCAATCCGACCGGGGTGGCCTTGCTACCCGCTATTGCGCTTCATCTACGCGGAGAGGTGGCAGAGAGGTCGAATGCGCCGCACTCGAAATGCGGTATACGGGTAACCGTATCGAGGGTTCGAATCCCTCCCTCTCCGCCACCCACCCCCAGCACTAGTCTCTGGTTTCAGGGACCTTCGCAAACCGCCGGAAACAGGAGGGTTTTCGCGTCCTAATCCTTAACACCCGCATCATTCGAGCTGTCTCTGGAGCCGTATCAGGGACCATTTCGAGGCACCGTCTCTGGCCTTGCGAACATCGGTTCGGTTTGGGCGGATTGCCCTGTTTAGCAGGGGAAGAACAGGGAATTTTGCAAATTTGAGGCCCAAAACAGGCGATTTCGGGCGAATCCTGAGTGCGTTGCCAAGATAAACCCACGACTTTTCCGTGTCTTACGCGCCCAGAATCGGGGTTTCCCTGTTCTTCGACGGAACAGGGAATTTAATCGCCTGTAACAGGGGCTTTAATGGCCGGTATCAGGGTGTTTACTCAGCAGAACAGGCAGTGTTCGCTTCGCCAAATCCCAGCGCCTTGCGCTGCTCGGACCAGGCCAGCGGGATCGCTGTTTTCTTGATCGTCTCGAGGTTGAGATGAAGCGGCTGGCGCCCTTCGAGGATTGCGCGCTGGATGTCAGGCGCGAGGAAGGCGAGCCGCAGGATGTTGCGATCGTAGGGTGAGCCTGGCGACGCATCCAAGACCGGAAAGCTCCGTTCAGTGCGCAGCATGGCGTGCGCTTTTCTGAGAGCAGCGATCAGCACTGGATCGGGTTGTGGCGGCCTCGATGCAGCTGGCACGATCTTCTGCTTGCTGCCGCGCGTTGCAAACCGGATCGGCAACAGGATGGTGATCAAGTCGGAGGTGCGATCAATGATGGTCTCCTCATCGCCTAGCCGCGCGGAGAGTTTGGCAGCAGACACATTGCCAATGCTGACCTGCAACCCTCGCTTACTGATGCAGACAGAGTTGAGGTTCGCCAACGGATCGCCAGTCTGAGGGACCCATCGCAGCATCGCGCCTGCAACAATCCGTTCGATCTCTGGCGCCGACACGCGCTGCACGAGTTCGGCATCAGTTGGTCGCGAGCCTTGCTGGAGTGAGGCCGATACGTAGTAGCGGTACGTCCGACCCGACTTCCCTCGCGAGGTGGTTGGGCTCATCGGCTCGCCAGCGGCATCGAACAGCTTGCCGGTGAGCGGTGCCTTGATGCTGCGGCTGGTGGCCTTGGTGCGATGCCGCCTCACCTGCGCATCGAGTTTGGCCTGCGCCTGATCGAACAGATGAGTGTCTACGATCACGTCATGCTCGCCTTCGTAGACCTCACCTTTGTGGGTGATCTGGCCCAGATAGACCCGGTTGCGCAGCAGGTGGAACAGCGCGCCGCGACTGAACGGCAGCCCGCCCATCCTGCGCCCCTTGGCGGTGACATGGAGCTTGGAATGAATGCCGTTCGCCTCGAGGTCGCGCTGCAGCGCATGAACCGAGCCCAGTTCAAGATAACGAGCGAAGATGTGGCGCACGCGCTCTGCTTCGCCTGCATTGACCTTGAGCGTCCTCGATCCGTCTGTCGGTGGATCATAGCCCAGCGGCGGAACACCGCCCATCCACATGCCCTTGGCCTTGGATGCGGCGATCTTGTCGCGGATGCGCTCGCCTGTGACCTCACGCTCGAACTGCGCGAAAGACAGCAGCACGTTGAGCATCAGCTTGCCCATCGAGCCGGTGGTGTTGAACGACTGGGTGACCGAGACGAAGCTGCACTCGTGCTTCTCGAAAATCTCGACGATGCGGGCGAAGTCGGCAAGGCTGCGGGTGAGCCGGTCGATCTTGTAGACGACCACGATGTCGATCCTGTCTGCCTCGATATCGGCGAGTAGCGCCTGCAATCCCGGCCGATCGGTGTTACCTCCAGAGAACCCGCCGTCATCGTAGTGGTCGGCAAGTGCCTCCCAGCCTTCGCTCGTCTGGCTCAGGACATAGGCTTCGCAGGCCTCGCGCTGGGCGTGGAGACTGTTGAACGACTGGTCGAGACCTTCCTCGGAAGACTTGCGGGTGTAGATCGCGCAGCGCTTTGTCTTGCTGCCCATCAACCGTCTCTTAGCCCGAAGAACCGCGGTCCGTTCCAGCGTGTGCCCGCAATCGCGGTAGCGGCAGCCGAGAGGCTGGGGAATAGCTGGTCATTCCAGCGAAACCCCTTCTCCTCGACCACCACGGTAACCTCGCGGCCCTTCCAGATGCGAGTAAGCCGTGCGCCGACACCGAGGTGTTTGCCTTCGGGCTGGACGGGGCCCGAGCGGGCAAGCGCCTTGCGGGTCTCAGCATCCAGTCCGCCCGATGCCTGCGCCTGAACACGCCACGCCAGCATCTGTCGCATGATCGGTTCGGAACGCAGCGGTGGAGGGGCGCCGTAGCGCTCCCTCCAGAGAATGCGCAGGCCTTCAAGGTCGAGCGTCTCAATCTCGGCGACGAGCATCTCAACCCGATCACTCACCGGATGTCTCCACGATGCGATAACGTCGCGTGCCGTCGATCTTCTCCGATGCGATCGTGTGGCCGCGCTTCTTCATTGCGCCCGCCAGTGCGCCGCGCACCGAGTGCTGCTGCCATCCGGTCGCCTTTGTCATCTCGGCTATGCTCGCGCCGTTCCTGCGCTTGAGCAGCTTCTCAAGCGTGTCGAGCTTGGTTGCCGGCTTCTTGGTTGTGGTTGTGCTGGTCATGTCTGTCTCCGGTTCGTGCAGTGGCCGGGATGGCCGCCGCTACCGGGACAAGCCCGGCTCACCGGGCGCGAGTCACACCAATGCTCTCAATGAGGGTACAGTCCAGTCGAAATGCACCTATCCACCGCCTGTGCATAAGCCGTGCGTAGTGATCTTCGATTCCAAAGGTGATCCTGATATGTTCCACTTATGAGCAACCTCTCCCCGGCGGCAGCCCCCTCTGCCGATCGCACGCTCGAAGTGGTCTACAAGGCCCCAGGCGAGCTCGTCCCCGACCCGCGCAATGCGCGCACGCACTCGAAAAGGCAGATCGAACAGATCGCGCAGTCGATCCGCGCGTTTGGGTTCACCAACCCGATACTCGCCGATCCGGATGGCCACCTCATCGCGGGGCACGGCCGATTGCGCGCAGCGAAGGAGATGGGTCTGGCGGCGGTCCCCGTCATCGCGCTCGATGGGTTGAGCGAGCCGCAAAAGCGGGCGCTCAGGCTTGCCGACAACAAGATCGCGCTAAATGCGGGCTGGGACACCGAGATACTCAAGCTGGAACTGGCTGAGCTATCGCTACCCGAGATCGACATAGACCTTGGGCTGACGGGCTTCAGCCCCGGTGAGATCGATGTGGTGTTGGCCGAGAGCGATGATCCCGATGACGAGGTGATCCCTGCGGTGCCGGAGAACCCGCGCGTGCAGACTGGCGACATCTGGCAGCTTGGCGAGCATCGGGTCGCTTGCGGCGATGGGCGCGATGTCGTGTTCCTCAAGCGTCTGGTTGGCGAGGGCGAGGAGATCGACTGCGCGTTCCTCGATCCGCCTTACAACGTGAAGATCAATGGCCATGCCAATGCCAAGGGTCGTCACCGTGAGTTCGCGATGGCTTCGGGCGAGATGAGCGAGGGCGAGTTCCGCACCTTCCTCACAGACACGCTCGGTGCCTGCGCCAAGGTCTCTCGCGCTGGTGCGGTCCACTTCGTGTGCATGGACTGGCGGCACATGGACGATGTCACTGCATCGGTCTCCGGGATCTACGATGACCTCCTCAACATCTGTGTGTGGAACAAGAGCAATGCCGGGATGGGCTCGCTCTATCGTTCCAAGCACGAGATGGTGTTCGTCTACCGCGTGGGTAGTGCAGCGCACACCAACAATGTCGAGCTCGGCAAGCACGGTCGCAACCGCACCAACGTCTGGGACTATCCGAGCGTCAACTCGATGAAGGGCTCGCGCCGCGAGGACCTGGCACTGCACCCGACCGTCAAGCCGGTGGCGATGGTGGCTGACGCATATTGTGACGTGACCAGGCAGGGCGAACTCGTGCTCGACATCTTTCTTGGCTCGGGCACCAGCCTGATCGCGGCCGAGCGGGTGGGGAGACGGTTCCGCGGGCTCGACATCGATCCGGCCTATGTTGATCTCGCCATGCAGCGCTGGAGCGATCTCACCGGCAAGGAGCCCGAGCTGATCCACCGCGAAAACGAAGCGGAGGCAGCGG
This sequence comes from Erythrobacter aurantius, assembly GCF_023823125.1. Taxonomy (NCBI): domain Bacteria; kingdom Pseudomonadati; phylum Pseudomonadota; class Alphaproteobacteria; order Sphingomonadales; family Erythrobacteraceae; genus Erythrobacter; species Erythrobacter aurantius. Next base: position 2,814,329 of record NZ_CP090949.1, on the reverse strand, counting down.
CATGAGCGACACACGGTTCCAGAAGGGTCAGTCCGGCAATCCGAAAGGCCGGCCACCCAAGCCGCGCCGACCCAACATCTCCGCGTTCGAAATCGTGCTCGACAAGCGGCTTACCACAACGGTCGGTGGCAAGGAGCGCGAACTGACGGTTGAGGAGGTGCTGCAGCAGCAGACATTGAAGGATGCGCTCGCGGGCAAGCGTATGGCGATCCGCAAGATCCTCAAGATGATCGAGAAACGCGAGGCTGCGCTGGCGAAGAAGGCGAAGCCGCGCTCCCGCCCGATCGAGACCGTGATCCATCACTGCGCCGACAACGCCAACGAGGCGATGCGGCTTCTTGGCATTGCAGACCCTGATCCCAACCATCCCAATCGCTGGAAGGTCAATGCGTGGGCAACACAGGCAGCGCTCAGCCGGCCCGGCCGCAAGAAGTTTAGTCGAATGGATGTCGAGCAGATCAGGTTCTTCACCAATGATCCTGACATGCTGCAATGGCCGCGGGGTCGGATCGCATGAGCGAGCCCGACCCCATAGGATATCGGAAGCCGCCTGCGACCACCCGGTTCCGCAAAGGCCAGTCCGGCAATCCGCGCGGACGTCCGAGGAACCGGAGACGCGAGATGCCTTATGACACAGTCCTCGGGCAGATGGTCACGATCCGCGAGGACGGGTGCGAGCGACGGGTGACCGCCGCCGAGGCGTTCCTTCTGCAGTTGACCCAAAAGGGACTGGCCGGGGACAGTGCAGCGGCGCGAGCCTCGCTCGATGCGATCGAAGGCGCGCGGGCGGCTCACCCCGAGAGCTGCAACGGTCCGACCAGGATCATCTGGAAGTGCGTCGACTCAGGAGTGGACGCGATAATCGGCGACCTCGGGATCGCGCGGCTCAAGTATCCGACCGACCAGGCGCGGGTGCGCTGGGAACTCAATCCGTGGATCGTCGAGGCTGCCCTTACCCGTCTCGGGGACCGCAAGCTGAGCAACGATGAACAGCGCGAGATCTGGAACGCCACCCGCACGCCGCATAAGGTCCGGTGGCCGGGGTGGTGGAGATACCTTGGCCAATGACCGCTTTGCGCCGGGTAAAGCCATCGAACCGGTGGGTATGACATCTCGAAAGCGGACAATCGAGCGTAGCACGCGTCAGGTCAGCACCACCGGCTTGGCGCTGATCATCTCCTCCATGACGAAGTGCCCGGTGACCACCGACAGGTCGAACCCGTCGACCAGGTTCTGGTAGAAGCGGTCGTATCCGGCGATGCCGCGGGTGACGACCTTGATGAGGTAATCCCACTCGCCGCCAATGCGGTAGAGGTCGACCACGCCGGGAAGGCGCTCGACATGGGCCTTGAAGCGGTCGGCCCAGTCCTTGGAATGGTGCGGCGTCTTGATCATCACCATGACAACCAGATCGAGCCCGAGGCGGGCGAGGTCGAGCTCGGCACGCTGGCCGAGAATGACACCCTCCGCCTGCAAGCGCTGGAGCCGCCGCCAGCAGGCGTTCTGCGACAGGCCGACCTTGTCGGCGAGCGCGCGCTGGCTGAGCGAGGAATCGGCCTGCAGCGCGGCGAGGAGCTTTCGATCGATGCGGTCGATTTCGAGGATTTCAGTGGTCATATGACACGCGTCATAGCCGATTTTGCCCGAAACAGGTGCTGATATTTGATCGAGGCCGCGCGATTATCCTCGCATGATCGATGCAGCCCCCACCCGCACTGCCGCCGCGCTTTCGCTTTTCGATGCCTTCCGCGCCGGGATCGAGGCCGCGCTCGCTGCGGGCACGCTGGCAAAAGACGTGATCGGCAAGGGGCTGGTGTTCGAAGGGCCGTGCGGTCCGGTGCGTATGATCTACGCCGATTACGCCGCCTCGGGCCGTGCGTTGATGCAGGTCGAGCGCTTCGTGATGGAAGAAGTACTTCCAGTCTACGCCAACCCGCACACGCAGGCTTCGTTCTGCGGGCGCTCGATTAACCTCCTGCGCTGCTGCGCCCGCGAGGAGATCGCGCGGTTCTGCGAGGCGGGCAAGGAAGACGCGGTCATCTTCGCCGGTTCCGGCGCGACGGCGGGCATCCAGAAGCTGGTGCGCCTGTTCGGCGCCGACCGGCTCGATGCGGAAGGGCGCAGGCCCGTGGTGCTGGTCGGACCTTACGAACACCATTCCAATCTCCTGCCATGGCGCGAGAGCATGGCAGACGTGATCGAACTGCCCGAAAGCCCGTCCGGCGGGCCCGACATGGCCGAACTCGAAGCGAGCCTTGTCGAACACTCCGGCAGGCACATCATCGCCGCCTTCTCGGCCGGATCGAACGTGACCGGCGCGCTCACCGACATCGCCGCCGTCTCGCAGGCGGTGCAGGCGCATGGGGGGCGCGTAATCTGGGACTATGCCGGAGCCGGGCCCTATCTTCCCATGACCATGCGCCCGGCGGCGGATGCCCATATCGATGCTCTCGTCACCTCGCCGCACAAGTTCGTCGGCGGGCCGGGTTCCTCCGGGCTGCTCGTCGTGCGACGCGAGGCGGTGATGATGGATACGCCCTCGGCACCCGGTGGTGGGACGGTGAGCTTCGTCACCCCGGAGAGCCACGATTACCTCGCAGATCTCGCCGCGCGCGAGGAGGCGGGGACGCCCAACGCCATCGCCGACATCCGCGCCGCGCTCGCGATCATCGTGCGCGATTGCATGATGCGTGCCGGGCTGGATGCGCGTGCCGAGAAGCTGCGCCGGGCGGCGCTCGAACGCTGGCGCGCGAACCCGCTGATCGAGACCCTCGGGCCGGATCACGATGCGATGCTCCCGATCGTCTCGTTCCGCGTGCGTGACGGCAGGGGCGGCCTTGTCCATCACCAGCTCGTCACGCGCATCCTGTCGGACCGCTTCGGCGTGCAGGCGCGCGGCGGCTGCGCCTGCGCGGGGCCCTATGTCCACCGCCGGCATTGTCAAAGCGATGGCGGCGGATGGGCCTGGCTGCTAGCTGGAGCAGATGAACAAAGCCAAGAATCCGTTCCGCTACTTCCACTCATCACCTGAAGTCATCCGAATGGTTGTGATGCTTTATGTTCTGTATCCACTGAGCTTACGCAATGTTGAGGATCTGCTGTTCGAACGCGGGATAGATGTCTGTCATGAGACCGTGCGGCTGTGGTGGAACCGCTTCGGGCCCATGTTCGCCGCCGACATCAAGCGGCAGCGGATTAGTAGAATGAAGGGCTACACCCGGGAGTGCGTGCGCCTGATCGCCGACACGTCGATCTCGGGCGCACGGGTCGGGCGTGAACTCGATGCAGCGGTGTTCGAGCGCATGGCAAGGCCCCACACCATCGTCAGCGATAACGGCACCGAACTGACCAGCATGGCGATCCTGCGCTGGAGCAAGGAGCGCAACGTTGAGTGGCACTACATCGCGCCGGGCAAGCCCTACCAGAACGGGTTCATCGAAAGCTTCAATGCGCGCCTGCGCGATGAGTTCTTGAACGAGACGATCTTCACCAGCCTCGCTCATGCCCGCCAGGAACTGGAAGCCTGGCGGCACGACTACAACCACTTCCGGCCCCACTCGAGCCTCGGGAACAGAACCCCGGCCGAGATCGGGGCAGGATCAAGCGGCAAACCGTATTGGGGGCATGCCCCCAATACGGTTGTTGCCATCACGCCCGGCGAAGGGCATCAAAACGGCCCAAGGCTCTACTCGTAGATGGTAGAAACTTCGGGCTCAGACCAAGACGAGTTAGCGTCGGACTGACAGCACACAGCACCCCTTGGACCAGGTGTAGTACAGGCTCTGGGCAATGCCTTCCTTGCGGCACAGCTCCGCAATGGAGTCATCACCGTGCAGGCCTCCCAGCACGATCCGGATTTTGTCCTCTGCAGAGAAGTGCCAGCGGGTCTTGCGGCGGATGTCCTTCACCACCTGTTCGGCAGGCTTTTTGGACCTTGAGGATTTGGGCTTCAGCTTCGTTCCTTCGTCACTACGACGAAGCCCAAATCCCCCTTAAATCACAACCTCAAATCTGTGCCATAAACGATGACGGGGGACAGGCGACGGATCCGGTAACGAATTTATCCGCGCGCCTGCCGGGCGATGTCCACCGCTTCGCGGGCCAGCGCCGTAACCTGCGCATAATCGCCCGCGTCAATCGCGTTAGCCGGGGTCAGCCAGCTGCCACCGCACGCAATGACGCTGGGGACAGACAGGAATTCGGGAAGGTTGGCCGCCGATACGCCGCCCGTGGGCATGAACCGCATTTCGCCAAACACCGAGCTGAACGCCTTTAGCATCGGTACTCCACCGGCAAGGCTCGCCGGGAAGAATTTCACCTTGCGCAGGCCCAGCGCATAGGCGCGCTGCACCTCGCCGGCTGTCATCGTGCCGGGGAAGAACGGGATGCCTTCGTCGATGCAATAGCGCGCGATTTCATCGACGAGGCCAGGCGAGACGATGAACTGCGCCCCGCTCGCCACCACCGATTTCGCCTGATCGAGCGTGAGCACGGTGCCCGCGCCGACGATCAGCCCCTCGGTCTGGTCAAGGATCGCTTCCATCCCCGCCTGCGCGCCGGGGCTACGCATAACCACCTCGATCACGCTTAGGCCGCCGTTGGCCAGCGCCTGAGTGGTCTTCACCGCGCAGTCCGGGTCGTTTTCCCCGACCAGCGGCACCACCGGAGCGGCGGCGAGGCGTTGTTCAAGAGCATCCATCATCAATTCTATCCCGTCTATCCATCCAGCCGCATGACATCGCGTGCCGGAGTGCCAAGCGGGCTGAGCGGACGGGGCACCAGAGCAGGCACCGGCTCATTCGCTATCCGGTCACGCAACAGCGCGATAGCCGCCTCTAGCTGCGCATCGCCGCCGTTGAAAGTGGCGTGCGGCGGATTTTCGACCTCGTAATCGGGTGCGATGCCGTATCCTTCGACGATCCAGTTGCCGTTTGTCCCCCGTCATCGTTTATGGCACAGATTTGAGGTTGTAAGTTAAGGAGGATTTGGGCTTCGTCGTAGTGACGAAGGAACGAAGATGAAGCCCAAATCCTCAAAGTCCAAATTGCCGGCCGAACAGGTGGTGAAGGACATCCGCCGCAAGACCCGCTGGCACTTCTCTGCAGAGGACAAAATCCGGATCGTGCTGGGAGGCCTGCGCGGTGATGACTCCATTGCCGAGCTGTGCCGGAAGGAAGGCATCGCCCAGAGCCTGTATTACACTTGGTCCAAGGAGTTCATGGAGGCCGGCAAGCGCAGGCTTGCTGGCGATACGGCCCGTTCTGCGACCACTGACGAGGTGAAGGATCTTCGCCGCGAGGCCCGCGATCTGAAGGAATGCGTAGCCGATCTCACCCTGGAGAACCGCTTGCTCAAAAAAAGCATGATCGCGGATGGGGGAGACGACGAATGAGGTATCCTGCATCCGAGAAGCTGGAGATCATTAAGCTGGTTGAACAATCGCACCTGCCCGCCAAGCGCACGCTGGACCAGCTCGGCGTGGCAAGGCGCTCTTTTTACCGCTGGTATGACCGCTTCCTTGAAGGCGGACCGGAGGCACTGGCAGACCGGCCATCTGCGCCAAGCCGGGTGTGGAACAGGATCGCGCCCGAGGTGCAGGATCAGATCGTCGAGATGGCGCTGGAACAGACCGAGCTGTCTCCGCGTGAACTGGCTGTGCGCTTCACCGACGAGAAGCGCTACTTCGTGTCGGAAGCCACGGTTTACCGCCTCTTGAAGGCCCATGATCTGATCACCAGCCCGGCCTACACGGTGATCAAGGCGGCAGAGGCGTTCCACACCAAGACCACTCGGCCCAACGAGATGTGGCAGACGGACTTCACCTACTTCAAGATCATTGGCTGGGGCTGGATGTATCTGTCGACCGTGCTCGACGATTACTCGCGCTACATCATCGCCTGGAAGCTGTGCACGACGATGAAGGCTGAAGACGTCACCGACACGCTGGACATGGCGTTGGCCGCCTCAGGCTGCGAGCACGCCAATGTACTGCACAGGCCGCGCCTGCTCAGCGATAACGGTCCCAGCTACATCGCCGGTGAACTTGCCGACTATCTCGACGGCAAGCACATGGACCATGTGCGCGGTGCACCCTTCCATCCGCAGACCCAGGGCAAGATCGAACGCTGGCACCAGACGCTCAAGAACCGCGTGTTGCTGGAGAATTACTTCCTGCCCGGCGATCTCGAACAGCAGATCGAGGCCTTCGTCGAGCACTACAACCACCAGCGCTACCACGAGAGCCTCGACAATGTGACGCCCGCCGATGCCTACTTCGGCAGGGCACCTGCCATCATCAAACGACGTGAAAGGATCAAGCAACAGACCATCGAATATCGGCGCTTGCAACACCGCAAGCTCGCCGCCTAAACATCAATCCCAGACGAGGCCCACACTACGCAAACCTACGCCGCGAGTTGTGCCAAATGTTCTGACGACGGACGACCTCTGCGGAAATCAACGATCAACACCTAACGGTTTAGCAAGCTGTTGATTGAAAGCGCATTGTCAGTTGACCTGGGCGAAGGCCTGGCCTGTGGTTGCGGCGATACCGAGATTGCGGGCGTAAGCTGGACAATATCGCGTTGCACGTTGGTTGTTTGCACCTCGGTATTTTCATCGCCGGAGATGGCGGCAAGAACTGGATCTGAGCTGTCTTCGGGGTCGCTCGGCGTCGGGGTCCGGTCTTCACCCACAGGCGAAGGCGGCAAGGGCTCCGCCGGCTCGACTTCGACCGCAACCACAGTCGGCGATGATTGCTGCGACACCGGCTGATCAGCCGTTGGGCTATCGTCGCTGCTTGCCGCTGTGTCGTTGTCACTACTATCGGTAGCACCAGACCCAGCGCTGGTGGTGTCGGCAGAGCTTGATCCGCCCGATGAATCTGCACCAGAGTCTCCTTCAGACGCTTCCGAGCCATCCGACGATGACGAGCTGTCATCGTTAGAAGACGCCGGCGTATCATCGCTATCTACTCCAGACTCCGAACCTGAACCCTGATCCTCCCCAGACCCAGCGTCCGAATTTGACCCGCTTCCGGAACCCGAATCCGGGCCAGAACCAGAACCAGAACCAGAACCAGCCCCAGGCCCTGACCCGGATGCGCCCGTACCAGAGCCTTGTGTCTGGGCGACGTTGGAAATCTGATTCATTATGTTCGGCTGGATAGTAAGCGCTTGGGCATTTTCCGGCGCTTGCACGAACACGTAGTTGATCGCGAACAATCCGCTCCCGAGGATGGGATAGAGGCCTACGTCAGATTCGGTCGTGGCTGGCGAAGTGAAGGTCAGAGCCCCCGTCGTCGCGCTTGCCAGCGTCTCGCCTTCCAAGAATCCTGTCACTGACCCCGTGAACGTCGGGTTCGCAGCACCCTGAAAACGAACCGCAGGATCGGCGCGATATACCAAGGTTAGCGGCAGGATCGTACCGATGGCGCCGGATGCGCTTGTGGGCAGCAGGTAGTTGCCAAGATTCGTGCCTTCCCCGGCTGTGAAATCGGCGCTCGCAAGGATGGCGCTGATCGAGAGGTCGTTGCCGACATTGGGAGTGGCAAAGGCGCCTGCGGTTTGCGTGACCGTGATGGTCTCGCCCGAGACCAGACCATCAAGAGCAAAGTTGCCGGAGGTCAAGAGAGCGTCGGTGGTGCCATCATAGTTGCGGCTGACCGCGCCGATCAGCGAGGCGAGGAGCGGGCGCGGCAGGATCGTACCGATGGCGCCGGATGCGCTTGTGGGCAGCAGGTAGTTGCCAAGATTCGTGCCTTCCCCGGCTGTGAAATCGGCGCTCGCAAGGATGGCGCTGATCGAGAGGTCGTTGCCGACATTGGGAGTGGCAAAGGCGCCTGCGGTTTGCGTGACCGTGATGGTCTCGCCCGAGACCAGACCATCAAGAGCAAAGTTGCCGGAGGTCAAGAGAGCGTCGGTGGTGCCATCATAGTTGCGGCTGACCGCGCCGATCAGCGAGGCGAGGAGCGGGCGCGGCAGGATCGTACCGATGGCGCCGGATGCGCTTGTGGGCAGCAGGTAGTTGCCAAGATTCGTGCCTTCCCCGGCTGTGAAATCGGCGCTCGCAAGGATGGCGCTGATCGAGAGGTCGTTGCCGACATTGGGAGTGGCAAAGGCGCCTGCGGTTTGCGTGACCGTGATGGTCTCGCCCGAGACCAGACCATCAAGAGCAAAGTTGCCGGAGGTCAAGAGAGCGTCGGTGGTGCCATCATAGTTGCGGCTGACCGCGCCGATCAGCGAGGCGAGGAGCGGGCGCGGCAGGATCGTACCGATGGCGCCGGATGCGCTTGTGGGCAGCAGGTAGTTGCCAAGATTCGTGCCTTCCCCGGCTGTGAAATCGGCGCTCGCAAGGATGGCGCTGATCGAGAGGTCGTTGCCGACATTGGGAGTGGCAAAGGCGCCTGCGGTTTGCGTGACCGTGATGGTCTCGCCCGAGACCAGACCATCAAGAGCAAAGTTGCCGGAGGTCAAGAGAGCGTCGGTGGTGCCATCATAGTTGCGGCTGACCGCGCCGATCAGCGAGGCGAGGAGCGGGCGCGGCAGGATCGTACCGATGGCGCCGGATGCGCTTGTGGGCAGCAGGTAGTTGCCAAGATTCGTGCCTTCCCCGGCTGTGAAATCGGCGCTCGCAAGGATGGCGCTGATCGAGAGGTCGTTGCCGACATTGGGAGTGGCAAAGGCGCCTGCGGTTTGCGTGACCGTGATGGTCTCGCCCGAGACCAGACCATCAAGAGCAAAGTTGCCGGAGGTCAAGAGAGCGTCGGTGGTGCCATCATAGTTGCGGCTGACCGCGCCGATCAGCGAGGCGAGGAGCGGGCGCGGCAGGATCGTACCGATGGCGCCGGATGCGCTTGTGGGCAGCAGGTAGTTGCCAAGATTCGTGCCTTCCCCGGCTGTGAAATCGGCGCTCGCAAGGATGGCGCTGATCGAGAGGTCGTTGCCGACATTGGGAGTGGCAAAGGCGCCTGCGGTTTGCGTGACCGTGATGGTCTCGCCCGAGACCAGACCATCAAGAGCAAAGTTGCCGGAGGTCAAGAGAGCGTCGGTGGTGCCATCATAGTTGCGGCTGACCGCGCCGATCAGCGAGGCGAGGAGCGGGCGCGGCAGGATCGTACCGATGGCGCCGGATGCGCTTGTGGGCAGCAGGTAGTTGCCAAGATTCGTGCCTTCCCCGGCTGTGAAATCGGCGCTCGCAAGGATGGCGCTGATCGAGAGGTCGTTGCCGACATTGGGAGTGGCAAAGGCGCCTGCGGTTTGCGTGACCGTGATGGTCTCGCCCGAGACCAGACCATCAAGAGCAAAGTTGCCGGAGGTCAAGAGAGCGTCGGTGGTGCCATCATAGTTGCGGCTGACCGCGCCGATCAGCGAGGCGAGGAGCGGGCGCGGCAGGATCGTACCGATGGCGCCGGATGCGCTTGTGGGCAGCAGGTAGTTGCCAAGATTCGTGCCTTCCCCGGCTGTGAAATCGGCGCTCGCAAGGATGGCGCTGATCGAGAGGTCGTTGCCGACATTGGGAGTGGCAAAGGCGCCTGCGGTTTGCGTGACCGTGATGGTCTCGCCCGAGACCAGACCATCAAGAGCAAAGTTGCCGGAGGTCAAGAGAGCGTCGGTGGTGCCATCATAGTTGCGGCTGACCGCGCCGATCAGCGAGGCGAGGAGCGGGCGCGGCAGGATCGTACCGATGGCGCCGGATGCGCTTGTGGGCAGCAGGTAGTTGCCAAGATTCGTGCCTTCCCCGGCTGTGAAATCGGCGCTCGCAAGGATGGCGCTGATCGAGAGGTCGTTGCCGACATTGGGAGTGGCAAAGGCGCCTGCGGTTTGCGTGACCGTGATGGTCTCGCCCGAGACCAGACCATCAAGAGCAAAGTTGCCGGAGGTCAAGAGAGCGTCGGTGGTGCCATCATAGTTGCGGCTGACCGCGCCGATCAGCGAGGCGAGGAGCGGGCGCGGCAGGATCGTACCGATGGCGCCGGATGCGCTTGTGGGCAGCAGGTAGTTGCCAAGATTCGTGCCTTCCCCGGCTGTGAAATCGGCGCTCGCAAGGATGGCGCTGATCGAGAGGTCGTTGCCGACATTGGGAGTGGCAAAGGCGCCTGCGGTTTGCGTGACCGTGATGGTCTCGCCCGAGACCAGACCATCAAGAGCAAAGTTGCCGGAGGTCAAGAGAGCGTCGGTGGTGCCATCATAGTTGCGGCTGACCGCGCCGATCAGCGAGGCGAGGAGCGGGCGCGGCAGGATCGTACCGATGGCGCCGGATGCGCTTGTGGGCAGCAGGTAGTTGCCAAGATTCGTGCCTTCCCCGGCTGTGAAATCGGCGCTCGCAAGGATGGCGCTGATCGAGAGGTCGTTGCCGACATTGGGAGTGGCAAAGGCGCCTGCGGTTTGCGTGACCGTGATGGTCTCGCCCGAGACCAGACCATCAAGAGCAAAGTTGCCGGAGGTCAAGAGAGCGTCGGTGGTGCCATCATAGTTGCGGCTGACCGCGCCGATCAGCGAGGCGAGGAGCGGGCGCGGCAGGATCGTACCGATGGCGCCGGATGCGCTTGTGGGCAGCAGGTAGTTGCCAAGATTCGTGCCTTCCCCGGCTGTGAAATCGGCGCTCGCAAGGATGGCGCTGATCGAGAGGTCGTTGCCGACATTGGGAGTGGCAAAGGCGCCTGCGGTTTGCGTGACCGTGATGGTCTCGCCCGAGACCAGACCATCAAGAGCAAAGTTGCCGGAGGTCAAGAGAGCGTCGGTGGTGCCATCATAGTTGCGGCTGACCGCGCCGATCAGCGAGGCGAGGAGCGGGCGCGGCAGGATCGTACCGATGGCGCCGGATGCGCTTGTGGGCAGCAGGTAGTTGCCAAGATTCGTGCCTTCCCCGGCTGTGAAATCGGCGCTCGCAAGGATGGCGCTGATCGAGAGGTCGTTGCCGACATTGGGAGTGGCAAAGGCGCCTGCGGTTTGCGTGACCGTGATGGTCTCGCCCGAGACCAGACCATCAAGAGCAAAGTTGCCGGAGGTCAAGAGAGCGTCGGTGGTGCCATCATAGTTGCGGCTGACCGCGCCGATCAGCGAGGCGAGGAGCGGGCGCGGCAGGATCGTACCGATGGCGCCGGATGCGCTTGTGGGCAGCAGGTAGTTGCCAAGATTCGTGCCTTCCCCGGCTGTGAAATCGGCGCTCGCAAGGATGGCGCTGATCGAGAGGTCGTTGCCGACATTGGGAGTGGCAAAGGCGCCTGCGGTTTGCGTGACCGTGATGGTCTCGCCCGAGACCAGACCATCAAGAGCAAAGTTGCCGGAGGTCAAGAGAGCGTCGGTGGTGCCATCATAGTTGCGGCTGACCGCGCCGATCAGCGAGGCGAGGAGCGGGCGCGGCAGGATCGTACCGATGGCGCCGGATGCGCTTGTGGGCAGCAGGTAGTTGCCAAGATTCGTGCCTTCCCCGGCTGTGAAATCGGCGCTCGCAAGGATGGCGCTGATCGAGAGGTCGTTGCCGACATTGGGAGTGGCAAAGGCGCCTGCGGTTTGCGTGACCGTGATGGTCTCGCCCGAGACCAGACCATCAAGAGCAAAGTTGCCGGAGGTCAAGAGAGCGTCGGTGGTGCCATCATAGTTGCGGCTGACCGCGCCGATCAGCGAGGCGAGGAGCGGGCGCGGCAGGATCGTACCGATGGCGCCGGATGCGCTTGTGGGCAGCAGGTAGTTGCCAAGATTCGTGCCTTCCCCGGCTGTGAAATCGGCGCTCGCAAGGATGGCGCTGATCGAGAGGTCGTTGCCGACATTGGGAGTGGCAAAGGCGCCTGCGGTTTGCGTGACCGTGATGGTCTCGCCCGAGACCAGACCATCAAGAGCAAAGTTGCCGGAGGTCAAGAGAGCGTCGGTGGTGCCATCATAGTTGCGGCTGACCGCGCCGATCAGCGAGGCGAGGAGCGGGCGCGGCAGGATCGTACCGATGGCGCCGGATGCGCTTGTGGGCAGCAGGTAGTTGCCAAGATTCGTGCCTTCCCCGGCTGTGAAATCGGCGCTCGCAAGGATGGCGCTGATCGAGAGGTCGTTGCCGACATTGGGAGTGGCAAAGGCGCCTGCGGTTTGCGTGACCGTGATGGTCTCGCCCGAGACCAGACCATCAAGAGCAAAGTTGCCGGAGGTCAAGAGAGCGTCGGTGGTGCCATCATAGTTGCGGCTGACCGCGCCGATCAGCGAGGCGAGGAGCGGGCGCGGCAGGATCGTACCGATGGCGCCGGATGCGCTTGTGGGCAGCAGGTAGTTGCCAAGATTCGTGCCTTCCCCGGCTGTGAAATCGGCGCTCGCAAGGATGGCGCTGATCGAGAGGTCGTTGCCGACATTGGGAGTGGCAAAGGCGCCTGCGGTTTGCGTGACCGTGATGGTCTCGCCCGAGACCAGACCATCAAGAGCAAAGTTGCCGGAGGTCAAGAGAGCGTCGGTGGTGCCATCATAGTTGCGGCTGACCGCGCCGATCAGCGAGGCGAGGAGCGGGCGCGGCAGGATCGTACCGATGGCGCCGGATGCGCTTGTGGGCAGCAGGTAGTTGCCAAGATTCGTGCCTTCCCCGGCTGTGAAATCGGCGCTCGCAAGGATGGCGCTGATCGAGAGGTCGTTGCCGACATTGGGAGTGGCAAAGGCGCCTGCGGTTTGCGTGACCGTGATGGTCTCGCCCGAGACCAGACCATCAAGAGCAAAGTTGCCGGAGGTCAAGAGAGCGTCGGTGGTGCCATCATAGTTGCGGCTGACCGCGCCGATCAGCGAGGCGAGGAGCGGGCGCGGCAGGATCGTACCGATGGCGCCGGATGCGCTTGTGGGCAGCAGGTAGTTGCCAAGATTCGTGCCTTCCCCGGCTGTGAAATCGGCGCTCGCAAGGATGGCGCTGATCGAGAGGTCGTTGCCGACATTGGGAGTGGCAAAGGCGCCTGCGGTTTGCGTGACCGTGATGGTCTCGCCCGAGACCAGACCATCAAGAGCAAAGTTGCCGGAGGTCAAGAGAGCGTCGGTGGTGCCATCATAGTTGCGGCTGACCGCGCCGATCAGCGAGGCGAGGAGCGGGCGCGGCAGGATCGTACCGATGGCGCCGGATGCGCTTGTGGGCAGCAGGTAGTTGCCAAGATTCGTGCCTTCCCCGGCTGTGAAATCGGCGCTCGCAAGGATGGCGCTGATCGAGAGGTCGTTGCCGACATTGGGAGTGGCAAAGGCGCCTGCGGTTTGCGTGACCGTGATGGTCTCGCCCGAGACCAGACCATCAAGAGCAAAGTTGCCGGAGGTCAAGAGAGCGTCGGTGGTGCCATCATAGTTGCGGCTGACCGCGCCGATCAGCGAGGCGAGGAGCGGGCGCGGCAGGATCGTACCGATGGCGCCGGATGCGCTTGTGGGCAGCAGGTAGTTGCCAAGATTCGTGCCTTCCCCGGCTGTGAAATCGGCGCTCGCAAGGATGGCGCTGATCGAGAGGTCGTTGCCGACATTGGGAGTGGCAAAGGCGCCTGCGGTTTGCGTGACCGTGATGGTCTCGCCCGAGACCAGACCATCAAGAGCAAAGTTGCCGGAGGTCAAGAGAGCGTCGGTGGTGCCATCATAGTTGCGGCTGACCGCGCCGATCAGCGAGGCGAGGAGCGGGCGCGGCAGGATCGTACCGATGGCGCCGGATGCGCTTGTGGGCAGCAGGTAGTTGCCAAGATTCGTGCCTTCCCCGGCTGTGAAATCGGCGCTCGCAAGGATGGCGCTGATCGAGAGGTCGTTGCCGACATTGGGAGTGGCAAAGGCGCCTGCGGTTTGCGTGACCGTGATGGTCTCGCCCGAGACCAGACCATCAAGAGCAAAGTTGCCGGAGGTCAAGAGAGCGTCGGTGGTGCCATCATAGTTGCGGCTGACCGCGCCGATCAGCGAGGCGAGGAGCGGGCGCGGCAGGATCGTACCGATGGCGCCGGATGCGCTTGTGGGCAGCAGGTAGTTGCCAAGATTCGTGCCTTCCCCGGCTGTGAAATCGGCGCTCGCAAGGATGGCGCTGATCGAGAGGTCGTTGCCGACATTGGGAGTGGCAAAGGCGCCTGCGGTTTGCGTGACCGTGATGGTCTCGCCCGAGACCAGACCATCAAGAGCAAAGTTGCCGGAGGTCAAGAGAGCGTCGGTGGTGCCATCATAGTTGCGGCTGACCGCGCCGATCAGCGAGGCGAGGAGCGGGCGCGGCAGGATCGTACCGATGGCGCCGGATGCGCTTGTGGGCAGCAGGTAGTTGCCAAGATTCGTGCCTTCCCCGGCTGTGAAATCGGCGCTCGCAAGGATGGCGCTGATCGAGAGGTCGTTGCCGACATTGGGAGTGGCAAAGGCGCCTGCGGTTTGCGTGACCGTGATGGTCTCGCCCGAGACCAGACCATCAAGAGCAAAGTTGCCGGAGGTCAAGAGAGCGTCGGTGGTGCCATCATAGTTGCGGCTGACCGCGCCGATCAGCGAGGCGAGGAGCGGGCGCGGCAGGATCGTACCGATGGCGCCGGATGCGCTTGTGGGCAGCAGGTAGTTGCCAAGATTCGTGCCTTCCCCGGCTGTGAAATCGGCGCTCGCAAGGATGGCGCTGATCGAGAGGTCGTTGCCGACATTGGGAGTGGCAAAGGCGCCTGCGGTTTGCGTGACCGTGATGGTCTCGCCCGAGACCAGACCATCAAGAGCAAAGTTGCCGGAGGTCAAGAGAGCGTCGGTGGTGCCATCATAGTTGCGGCTGACCGCGCCGATCAGCGAGGCGAGGAGCGGGCGCGGCAGGATCGTACCGATGGCGCCGGATGCGCTTGTGGGCAGCAGGTAGTTGCCAAGATTCGTGCCTTCCCCGGCTGTGAAATCGGCGCTCGCAAGGATGGCGCTGATCGAGAGGTCGTTGCCGACATTGGGAGTGGCAAAGGCGCCTGCGGTTTGCGTGACCGTGATGGTCTCGCCCGAGACCAGACCATCAAGAGCAAAGTTGCCGGAGGTCAAGAGAGCGTCGGTGGTGCCATCATAGTTGCGGCTGACCGCGCCGATCAGCGAGGCGAGGAGCGGGCGCGGCAGGATCGTACCGATGGCGCCGGATGCGCTTGTGGGCAGCAGGTAGTTGCCAAGATTCGTGCCTTCCCCGGCTGTGAAATCGGCGCTCGCAAGGATGGCGCTGATCGAGAGGTCGTTGCCGACATTGGGAGTGGCAAAGGCGCCTGCGGTTTGCGTGACCGTGATGGTCTCGCCCGAGACCAGACCATCAAGAGCAAAGTTGCCGGAGGTCAAGAGAGCGTCGGTGGTGCCATCATAGTTGCGGCTGACCGCGCCGATCAGCGAGGCGAGGAGCGGGCGCGGCAGGATCGAAGCCGGTGTCGTGATGGTAGAGTTGAACTGATAGCCAAATACCGGCTTGCCCGAAGCATCGGTGAAACTCGCTTCTATACCGGAAATTGTGGCTTGTGATGCCGATACGCCCGCGACATCGGCGAGTGCCGAGGTAATGCTTGACGCATTCAGGCTGTCGCCTTCGAGCAAGCCGTCGAAATCCAGACTGATCGATTCGGTCGAAAACTCCCGCGTGCCGTCATAAATCTTGCTTAGGCTGGCTCCCAGTCGCGGCGTGAGCACCGGGGCAATGCGGTAGCCCAGGCCAAAGGCACCGACCGGTCGTTCAGGGGGGCTCGCATCGCCTCGCACCTCGGCTTCGCTAATTCCATAGAAGCGCCAATCGTGCTGAAGCGCACCGGTATTGTCGGGATTGCTTCCTCCAAACGGATCGGGGTTTCCGCTCCATATGAACCATTCGGCAGAGGACAGCACATCAGCCCGGGGGGAAAGATTGGTGAATCCGGCGAAACCGAACATCTCAATGATATCAGATGCGACCAACCGTGCGCCGGCATCGAGAATGATCCGGCCTTCGGCAGTGCCAAAGATGCCGCCGAGAGCACTGTTTGTGCCGATTTCCCCTGCAAAGGTCAGGTCTCCGCCTGCCTTGACGTCGAATTCGGCATTGACGCTGCCGGATCTGTCGACCTGTCCAGCGATCGTGCCGGAGCCCGCAAAGGATATGGATCCGGATTGGGTGACAATTATGGAGTTCAAGAGCTCCACGGGCGACTGACCAGTAAAATTAAGCTCGCCGTTGTCCAACAGGATCGTCCCGGTTCCTATATTGTCCGCGCCCTGGGCCAGGATCCTGCCGCCTCTGACCGCTATTTCGTTCAAATCCCCGTTGTCACCCGCAAGCGTTAGTGTTCCCGGCCCGAACTTCAATAGCGCACCGGTTGTGATGGGGCCGGCTATGCTGCCCTCGGCGAACAGATCGATGTTGACCTGATCCGCTCGGATGGACTGAACATCGAGACTGCCCGATCGGAGTTCGGCGAATACTGTCGAAGTATCGCCGATCGGACCACTGACTTTCAACGCCCCTTGCGTATCCAGAATAAGGAGGGAATCGGCACTTTCGGGCGCGGTCCTGATGTCGCCTAAGATAATGATGTCGCCGGGCGCCCGGATTTCGGTCAATCCGGATATGACAAGATCACCCACGATCTTGGCTAGCCCGGCTTCAAGCAAGCCGCCAGCCCTGATCGCACCCCCGATAGCATCGCCGTTCACGTCGGCGGCCATTCGTACAGCGAGCGGTCCTGCGAATATCTGATCCCCGACGATGCGGATATCCTTGTCAGCGGTAACAAGAAACTGTTGCGCAGCCCCACCCGATGGCAAGCCGAAAGTCGACGAGCCCGAAATGGTCACGTTGCCTATGGAAAGGTTGCGGCTGTTGTCGTCCGTGAAGTCCTTGGCATTTATCGAGACATTGCTGCCACCAATCAGGATGTCTTCGATGCTCTGTTTTGAAATTTGGGATACAGGATTTGCTTGACGAAAAATTGCTGAAGTTTGCGAAATATCGGCCAGAGTATTGTTGGGGTTTAAATCCCTAAAAAATAATTGCGAAATATCATTAATTGTTCGTCCCGTCAGGCCTGCTGTTACGCTGTGACTGGTGACATCGAGATCGCCATAATTGAGAAGGATGGAGCCATCGCTTCGAATTCTGATTTCGAAGTTGTTACCTGTTCCCCTGTTGAAAAATTCAGGCACGTTATCCCATTGAAGGACAAATTCTTTTAACCCATTCCCAAGGTCAAACGTACCAAACCGCGGCTTCCCACTTGGGACATTCGGCACACTGCTGCCAGGGTCGAATTCAATGCCGAGATCCGTCCATAGGCCAAAGATCGATGGGGGAACTGCGATCTCTGCCAAAGGCAGCCCGTTGCAGCACAGCGAGTTTCCGTTGAGTGTGCCGAATGTCAGAAGTCCGGCGTAGGAAACCTCGACCGAGTCGAATGTTTCGCCGAAGTAGAGGAAGTCGAAACCGATTGGCACGGCCTGGGCAACTTGCAAATCCAGTATATCAAGGCTTTGCAATTCGGCCGGGTCGTAGAACGGCAGGTTGGTGGCGGATGGCTGCCAAGCCAGCACATCGGAGCCCGCCGGGGTAAGTTGATCCACCAGATCAATCGAAGCTGCGGTCAGTTCGACATTTCCTGGACTTGCGGTGGGACTTCCGGCCACCGCCTCCAGAGTGGCCCCGCTGATGTCCAGATGGAAACCACCTAGTGCAATCTCGCCGCCATCGCCTGTGGGACCGGCCCCGTTTGCCCTGAGCAGCCCGGAGACCTTTGCCGAAAGTCCCAGGCTGTCGTTGGCATCGACAAGAATGAAGCCGCCACGGCCAAGTTCGGTAGCACTTGCGGAAAGGACGCTGCCTTGCTGAACCGCCACGCTGGCCAGTGCCCCGTTCACCAGGACCTCGCGCTGCTGCAGCAAGGATTGGGCGATTGAGGTCGCAGAAGGCGGTGTGGTCACCGACGATCCTGGGAGGAACTCCAAAGAGCTAAAATCAACGGCAGTCTGTGCTGCCGGGTTAGCGGCCAGAGTGATCTCACCGCCGCCAGCCTTGCCATCCGCATTGAGGATCGCATCGGTTTCGACAGTCACCAAACTGCCACGGGCTTCAATGACACCCCCGACATCGCCGGTCTCGGTCCCTTCGACTGTAACGGTCCCCTTGATTCTCAGCGCGGCATTGGGGCCGGCATCAAGAGTGACTTTGCCGTTTGCAGACTGCGCACTGTTTGCTTCAATCAGGCCCTCGACATTGATGACGCCGCTGATCGCACCCAGCGCGGAAGCCATGCTCAGCGCCACAAGGCCGCCCTCAGCCGAGATTGTTCCCAGATTAGTGATTTCGCGGAAACTGGCCGGAACAATGGAGTTGTTGCTCAGATCATAGGAAATCAGCTGCCCTTGATCAAAGGACAGGCTGAGATTGTCGACCGATGCCAACAAGACCGTACCACGGCTTGCCGAAATTTGACCGCTGTTCTGGACCGACACGGCATTGAGGACGGTATAGCCCAGGCTGGTGGTGATTGTTCCTTGGTTCGAAATGAAGGCAGATGACCCATTGCCGCCGAGCGCGAACTGCCCGGTTGCATTCATGAAATCGGTGTGTGCGATGTTTCCGGTCGATGCGAGAAAGCCCGAAGTGGTGATTTGCCCGGTGGGCGATATAAAGACGCCGTTCGGGTTCAGGATCCACACCTGACCATTGGCCTCGATAAGCCCGTCGATCACCGAAAAGCTATTGCCCGTCACACGGTTCAGCGTGATCGAATTCGCATCTGGTTGCTCGAACCGGAGCGTGTGATCCTGCGGAACATTCAGCGTGCTCCAGTCAAGAAAAGCCCGGTCAGTGGTCTGGGTCACGGTTCGCACCGTCCCTGCCGCATTTGTGCTGAGGGTGGCGCTGCCCGCTACAACAACCGGCGGCTGGTCCGTCGCCGGAGCCGCCACAATGCTCTGGCCTGCCGCAACAGAGCTGAAACTGGCCGTTCCCAATAGCATAAAGCGACGAAATCTCATGACTTTTCCTTCCCTCGATCGGGATGTTCGGCGCACTAGCATCAGAAGGCCGACACAAGGCTGAGGTTAATCCGTGCCGGGCGGCTTTCTCCGCCAGGAATATCGCGCCCCTCGGAGGCGAACTGCAGATCGAGGATAAGCCGGTCGGCCAGCAGGCCTCTCAGCCCGAAGCCGTAGGATACAAGGCTCTGTTTCTCCGAAGCGATCCCGTCTGCCGGGAGCAGCCTCGTCTGCGCGGCATCGGTAAAACCATACAATTCGACATTACTGATGACGCCCGCCGCCTGAGCACCCGGAATGTCGAAGCTGAGTTCGGCCAAGACGCCCGTACCCTTGTCCCCTGTCAGCGCCGAAGGCGCGTAGCCACGCCCCAAAAGCTGCCCACCGAAGGCCACTTGTTCACCTGCCAGCAGCCGGTCATCGGTCCATTGACCGACAACGCGCGTCAAGAACGAGGTGGTGTTGTTTAGGGCAACCGTGTGGTCGAGCTGCCAGTTCACTTTGCTAAAATTGGGTTCGAAACCTGCCACGGAAGGATTGGGGATTTCCTCGTCAAGTGCGCCGAAGGCCGGCAACCCTGCGGTGACCATAACCTGCGCTGTCGTTTGCCCGAAAGAGGACTGATGCCGCCCGCGAAGACCGATCTGGTGGCTGAAAATCTTGTCGCGGGTAATTTCGGCACCCAGTGCATTCGTCCGGGTTCCGGCAAATAGGAGAGCTCCTTCAAGATAGAGCGCACTCGAACGAGATCGGTGCAGAGGGGTACGCAGCCGGGCTTCGAGAGAATAGGAGGTGCTTGCAACATCGAGATCCGAAGCCTCGCCACCCGGCTTTGCTCGCGCGGCCAGCCCGCCAAGATACAGGATTGTCCCGCTGCTGCCGATGGGGACGGCATAGCGTGCGCTGGCAGCCTGCAGTTCTGCAAGGCTTCTTCCCGCAACAGTTGCCGAAAAGTCCAGCGCTCCCGGCCGGCCCAGCGGCGAATTGATGGTGTAGCCCAGAGAATAGATTGCTGGCCCGATAGCATTCGAACCGGTATTGCCGATGCTGGCGAAACCCTGGTTGGGCAATCTGGAAGTCGAGACAACCATGCTTGCGGCGCCGAGTTGGTTTCCGGGCCGGAGCAACGTCTTGACGGCGACACCGGGGACTTCGTTCAGGATGAGCAATTTGCTGTCGAGCTCGCGGATGCTCAGCGGTCGCTGCCCTCGAAGCGTCTCGAGCGAATCCTGCGCCAGTTTTGCGCCCACAATGCGATCGTTTTCGATGAGGATGTCATCGATAAAACCTTCGACGACTTCGATGATGACGATCCCGTCCTCGATCCTCTGCGGCGGGATTATGACGCGGGTCAGCAAGAAGCCCTGCCCGGCATAAAGCG
Source organism: Erythrobacter aurantius (assembly GCF_023823125.1). Classification (NCBI taxonomy): domain Bacteria; kingdom Pseudomonadati; phylum Pseudomonadota; class Alphaproteobacteria; order Sphingomonadales; family Erythrobacteraceae; genus Erythrobacter; species Erythrobacter aurantius. Next base: position 2,794,049 of record NZ_CP090949.1, on the reverse strand, counting down.
CCTGAAGACGGTCGGCCTGTTCGCGCAATGTCTCGAGCCGGATCCGCTGTCCCTCAAGAGGGCCAAAAATCGCACGAATCCGATCTTCGCCAAAATAGGTGACCCCGTTCACCTGCACCCGCGAAACAAAGAAATCGATGGTGGAGACGTCTTTGGGGACGACTGATTTCTCGGGATTGCGGATCGTGAGATCGAGATCTTGCTGTGTCGGCAGCTCGGGCGGGTTGAGCCGCAATCTGGAAATGTCTGCTTCCGGAGACACAATGACCGATTGCGCCAGCGCGTTCCCTGGGACGAGAATGGCCAGCGAAGTCAGTAGACGCACCAGGTCTCGTTGCGTGACCATACGCAAGTTCATTTCGCACCCATCTTTATATGCGCCGAAATCTCGCCGTCATCCAGTCTGGCGCTGTGGTAGCTGATCAGCGGGTCGGCGGGATATTGTTCCCGGAGGGCCTCGAAGTGGACCTTCGCCCGAGGGTCTCCTGCTTCCAGCAAGGCGAATGCTTCAAGGTAGTTCTTCTCCGCCTCGGGATCATGTCCCGCCGGCAGGGGCATGTACAAAGTTGTGTATTGGGATTTCCCTTTCAGCGCAAAGTGGCCGATGGTGCGGAAGGCCCGATCGTCGGCAAGATCGACGACGGATTGGGTGCAGCAGATTCGGGTCCCGAAGTACTTGTTGATCCCTTCTGTGCGGGCGGCTGTGTTGACCGTGTCGCCTAGCGCGGTGAAATCCATGCGTTGTGAGGAACCGAAATTACCGACCACCGCGGGACCCGAATGTATGCCGATGCGGGTCACTCCGATGGGAACATCCCTAGAATTGCATTCCTCGCGAAAGCGCTCGGCATAATCATCCAGTTCGAGCGCGGCACGGACAGCGGCTGCGGCATGATCCGGCTGTTCGATCGGCGCGTTGAAGATCGCCATGATTGCATCGCCAATGAACTTGTCGATCGTGCCTCCGTGCCGGAGCACGATTTCGCACGCCCCATCGAGGTACTGATTGAGAACATCCGAAAGTTCTTCAGGGGGCAGCAGTTCAGACATGGTCGTGAAGTCGGCCACGTCGGTAAACAGAAAGGTGGTCTCGCGCTTTTCGCCACTGATAGCCGCCGCGCTTGGATCTGCAGCAATGCGCTCCACCACGGCGGGCGAGACGTAGCGCGAGAAGGTGGATTGAATGAACTGCCTTTGAAGACGCTCGGCACGGCCGATGACCAGGTCCATCATCCACACCGACAGCAGCATCGCAAAGGATGGCATCAGGAGTGGAAGCATCACGACGCCATAACCATAGCCGACGACGGCGATGATCCAGTATGCCGTGAGTGCGAGCAAAGACAGTATTACGTTGAACAGCAGACCTTTGCGCATCTGGCTGATGAGTACGCCCAGCGCAGTAAACGCCGCGACAATGAAGAGCGTGAGGAGCGGCGGGGGCACCGGCTCGGGTGCTCCGGACACAAGTGTGTCTATAGCATGCGCCTGAACCAGCACACCGGGCATCAACCCCCGGTCGCCATCGTCGATGATTGAGAGAGGGGTCGGATGCCGGTCTGTAATCGAAAGAACCGCGCCAATCAGTACAACCTTTCCGGCAAATATTTCGTCCGGCAGATAGGACACGTAATTGGCTGAGATGACCGGTATCGGCTCATCTCCCTCCGCTGAGAGAGGGCGCCATGCGATCTCTCGCGAGCGGCGAAGCATGGGGGCACCTAGATAGCGCGCCATAACTGCGGCAAAGCTGGGTGGATGATCGGTATCGTAAGCGATCTTCCCGTTAGTTTGAACGCCCCCTGTATTGATCCGCCGTACCAGCCCATCGAAGGGGTCAGACAGCAGCTTTGCTTCCATGCGTTTGTCTGCGGGAATGAAGTCCCGCATGAATTCAAGCTGAGGTTCGGTCACGAAGGCGGGATCGGATGTGAAGCTGAAATGTAGCGGCGTCCTGGCATTCCGGATAACGTTGTAAAGCCGGTCATCTTTTTCCGGTTCGCTGGCCTGATCGACCAGAACGTCGACCCCTAGCGCCTTGGCGCCGGCCCCATCGATGCGCTCGATCAGGCCCGCGATGAACGCGCGGTCGATTGGCGAACGATAGGCAAATTGCGATACGGTTTCTTCATCGAGAGCTACCACGATGATCTTGTCAGAGGGCGGTTTTGGCACTTCGAGAGCGGCTACGCGAATATCGGCGAGCTTCTTCTCGAGATTATTAAGCGGGGTCAGAAACTGGACCGAAAAAACCGCGATCAAGGCTGAAAGCACGGCCACGAGCGTGATCCAAAGTCCAGATCGGTTTGGGCCATTGAGCCCCAGGTTCTTGAAGAGCGTAAGGATTTTCATCAAGTCTAGGGATCATCTGAGTTGATACTATGCTGTATCTCTGCCAGCAGAGCATCTGCTTGCTGGATGCAGCCCTTTTCTATCATCCAACCGGCCAGGACGGCCGGCTCGGTCACATCCTCGGGGATCAGGTGAAGGCGAATGCTGTACTCGCGCTCGTCATCCTTAATGATGAACGCTTTGGTCATCTCGATCTCGCTCAACTTGGCAACCGTTAGGGCGCTTTGCCCTGCGTCGAAGCGGAACTGGGCGTTCCAGGAGCGATCGATAGGGAACAGGGCGTAATGGCTGCTTGTGGTGCGGGCCGGTTGCCACCAGACGATCGGTGCGCCCTCAACCAGGCACCTTTCTCCGGGGCGAGTAACATCGATCAGCCAGGGCGAGGGCAGAGGAGGGGCATTCGCGCCCGACCGCACGGCACCGACACGACTCGCCCTGTCATTGCGGGTGGCGACCAGTGCTGCGAGCGCACGGCCTGCGCCTTGCCTCGGAAGCGCCTGGGACCTGAGCGGGCCATCATGTGGTCCGCGAAGGCTGATCACTGTGCCGTCGGTTCGCACGACGACCAGCTTTCCGCCCGCCGGCAATTCTACCGGACGCGCCTCATCGACCCGCGAGCCGACTTTGAGATCGATCCCACGCACTTCGACAACCACCAGCGATTGAGCCGCAGCTGGCATGGCAAAGCAGAACGCGCACGCCGCAAGCAGCGTCCGGATCATGCTCCAGCTCCTTCGACAAACACCGTTTCGGTTCCGCTTCCCACGAATGTGAACGCACCCCAGAAGAAGGGATGCGCGGTTTCGGGATCGCTTATGGACTGCAGCTGGGCCCGTTGCAATGCAGCGTCGGTGGCAAGCGCCCGGTTTTTGCCGATCTCTCCGAACATGTCGCGCATCAAAGCCGCAGTAGCGGCAGATGGAACCTGCCAATGCGTCACGAGCAAGCTGCGCGCGCCAGCGATAAAGAAGCTTTCCGCAAGTCCCGAAAGCGCGTCGCCTTTTTGAACGGTCGAATTCGCACTTGTGGCGGTGTTGCAGGCAGAGAGCACCACGAGGTTCGCGGCAATTTTCAATGCCGCAACCTCGCTTGCATCGAGAAAGCCATCCTCGTCTCTGGACCCGACCACGCCGGACGGGCGCGCCAGAGCAATTCCAGGCTCGTTCTGGCATGCAATCTCGCCGGGCATGACTGCATGGGTTGCCACGTAAATGACGTTATATTGGTCGAGCGGTTTGGTGCGGAGCGCCGTTTCCTTGGCTTGCATTTCCGCAAACAGATCTGCGCCCGTGACGCCTAGAGCGGCAATCACGGCGCGAACCTCATCGATAGTATCGGGCAGTGACTCCAGCTTCTCGAAGCGGCTAGGTAGGGCGATGTCTTCGGGATTGCAGGTATGAGTATCCTCGCCCGCCACCACAGAGGGCGCCCCGGTAAACGTCGGATTGGCGATGCCCAGAAAGGGCCTTGGCAACGCCCGCACTGGCTTGGTCTGGCGCAGAAGGACGAAGCTGCCGATCGATGGCGCGTGAGTGATCGACATGCGATTGATCAACCACGGAGCGTTCCGGTAATCTCCATCCTCGGGGACATCTGTCACAAGCGTGCCGAAGGGCAGGTTGCTGAGAGGACCATTGGGAACCACAATCAAGCGTTTGACCCGTGCAAGCGGTTCGCTGACGCCTCCGAAAAGCGTCTGGTAAAGGAAATGCGCGTCAGCGAGGTTGAACTCGTTTACTGACCTGCCCTCGATTTCCAGCCCCTTGCGCAGGGCACGCACCATCTCGGCCAGATCATCACCACCTGCGGCGATAGGCGTGATGTAGATCCGTTCCCGCACGACAAGCTGAAGGAAGGAAACGTCAGCGCCTATCAGGAAGCTGGCGAACGCCTCATCATCGCTCAATACGCCTCGTAGAATGTCGAGATCAGGCGCCCGGGTTTCGGCGAACCATTGATATTCAGGATAATCATTAGAAAGGCTATTACGCAGGGCAGCCGCGGTCGCAGCTTGCTCATCAAGCCGTTCTGTCAAAAGCCTATTAAGATTGTCATCGCGCTCAGCAGCAGGCTTGCCGCGTTCGATCGCCAGTTTTCCGGTCAATTCCGATTGCGCGAGCAGGACTTGCTTCAAGTCGCCTACAAGCTCAGCCAGTTTCGGCCTGCCGTCAATGATTTGAAGGGAGGCGAGATCGATCGCTTCATCACGGCCCGGGACAAACGCCAACTGGAAAGCATCATAAAGCTCTGTCATCAAGCCGAGCTTTTCATCTTCGTTCGCGGTCGCGTCAGCTTCGGCAAGGACTGCTTGCGCGAACGGAATCAAGTCATTGACCCGCAGCGCGACCGAGCCGCGCGGCATTTCCTTCGCGATCTTGATCGCGCTGCGATAGGTGATAATCGCGTTCACGTTCATCGCTTCACGCTGGTATGCCCGCCCTTGAGCTAGCAACAGTCGCACAACGCCTGCGCCGTCGCCCTGAAGCGATCTGCGAATTGCGATGGCACTCTCGAAGAACTTCTCGGAAGCAGACAAGCGACCGAGTGCCGATGAGGTTTCAGCCAGCACTGCAAGGATTTCCGACCGCCAGATCGGCGGTTTCTGAGTTGCGGAGTTCAAAACGAGAAGCGCCTCCCCCGCTTTCGCATAGGCTGAAACAGGATCATCCAGTCTCAGGAGGATGGCTGCCTCCCTTGCAAGGGCCAGCGCCAGTTCCGACTGAGCATCGATCGCCTTTGCTTCGCTCGACTGAAAGAGGGAAAGCAGGGCCTCCTGATCGTTGCTTCCGGCAATCCGCCGCCATTGGGCAGTCGCACTGCCTGCGTATTGACCGGCTGTACGAAAATCTTCTTTCAGAGCCGCGATGCTTGACTGGTAGCCGGCAAGGCGAGCGCGATCGCTGGGGCGCGGCGATCGATCAAGAAGCGGGCCGACGCGGCGGACTATAGCATCAGACGCCTCGAAGTCTTCCTGATAAGCCAGAACCATGGCCAAATCGAGAAGCAGCGCAGAGGTCCGCAAATCAGCCTCACCAAACAGCCGCACCTGCACTTCAAGTGCAGCGTCCAGCCGCAGTTGCGCCGTTTCGAAATCCAGTTTCGCGCTTGCTTCGCGGGCCTGCGACCAGAGTTCGCCAATCCGGCGCCGGTCAGCGAACGAGCCGAGCGGGACTTTTGCGGGCCACAATTCAGCAATTGTTTCAGCCATGCTCTCGTCCGGCAGCGAAACGTCAGCCCCTAACTGAAAGGCGAGAAATGGAAATGCGAAGGCCGCGCCAAAGGCAATCTGCGGACCATTCGCAGCGTTGCGCACCAAAGCCATGCTTGGCCAGCCATCCACTATATCGCGGCACGGAAGCGCCCAGACAGAAAGACCGCCAAACCTAAGCATCTGCGGTGGTTCGCAAACCACAGCCTCGCTCGCGCGTAAATACTCCGACAACCGATCAAGGTTCGCGAGATCAGCATCGCCAGTGACCGCCTGCGAGGGCGCTCTATCCTGGTGGATGACGAAACCGACTTGATCAGATCCGCAATAAATAGTTGTCTTAATGCTGGTTTGCGACCACGCTGCCGCGCGCTCGGAACCGGCCGTACGGCATGCGTCGCCACCAAGCGCCGGAGGCTCCGCCCCATCGCTAAGCAAGTCAGAATTAAACTGTGCTGTCGCCTGCCGCCCGTGTGCCGGCGCTGGCTCTTGAGCAAAGGTATGCAGCAAAGCAAGACCGCCCACGAAACAAAAGGCAAGACGGATTACTTTCAACTCACCCTCCCCGGCTTTCAAGCTAAGTTATCTGGAAGCCAGAAATAACCATACCTTTCATACGGCGACTTGCCTGATTGCTGGGATCGCAGCTTGTAAACTCAAGTTCGAATCAATTGCTTTTTGATATAAGGGCTAGAGAGGGCATTGTCAAAGCGATGGCGGCGGATGGGCCTGGCTGCTAGCTGGAGCAGATGAACAAAGCCAAGAATCCGTTCCGCTACTTCCACTCATCACCTGAAGTCATCCGAATGGTTGTGATGCTTTATGTTCTGTATCCACTGAGCTTACGCAATGTTGAGGATCTGCTGTTCGAACGCGGGATAGATGTCTGTCATGAGACCGTGCGGCTGTGGTGGAACCGCTTCGGGCCCATGTTCGCCGCCGACATCAAGCGGCAGCGGATTAGTAGAATGAAGGGCTACACCCAGTGGCGCTGGCACGTCGATGAGGTGTTCGTGAAGGTCAATGGAGAGACACACTATTTGTGGCGTGCTGTCGATCACGAAGGTGAAGTGCTTGAGAGTTACGTCACTAAGAAACGGGACAAATCCGCCGCTTTGCGGTTCTTCAAGAAGACGCTCAAGCGTCACGGTAGCCCGGTAGAGGTTGTGACTGACGGCCTGCGATCATATCCGGCAGCGATGCACGATCTTGGTATCGAAGATCGTCGAGAAATGGGCAGGTGGCTGAACAATCGGGCAGAAAATTCTCACCTGCCTCTGCGCAGGAAGGAACGAGTCATGCTCCGTTTCCGACAAATGAAGACGCTTCAGAAGTTCGCGTCGGTGCACGCGAATGTGTACAACCACTTCAACTCAAATCGCCACCTAACTGACCGACAGACCTACAAAGCAAACCGTTCAGCCGCCTTGGCTGAATGGCAAACTCTCATGGCCTGACCGCTTGATCGGGTAGGGGATAGCCTTGCCATGTGGAGACGAGTTAGCGTCGGACTGACAGCACCACGAGAAGCTGGGCGGCCACGCCCGGATTATCGACATGTGGGGTCAGTGCCTGCCCCACGAACGCGATCGCTCCCTGCCGAAGGGTTTCGACCCGTCGGCGGATCGCGGCTGAGAGCGGCACCTCGGAGGACAGCACGCGGTGAAGCTGCGGGTCGTCCCGATGCAGATCGACAAGCCCCCGCACCAGCGCATCCACCAGCGCCGCGGGATCGTTCGCACCATTGATCCCGGCGGCGGCCGACGCGAGAAGCGCCTCACCCCGCGCGAGATGATCCGAGGCTATCTCATCCGCCAACGCCTGCTTGTCGGAGAAATACTCGTAAAGCGAACCGATCGACACGCCCGCCCGCGCAGCCACCGCGTTGGTGTTGAACCCCGCCCATCCCTGTTCGGCCAGAATCCGAGCGGCTGCTTCGATGATGGCGGCGACGGTCGCCTTCGAGCGGCCCTGTTTTGGTTTGCGAACAACGGGTTGGCGCGATCTGGCGGCAGGCATGATCGGCTCCTCCAATCCGAGCAGTAAAATCCGAGCAAATACTCGATATCCCTTGTGGGAGACAAAGGGAAGACGGAACAGAAGTCCTACGACACCCAAGCGCTGCCAAGAAGTTGAGACTCCAATCCTGAGAGATACCCGTGAAAGCCGTCATAAACACGATTCTAGATGCACCAGTCGAGCGGATCTGGGCGGAGTTAAGAACTACTCGCTTGCTAAATTGTGTGGCGGCACCGCTCATCGCCTTTGATCCCATCGATCCCGTCACCATGCCCGCCCACTGGGGCGACGGACGTTATCTCGTTCGTATGCGATTTCTGGGCTTGATCCCCATCGGCCGTCAGCAGATCGCGACCTCGACGCCGCAACCCGAGGACCAGGCCCGAGGCGTGTTCCGCCTTCGCGACAACGCGACAGGCGACATCGCGAAAGTCTGGGACCATTTCATCGTGATCGAGGCGCGAACCGACGGTCGCACTGCTTACCGTGACGAGGTGGAGGTGAAAGCAGGCGTTCTCACCCTTGGCGTGTGGCTTTTCGCGCACTGGTTCTATCGGCACCGCCAGGCACGCTGGCGGCGCTTGGTTCGGCGCGGATTTCGCTATCCTGGCGATCGAGCCTAGAGCGCAGCGCGGGTGCCCCGCCAGTGCCGCCTCAGCGTTGGGGTTGAACCCCATCCTTTCTGGTCAGAAATCGAGCGGCTGCGTCGACGAAGGTGGCAACTGCCGCTTCCGATCGGGCCCTTTTCGGCTTGTGAACAGGCACTTGGTGCGATGTGACCAAGTGAAGACCGGCACCTTTCAATCCAAGTCAATACTGAACATGGCCTGCGGGACATAGAGGGAAAACCAGAATGAAATCTTACGAGACATCGGGGTCCTGGACGGAGTATCGGGACATCTTGGCCACCCGCTTTGGCATCCGGATCGAACGCAGGCCTGCCGAGATCTGGCGGAAAATCCGCGGCCACGACGTCCATCTAGACGTCTGGGAACCGGGGGAACCTGCAAAGGGCACGCTGATCCTCGTGCACGGCGGCGGCGGCAATGGCCGGGTGCTCGCGCCCTTCGCCGATCTCGCGGCCAGTCTCGGTTGGCGCGCACTGGCGCCTGACCTGCCGGGCTATGGCCTGACCCGGCCTGCACCGGGATACCGGGGCGACTACGGCGAGTGGCCAGCGGTCGTCGCAGAGCTGGCGGACGAGACCGAGGGGCCGGTCGTGCTCATGGGCCTGTCAGTCGGGGGCATGACGGCCGCCTTTGCGGCCGAGGAGGCTTACAGGGTCGATGGCGTGATCGCGACAACGCTGCTCGACATGGGCGACCCTGCCCTGCTGGTGCGCGCCGCGCGCTGGCGCTGGCTCGGCTGGATGTCGCTTCTGGGGTTCCGGCTGATGCCGTGGATCGTCGACCGGCTGGCGATGCCGGTCTGGCTCCTGGCGCCGATGGGAGTGATGTCAAGCGACGCGGGGATGAAGCACTTCTTCGCGCGCGACCCGCTTCTTGGGAAGCTTTGGGTGCGGCTACGGTTCTTCCGCAGCATGCATGCCCGCAAGGCGGCGCGGCTCGCACCACGCTGTCCGCTCCTCCTCGTGCATCCCGGCGCGGATGCCTGGACCCCGACCGAGTTGAGCCGCCCGGCCTTCGATCGGGTGGAAGGACCGAAGGAACTCGTCGAGCTCGGCAACGGGTCGCACCTGCCGCTTGAGCGCCCGGCCTTCGACGAATTGCGTGCCAGCATCAGCCGCTTCCTTGGGTCCATCCGGCACCAACGAAGCAGCAAAACGGACGAACTCCTACCCGCACAGCCGGATGACATTACAAGGGATCGGCAGCAAACGCTGCGTTCCTAGATCAATGCACGACGCAAGTTGGTGCCACCATCTGAAAAATTTGCGTGACTACTTAATGCATCGCGACTGACTTGGGGCCGAAAGCGGAATCTCCGGTTTTGACGGCAAAACGGCTGACCTTGTCGTCACCCAAAGCGCTTTCCCCCTGCAGTTCATCGAGAAATCGCGCGCTCTGGTTGATCGGTTTGGGCGCTGCGGCTTGATCCCTTGCCGATTGGCGGCAAAGGTGTGCGTTTTCCGGTTCAACCGTCATATTCAAACGCTTCAGGGGCCTTGCATCATGTCGTGGATCTTGAAACCCAAGTGGGCGAGATCGACGGCGGCGACGCCAGAAACGAAAGTTTTACAGACAACATCAGGCTGTATCATGCCCAAAAGGGATGCTCTTGTGATCGTTGTCCGGGCGCATCCGTTTAACTTATGCGTTTGCTATCAGTGATTTATTCTCCGTGGCGCGCCAGAACCACCAAGTTGCGCACTTTGCGGCTGAGGTCCGCGCTCGAAAGCATGCTCTCCGGCTTCGTGAAAAAGGCAGCAGTCTCTTCCTGTTCAGCGAGGGCGTTGCAGCGGCGAGTGAAAGTTCTCTGGAAACGCTGTAATTGCCCGGGGCTGGTGACATCATCTGCAGCCCGGACGTTAAAGCGCGCGCGGTAAATGGCGGTGTAATAACGCGAGTTGAACCTATCGCGTGTCCGGCGCACGTCGGCCCGGATGCGGTTCATAGCTTCGTCATAGGTAGCGCCTTGCTTCATCATCGCTTCCTGCGTTTCGTAGCCCAAGTCGGCCAATGCGATATAGTCGACGCCATAACCCAGAAGATCGCAGGTATAGGCTGTCACCAGAGTGTTGGCGAAACGCATAGAACCTTCGTCAAGATCGCGAACCTGCTCAAACGGATTTGATGACAGCGCCAATGATGCGAAAATTGCGAGAGCTACACTCATAGACTTTCTCCATTGTCATGCGCCGATCTGATTGGCTAACTCGTTGTTCCTGAATTCATAATTAATCCCAATCTGCGAGCATGCAATCGATTGGCGTGTCAATAGCTTCAAGGTGTGCCCACTTATTGCCATCATTGCAGGAGACATCACACGCGCGCCTGAGGCGTTTGAACATAAAAGCCTTTTGCCGGCTGAACATGCCTGAACCAGAGAATATCACACCGAGTGCTTGGCTAGTTTTGTAACGGCTTGAATCGGGACGAAAGCCGACCAGTCGCTTCCGGGGGGACATTCCGCTCAAACCGCTGCGCGTCTGCTGCACCATCTCCCTTGCAGTTCATCGAGAAATGGCGCGCTCTGGTTGATCGGTATTGGCCCTGCGGCTTGATCCTTTGCCGATTGGCGGCAAAGGTGTGCGCCTTCCGGTTCAACCGTCATACTCGAACGCTTCAGGGGCCTTGCATCATGCCGTCATTCAATCCGCGCGTTGCCGCGCTTGCCGTCGCCTTGCTTTGCGGAACCGCCACTTCCGTCGCTGCCGAAGAAGGGTTCTATCAGCATCCTGCCGCACGCGGCGATGTGCTGGTGTTTGCGAGCGAAGGCGATCTGTGGCGCACGGCACGCGGCGGGGGCAGCGCGATCCGGCTGACCAATCACGAAGGGGAGGAAAGCCACGCGCATATCTCCCCTGACGGCAGCATGATCGCCTTCAACGCGAGCTATGACAGCGGCGATGATATCTATGTGATGCCGGTGGCAGGCGGAACGCCGCGCCGCCTCACTTTCGAAGGGGGCGGGCTGACGACAGTGGGCTGGACCCCGGATGGACGGGTGATCTTCGCCTCGCGCCTGCGCGGCAACGGGCAGGGGGAAGTGCTGCACACCGTCTCTCCCGCAGGCGGAGACATTCGCGCAATCCCGCTGTGGCGCGCCAATGATGCGAGTTTCGGCAGCGATGCGGCCACTTTGTTCTTCTCGCGCCGGGGCCTCTACGCCCGCGCCCGCGACAATGCGGTGCAATATCGCGGCGGCGGCATGGCGCAGTTGTGGCGCTGGAATGAAAGTGCCGGTGGCGAAGCGGTGCAATTGCTCGCCGATTTCGGCGCGCCGATCCGGATGCCGATGGCGCATGGCGGGCGCGTCTACTTCATCTCGGACAAGAGCGGGGCGGATGCCGTCTGGTCGGTGGCAGAGGATGGCAGCGGGGTGACACAGCATTCCGCCGAATTGCCGTTCCCCGTGCTGCAGGCTTCCATCGACGGGGGCGAGATATTCTTGCAGAACGGGGCGGACCTGCACGTCTTTTCGACCGCGACCAACGCACTGTCGCGGCTGGAAATCGACATCGTGACCGATCGCGAGCAGACCCGCCCGCGCACGCTCGACAAGCCGCTGACCCAGATCGAGGCGGCGCGGATCACGCCTACGGGTGACAGCCTGACGGTGACGGCGCGTGGTGAGGTGGCGCTGGCCGCGCCGCTCGCCCGGCGGCGGGCGGAACTGGCCATTCCCGACGGAGCGCGTGCGCGGGAGGCGGTGGCCGGGCCGAAGGGTGAGGACGTGTTCCTCGTGCTCGATCGCGGGGAAAGCCGCGACATCGTGCGCATGGCGGGTGACGGTTCGGGCGAACCGCGGGTGATCGCAGGCAATTATGACGCGCACATCTGGTCTTTCGCGCTGGCGCCCGATGGCAAGACGCTGGTGGTGTGGGACAAGGATGCGCGCCTGCAGAAAGTCGATGTGGCGACGGGGCGGGTGACGCTGCTGGCGCAGAACGAGACGGGATCGGACAATGTCTTTTCCGATGTCGTGTTCTCCGCCGACGGGCGCTTCATCGCCTATGCCGAGGCCGGATCGGAGAATTTCGGCAATGTCAGCAACATCTATGTCCAGAACCTTGCGACCGGGGAACGGGTGAAGGGGACTTCGGGCAAGTTCAACGATTACGCCCCGGCGTTCTCCGCCGATGGCGCGTGGCTCTATTTCATTTCCGATCGCAATTTCGATCCCGAACCCGGCAGCCCCTGGGGGGATCGCAACATGGGCGTGTCCTTCCCCAATCGCGGGGAACTGCACGCGCTGCAGCTTGATCCGGCGGCGGATTTCCCGTTCCGGCAGGAAAACGAGCTGACGGGCAAGGGCGAGGAGGAAAAGAGCGGCTCCGGGTCCGAAAAGCCGGAGGATGACGACAAGGACGACGCGGACAAGCCCGCCGCCAATGTCGTGCTGAGCGGGCTTGCTGCGCGACTTTACAAGCTGCCGGTGAAGCCGGGGGCAAGCCGGACGCTGCTGGCGACGGAGAAATTCCTCTACACCTACATGGACGACAAATGGGTTTCGATCGCGATCAACGCGAATGATGCCAAGGTCGAAACCTTCGCCGCAAAGGCGCTGGGCCTGCAATTGTCCGCCGATGGCAAGACCATCGCCGTCGCGCTGGAGGGCGGGGCGGGGCCGCGCTTCGTGCTGGTGCCTGCGGGCGCGAAAATGCCGGACGAACTCGACGACAAGACCGTGCGGCTGGGCGACTGGAAGCTGACGATCGATCCGGTTGCGGAATGGCGGCAGATGTTCCTCGACGCATGGCGGATGCACCGCGACTTTGCCTATGACCCGGCCCTGCGCGGGGTCGATTGGGACGCAGTGCGCGCGCAGCACGAGCCCTTGCTGGACCGCATCGGCCACCGCGCCGAACTCAACACCATCCTTGGCCAGATGGCCTCGCAACTGGGCATCCTGCACAGCCAGGTGCGATCGGGCGATCTGCCGGAGGATGGCGAGAACAGCGAGATGGCGTTCCTCGGCGCGGAATACACGCCGGTGGCTGGCGGCTTGCGGATTGACCGGATCTATCGCGCCGAAGCCGATCTGGTCGGCCTGCTCCCGCCGCTGCGCCGTCCCGATGTCGATGCGCGCGAAGGCGATGTCATCCGCAAGGTGGACGGGCGCGCTATCGCCTCGCTCGCCGACCTGCGGCTCGCGCTCGCGTCCAAGGCGGGGCAGCAAGTGCGGCTCGATCTGACCCGTGGCAGCGCGGCTGTCAGCACCATCGTCACCCCGATGAATGCGGGCGGGCGCGCCATGGCCGAATATTACGACTTCACCGAAGATCGCAAACAGGCGGTGGAGCGGCTTTCGGGCGGCAATATCGGCTATGTGAAGCTGCGCGCGATGGGCAGCGGCGACATCGCCAGCTTCGCCCGCGATTACTTCGCACAGCTCGACAAGGACGGGCTGATCATCGACGTGCGCAACAACAGCGGCGGCAATATCGATTCCATCATCGTCTCGATGCTGATGCGGCGCGCATGGGCGTTCTGGGGCGCCCCGGACGGCACCGGCCAGATGACCACCAACATGCAGAACGCCTATCGCGGCCATATTGCGGTGCTGATCGACGAACGCACCTATTCGGATGGCGAAACCTTTGCCGCGGCGGTGAAATCGCTGGGGCTGGGGCCGCTGATCGGGACGCGCACGGCAGGGGCAGGCATCTGGCTGAGCGACCGCAACCGGCTGACCGACAATGGCGCGGTGCGGATCGCCGAATTCGCGCAATACGACATCAACGGCAACTGGATCGTCGAAGGATACGGGATCGCGCCCGATTACGAGGTCGAAAATCCGCCGCACGCCACTTTCAACGGCGGCGATGCGCAGCTAGAGGCGGCTATCGCGCTGCTGCGTGACCGGATTGCGAATGAGCCGGTGCCTGCCCTGGTGCCGCGTCCGCTCAGCCCGCTTGGCACTCCGGCACGCGATGTCACGCCGCTGGATCGATAGACGGGATCGAATTGATGATGGATGCTCTTGAACAACGTCTTGCCGCCGCTCCGGTGGTGCCGCTGATCGGGGAAAACGATCCGGCCCGCGCGGTGAAGACCACTCAGGCGCTGGCAGACGGCGGCCTCAGCGTGATCGAGGTGGTGATGCGCAGCCCCGGCGCGCAGGCGGGGATGGAGGCGATCCTTGACCAGACCGAGGGGCTGATCGTCGGCGCGGGCACTGTGCTCACCCTCGATCAGGCGAAATCGGTGGTGGCGAGCGGGGCGCAGTTCATCGTTTCGCCCGGCCTTGTCGATGAAATCGCGCGCTATTGCATAGACGAAGGCATCCCGTTCTTCCCCGGCACGATGACAGCCGGCGAGGTGCAGCGTGCCTATGCGCTGGGCCTGCGCAAGGTGAAATTCTTCCCGGCGAGCCTTGCCGGCGGAGTACCGATGCTAAAGGCGTTCAGCTCGGTCTTCGGCGAGATGCGCTTCATGCCTACAGGCGGCGTTTCGGCGGCCAACCTTCCCGAATTCCTGTCTGTCCCCAGCGTCATTGCTTGCGGTGGCAGCTGGCTGACCCCGGCTAACGCGATTGACGCGGGCGATTATGCGCAGGTTACGGCGCTGGCGCGTGAAGCGGTGGACATCGCCCGGAAGGCGCGCGGATAAATTCGTTATCGGATCCGCAGCCGCAACAGGTTGCGATCCCCTGCGCGGGTGTAGGTGATATCCTCTCCCCAGGCGCGGACGATGGCCAGGCCCACGCCGCCGCCGGTGTGCGGGTCCGGCCCGTCGAATCCCCCCTGCTTGGCCGGGTCGAACGCGGCCCCGTCATCCTCCAGTTCGAGCACCACCGCGCCGCCGACATCGTCGAGCGAAAGCCACAGTGAAAGATCGCGATCGGTGCCGCCATGGCGCAGCGAATTGGCGACGAGTTCTTCGACAACGATTGCAGCTTTGGTCCTCCCGCGTTCGTCGAGACTGCTGTTCGGGAGAAAATCACGAGCAAATTCAAGTGCTTCAAGAATCGCGGAGCGCGGATCCCTGCCACTGGCAACAAATGCTGAAAATCGTCTCCTGTGATCCATGATTCTATGCTAACACACCTTACGAACGGGGGGATACATGAGAAAGTTGAGCTTGCTTGTCGCTGCGATGGCCTGTGTGGTTGCGCAACCGGCCATGGCTGAAATCGGTCGCATAAAGAACGTAACCAGCGGGGTCGAGGTTATCCGTGATGGCCGCGCAATCCCTGCGCGCCCCGGCCTTAAGCTGGAACAGGGCGATGTTATTTCCACCGGCGCCAGCGGGCGGGTGGGCATCACCCTTGCCGACGATTCGCGCATGGCCATGGGGCCGAACAGCCGCATCACTCTGGACGAATTCGAATATGATCGCCGCCGCCAGACGGGCCGTTCGGTGACTTCGGTCAATCGCGGTTCGCTGGGCGTGACATCGGGCAACATCACCCGCACCGGGCGTGACGCGATGCGGGTGCGCACGCCGACTTCGACACTGGGCGTGCGCGGCACGACTTTCGTAGTCGAGGTGACCGAATGATGCGGCGGGGCGTCGTTGTTGCCGCCGTCTCGCTCGCCCTTTCTGCCTGTGTCGCCGGGGACAAGGTTACCCTGCTGGAAAGCCCCGAAGGCAAGCCTGTCGGCGCGGTTGCCGTGCTGCAGGAAGGCGGACAGGAAACTGTGCTGGACCGGGCGAACCTTCAGGCGAGGCTGACGCGCGGCAACCCCCGCGTGCGCCAGCTTGACGAGATCGATCCGGCCTATGCCCGGCTGATCGCCGATCTTCCGCCGCCGCCTTCGCCGCTGATCCTGCGCAACCTGCTCTTTGGCGAGATCACTCTGACCGCGCAGCAGATTACCGACATCAAGGCGCATCTTTCCGATCTCGACAGCCGCCCCGGATATCAGATCCTTGTGCGCGGCTTCACCGATTCCGTGGGCGACGAGGCGGTGAACACGCAATTGTCGCAAGACCGGGCCGAACAGGTTGCCCGCATCATTCGCGCCGAAGGTTATACCATCGCCGATGAAGACGTGATCGGCATGAGCGAATTCGACGCGCGCAGGCTTGACGGGGACGAGGTGCCGAATCCTGACCTGCGCCGGGTCGAAGTGATCATTCGCTGATCGCCGATCAGTGATCTGATCGCTCCTGCGGGCCCAGAAAGCGCAGGGTGAAGATCGTCAGGTCGTCGCTCGGGTCGCTTTCACCTTCGAACGCCCGCACCGATGCGGCCAGATGCGCCGCGCGGCCGGGCGCGGTCCCGTCGGCGCTGGCTGCAAGTGCGGCGACCACCACTTCGACCCCGAACAATTCGTCCCGCTCGTTCGCCGCTTCGGTCGCGCCGTCGGAAATGACCACCAGGGTTTCCCCCGCGTCGAGGCGGAAACTTTCGGCGCTGTAGGGAAAGTCGATCACGCAGAACGGCGGACCGCCACGCATGGCCAGTGTTTCGACCTCGCCGGTTGCGCGCACCACCATCGGGTTTTCGTGTCCGGCATTGATCAGTTGCAGATCGCCGGTCGAACAATCGAGCGTGCCGACCAGCATCGTCAGGCCCATTTCCTCGTCCGCTTCGTCCATCAGATCGAAATTGAGCGCGGATACGGCCGCTTCGAGCCCGTCGCCTGCGCGGGCGAGATTGCTTTTGGAAAGTGTTTTCGAAAGCGCCATGAACAGCGCGGCGGGCACGCCCTTGCCGGTCACGTCGCCGACAAGGAACAGCAGCAGATCATCGCTGACCTTGACCGCGTCGAAGAAGTCCCCGCCGACCGATTTCGCCGGTTCCAGCACGCCGGCGATATCCGCCCGGTGATCCAGCCGCGACAGCACCTTTTCGCCCGGCACCATGCTCATCTGGATGCGCCGTGCAGCCTCCAGTTCGCCGCGCTGTTCGGAGGCACGCACCCGTTCTTCTACCAGTTCGGATGCGAGCCGTGCCCGTTCGGCGCGGGCAAGGGCATAGCGCGTCGCCACCAGCGCGATTGCCGCCGCCGCCGCCACCATCAGCGGGCGCACCGGATCGAACAGCAGATTGGCGCCGGTATAGGCGGCAAAGGCGCCAACCGGGATAAGGGCTGCCGATCCCAGCGCCACCCCCAGCAGCCAGTTGCGCGCCGTCCATCCGGCTGCCAGCACCAGTCCCGCCAGAGCCAGCGCGGCGAGCACTTCCAGCAGCACCATTGATGAAGGCCGGGTCAACCATTGGCCTTCGATCATGGCATCGACGGCCATCGCCTGCACCAGCACGCCATCGACTTCGCTTTGCAGCGGCGTGGCGACGATATCGTAGGTCCCCGTCGCTCCGACGCCCACCAGCACGGCCTTTCCGGCGAAGACATCGGCGGGCAATTCGCCCCGGAACAATTGCAGCGCCGAATATTGCGGGACGCTGGAATTGTAGCCCATCTTGAACGCGAAATTCCCTGCGGAGTCTGCGGGCAGGGCGCGATCGCCCAGCATCAGCCTGCCGTCCTGCCAGCGCAGGCTTTCCTCGCCCAGCGCGACGCGGGCGATCTCCAGCGCAAAGCCCGGCGCCTGTCCCGAACCGACCTGCATCGACAAGGGAACCCGGCGCACCACACCGTCAGCATCGGGCTGGCCGTTGACAACGCCTTGCCCCAGCGCGGCCAGATCAAGCTCTGGAATGCTGGTGAATATCCTTTGCGTGGCGAGCGTACCCGGCGGGGGAGTGCCTTCGACCGGGGTGTTGAAGAAGATTTCGTCGGCATCGACACCTGCGTCCTCGATCGCGACACGGGCCATCACGCTCGGCTGTGTGCCGAGGACATCGGCGAACACATTGTCCATGTTGGGCAGTGCCAGAACGGCGGCGCGCGTCGCCGGGTCCAGTTCCTCTTCGAGATAGACCTTGGCAAAGGCTTCGGGCCGGACGGGATCGGGTTCGATGAAATACACGTCGATCCCGATTGCAGCAGGATCGCTGCGGCCGATCAGTTCGATCAGCTGCGCCATCTGGTAACGTGGCCAGGGCCATGATCCGCCTTCGGCCACGCTTTCATCGTCGATCAGCACCACCGCGACATTGTCTTGGCTGATGTCGCGCGGAGCGAGTTGCTGCATGGTGTCGAACGCCAGTCGCCGTTCGAAATCGCCCGCGAAAAAGCTGATCAGCGCGCCCAGCAGCGCCCCGGCAAGCACCGCCCATACGACAAGCGCGCGGGCACGGGTCTGGCGATTGGTGTCAGAGCTGGACACAGAGCCCGTCATAGGAACACAGCACTTCCAGTTCGGACTGGTTGCGTGTCAGTTCCTCATACCGGATCGTCTCTGCATGCATCCGCTGGATGTCGGCGTCGCTGTAGGTCGGTTCGTGGTGGAACAGCGCCAGCCGCCGTGCGCCCGCTTCGTGGCACAGGTCCACCGCGACGATGTTGGACGAATGGCCCCAGTCTTCCTTCATGGAAACGCTGTCGGCGAGCGAATACATGGTGTCGGCGATCACCAGATCGGCCCCGGCGATGAAATCGACCATCGCCGATTCCTCCTCCATCCGGTCGATCTTGTATTCGGCATCGGTCGAATAGATCGCCACGCGGCCCGATTTGTCGCGGAAACGATAGCCATAGCTGTCGTGGCTGTGGTTCTGCTTGATCATGGAAACGGCCAGTTCCCCGATCTGGTATTCGCGGCCGGTTTCCAGCGTATGGAATTCGATATTCGCCCGCAGCCAGTCGAAGGGAACCGGGAAGGAAATTTCTTCCTGTTGGCGGCGCAGCGCCTCTTCGGCGTCGCTGTGGCCGGCGTGGATGATGACTTTCGCCCCTTCGACGAAGGCAGGGACGAAGAACGGGAAGCCCATGATGTGGTCCCAGTGCAGGTGGGACAGGAAGAAATGCCATTCCTTGGGCCGGTTTCCGTCCGACAGGCGGCGCAACGTGTCCAGCCCGTATTCGCGCAGTCCCGATCCCATGTCGCAGACCACGAAAGCACCCGCACCCACGTCCACTTCGACGCAACTCGTCGCGCCGCCATAACCCTGACCGACGGCGAATTCGAGTTCGTTACGGGCGTAATCGAGCGCGGCGGCCTTGTCGGTGAGGGTCTTGCCGCTGGCATGGAGGAGCGCGTCTGCGACCTTGTCGGTGATTGTCGAGGCGTGCGGTGCAACCGGCAGCGATCCGCGCGTCCCCCAAAACCGGATCTGCATACTCCCCCCTTTGCCGCAAGCTAATTGCCGAGCGCATCCTCTATCGTATCGGCCACGCGGAACACCATGTCGTATCGGCTGATCGCAAGAATCTCGCGCATCGTGTCATTCGGACGGGCAAGGACGATCGTGGTGCCGCTGCTCTGTCCGGCGCGCTGGGCGAGGGTCAGTGCGCGCAGGCCGCGCGACGACATGTAATTCACCTTTTCCAGATCGATGATCGCCATGGCTGGTGCATCTTCGACTGCCGACAGCAGGAAATCCTTGAACGAATCGGCGGTCGATTCGTCGATCCGCCCGCTCGGCGCAAGCACTGCAGCGCCTGCGCGCTGCTCGGTATTCCAGTCCAGAGCGCTACCCGTCATCCGGCTTGCATAGCGCGGCTTTTGCAGAATGCCAATTGCCCTGCTCGCATGGTCATAGGCGCCAAGGACGGGCGAGATTTCGACGAGGTGCTGCACACTTCCTCCTGCGACTTATTGCGGTTGCCATCACAGGAGCAGCTAATCGTGAATTTTTTCCTATTGTCCGGTCGAATCCGGATCGGATTTGCAAAGTGCCAAAGCCATCTTGCGCCGCCCGTGGTCATAATGATGCGCAGACGGGAAACGCTGCCGAATTTGACGAAAAGTTTTTGTCCGGCAGGGTTGTTTTCGAACCGAAACGGAGTATTCACCTACGTAGCAATGGGTCGCCCGAAAAGGGCACGAACGTGGACAAAGCCACGCTGCACCGTTTTCGAGATCATAGCTGGGGCGTATAAGCGCCTTGGGGGACGTTCGCGTCCGTTGGGGCGAAATCAGGGGGCAGTCTTGTCAAGCATGGATCAATTGTCGCATCGCTTTGCGTCGCAGGCGGAGGCGCCCTTGAGGGTGCGGTTTACCCATTTGGCTTCCGCTTTTGCTCTGGTTGCCGGGCTGGGTATTCCCACCACCGGTGCTCTTGCTCAGGCACAAGTTACCCCCATACCGCCGCAGGTTTCCCCGCCTCCGCGCAACCAGCTGATCCCGCCCGAGCAGCGCCGTGAGGAGCGCAGCGTTACCCTGACGATCGACGGCGATCTCGAGCGTGCGCCTTGTGTGCTCGATCGTGCCGAATATTCCGATATCCGCCTGACCTTGACCGGAGTCGAATTTTCCGGGCTGGATCGGGTGCCGGGACTTTCGCTGAGTTCGGCCTATGACGGCTATCTCAATCGCGAACTGCCACTCGCGGTGCTTTGCGATATCCGCGCGCAAGCCAATTCGATCCTCCGCAGCAAGGGGTATCTGGCGACAGTCGAAATCCCCGAACAGAACCTCAGCGATGGTGTCGCCGATTTCGGAGTGGTGTTCGGCCGGCTGACGGGTCTGCGCGTGCGCGGCGATGCCGGGCCATCCGAAGCCGTGGTTGCCGCATATCTTGAAAAGCTGACCGAGCAGCCGGTGTTCAACACCAACGACGCCGAACGTTACCTGCTGTTGGCGGACGATCTGCCGGGCGTGAACGTGCGTCTTTCGCTGCGCCCTGCCGCAGGCGGCGCGCCGGGTGATCTGACCGGGGAAATCGCAGTTGTCCGCCAGTATGGCGCAATTGACCTGAACATCCAGAATTTCGGTTCGAAAGCGATTGGCCGGTTCGGCGGCCTGCTGCGGGTCGAGGCCTACGACCTCACCGGCCTGGGTGATCGCACCTCCGTTGCACTGTTCTCGACTGTCGATTTCGTCGAACAGCAAACGGTGCAGCTTGCGCATGACTTTGCCATTGGTGGTGACGGGCTGCGGCTCGGTGCGCAGCTGACCTACAGCGAAACCAGCCCTGATCTGAACCTGCCCAATGTCGATCTCCAGTCGGAAACCGTTCTGGCGACGGTGCAGGCCAGCTATCCGCTCAAACGCTCGCGACGCTCCAGCATCTTTGCCTCGGCAGGGGTCGACATCGTCGACCAGAATGTCGACTTCAACCAGTTGCAACTGACGCGTGACCGGGTGCGGACAATGTTTGTCCGCCTTTCGGGCGACTGGACGGACGAACGCAGCATTCAGCGGCTCGACGGTTACAGCGCGTTCGAGCCGAAGATGCGTTTCCGCTACGGCGTGGAAGCGCGCCACGGCCTCGGCATTTTTTCGGCCAGCCCTGATTGCCGTTCAAACCCCCTGGTTTGCGTGGCCGGTGCAGCCGTGCCGCCGAGCCGGATCGAGGCCGATCCCACCCCGTTCCTGATGCGCTATGATGCAGGGTTCGAATTCCGCCCGGATCCGCTCATCACTTTCTCGCTTTCGGCGAGCGCACAGGTCACCAGCGATCCGCTGCCTGCTTTCGAGGAATACGCCGGGGGCAGCTTCTCGATCGGGCGCGGGTATGATCCCGGCTCGGTGCTGGGCGACAATGGCCTAGGTGTCGCAATGGAAGTCCGATACGGCTCCATGGCGCCCGCCGGTCCCGATGCTGTCGCAGTGCAGCCCTATGTGTTCAGCGATTTCGTCCGCACCTGGAACGAGGATCCGAGCCGCAGCCCGCTCAATCCGGACCGTCTGTGGTCCGCCGGTGGCGGGGTGCGCGCGGCCTGGGGGTCAAAGCTTCAGGGTGACGCCTTCCTTGCCGTTCCATTGCAGCGCCCTGATCTGGCGCCGCAGCTTGGCGATGTCCGCTTCATGGTCTCCGTGACCGCCCGTCTTCTTCCGTGGAGATTCTAACAATGGCCCGTTTGAACCAGAATCGTTCGAAACTGCTGCTCGGTTGCGGATCGGCGGCGCTTGCCATTGGCCTTGCCGCAGCGCCCGAGCGCGCGCAGGCGCAGGCGTTCCAAGCGACCGAATCCTTTGTCGATGGCTCGGGCAGTCGTTCGCTTGGGTCGGGTACCGAAACGATCACGATCGATACCAACACCGCCATCATCGAATGGACTCCGGATGAAGACGGGCAGGGCAACGCGCTCGACTTCCTGCCGACAGGCAATACGGCGACGTTCCAGAACGGCGTGAACGTCTCCGATTTCGCGGTTCTGAACATCGTCCTGCCTTCCGCCAACGGCAATGTGACCGTGTTCGACGGCACGGTGATTTCGCAGCTGATCGATCCGGTAACCGGCGGTGTCTCGCCCGGCGGGACGCTCGTATTTTATTCGCCGTCGGGGATTCTCGTCGGCAGCAATGCCGTGTTCGATGTCGGCAATCTGATCCTGACTACGCTCGATCCCACCACCACCTTCTCCGACTGGGCAGGGGCAGGGCAGACGGGAGAGCTCTTCCTTGGCACCGGCACGCCAACGACTGCCAGCATCAGCATCAATCCGGGTGCCCAGATCTTTGCGTCGGCAGAGAATTCCTATTTCGCGGTGGTGGCAGCCGAAGTGCAGATGCTCGGCACATCGCTGATCAACGGCAGTCAGGCCTATGTCGCGGGTGAGGCAGTCGGCCTGACCATTTCCAACGGCCTGTTCGATATCGTGATTCCGGTCGGCACCAGCGTTACGACTCCCGTCGTGATCGATGGCGATGTCGGCGGACCGTCGAGCACCGGAATTGGCGACAACCACCTGATTTACGCGGTCGCTGCGGCGCAGAACGATCCGATCAGCATGATCTTCCGCGGCAATCTCGGCTTTGCCCCGGCCGCCAGCGCCGGGATCGTCAATGGCGAAATCATCCTTTCCGCCAACTACAACGTCAGCGGGCGCACCGTCGATGGCGGCGCGATCGATCAGGGCATCAACGCGCTGTTCAACGCGAATTCGCAACTGACGGATGTCGCGGGCAGCATTTTCCTTGAAGATTTCGCGTCGAGCAGCAGCATCCTCGCGATCGCCAACGAAGAGGTGCAGGTCACCGCTTTCAATGGCCCAAGCTCGATCGACGGCAACCTGTTGATGGTGGGCCGGAATTTCTCCGAGCTTACGTCGAGCAATGGGCAGGTGTTCAACATCACCGGCGATGTCCTTGTGTCTGCTGACGCCTATGGCCGGGTCGATTTCGACCTGATCACGGGCGAAACCGATGCGACTGCGGGAACGGCATTCATCGACGCCTTCCTTGGTGGCACGCTCAATATCGGTGGCGATGCAATCGTCAGTGCAAGCGCGGTTGCGGGTTCGGACCTTTCCATTTTCAATTCCGGTATCGCGACGGGCGGTTCGGCTTCGGTCGGGTCGACGGGCGGGTTCCTCGATATCGCAGGCGTGGTCGAAGTTCTCGCCATCGCCAGCGAAGCACAGGTCGGACCCTATACCGAAGGCGGCACGTTCAATGCCGGCACGGCGCGGGTTTTCGCATCCGATGGCGGTTTTGTTACCCTGGGCGATGACGTGTTCGTCATTGCCAGCGCCAACGGCACGATTGGTGATCAGATCGACGGCTCGACCGCATCCAGCGCGTTCGGCGGATTTGCCTCGGTCGATGCGCTGGGTTCGAGTTCTGTCGAAATCCAGGGCAATCTGGTGGCCGAGGCGAGAGCCAATGCGGGCACTTCGGCCGATGCCGGGCAAGGCGGTCTTGCGGATGCCGGTGTCACCTCACTCTTCGTCGACTCGGACGGCAGTATCTCCATCCTCAACTCGGTGACTCTGCGCGCTGATGCCTTTGGCGGGACCAATGCCTTCGGGCAGGGCGGCAATGCGCTGGGCGGCGCGTCGCGGGCTTTCACTCCCGCTGGCGGTACGATCAACATCGGTGGCGATTTCGAGGCCAGTTCCGCGGCTTTCGGCGGCGCCGGTACAAGCGGCGGCGATGCCACCGGCGGGACAGCCGGTATCGAAGCGCGGGTCGGCCTTGTCGATGTTGCGGGATCGGCCATCTCCTCATCGATCGCGAATGGCGGCGATGCCTTTTTCGGTTTCGGCGGAGCGGGCGGCAATGCGATTGGCGGCCTGTCATTCCTTCAGGCAACGGGAACCCTCACGGCTTCGGCTACGCTCAACATTGGCGGTTCGGCGACGGTGGAGTCCACCGCCCGCGGCGGCACAGGCGGCCAGGGTGACGGCAGCACAATCGCTGCTGGTCGCGGCGGTGACGGTACCGCCGGACAATTCAGCACGCCCAACCAGGCCGATCCGGCGTTCAACAATGGCGCATTCGTGCTGGGCGGCGGCGACAACGGCAATCTGTCGATCGGGCTGACGACCAACATTTTCAACTTCGGCATCGGCGGCAACGGCGGCAACGGCGGCCTTGGTCAGGCGGGCGGCGATGGCGGCACCGGTACGGGCGGCACCGCGCAGGCTGGTCAGGCGCTGCTGGGTGGTGACGGTTCGGTCGGCGCGGGCGTGGTCAATTTCGGCGACGTCTTCATCACCGCAAACGGCGAAGGCGGCAATGGCGGCTTTGGCGGCAGCACCGGCGATCCGCGCGGCAATGGCGGCGACGGCAACGGCTTCGGCGCGTTCTTCACCGCACGAGCGGGCACGATCAACGCGGATAACGTGGTGCTCACCGCCGGCGGCGGCGGCGGCGAAGGCAATAACGGCGGCACCGGCACAGGCGGATTTGCTTCATTCCAGGCCAGCTTCGGAGCGGACGTCCAACTGGCATCGCTGGCGGTGGAAGCATTCGCCACTGGCGGTAACGGTGACATCGATGGCGGCGATGCCATTGGCGGTCAAGCCGAAGCCAATATCAACGGCGGGGTCATCCTTGTCACGGGCGATGCGATCTTCAGCACCAATACTTTGGGAGGTTCGGGTTTCAACGGGGTTGGCGGCGCCGGTACGGGCGGCCTCTCCGAAATCCGTATTGTCGATGATGCCTCGTCTTTCTCGGTTGACGGGTTTACCCAAGTCCGTTCCTTCGGCGAAGGTGGTTCGAGCAATTCGTCCCTTGCTGGTGCGCTGGGAACCGGCGGTACTTCGATCGTCAATGTCCTCAGCCAAGGCAGCGCGAATTTCGGTTCCATCAATCTGGAAGCAGGCGCGCGCGGCGGTGACAATTTCGGCACCGGCGTCGGCGGTGACGGGATTGGTGGCGCCCGTGCGTTTGCCTTCGTCAACAATGGCGGCAGCTTCAATGCCGTAAATTTCTTCGCCAACTCCAACGGTTTCGGCGGTGACGGCGTTGGTGGCGGCAACGGCTTTGGCGGCGTGTCCGGACTTCAGGTTCTCTTCGGCACAGCTTCTATCCAGACCACCGCTGTAGCGGATGCCTCGGGGATCGGCGGCAACGCGAGCACGTCCGGATTTGGCGGCGATGGCGGGACCGGCACGGGCGGCAAGGCCGTGATCGTCGGCCAAGGAACGCAGGCCGATATCGGGTCGGTGGTGATCGGTGGCGATGCGAACGTCCTTGCCAACGGCTTTGGCGGTTTGGGCGGCCAGGGCGATGGTTCGACCATTCTTGCCGGGCGCGGCGGCGACGGCGTTGCGGGGCTCTTCAGTGCAACCGTTGCGAGCGATCCCACTGAAAGCAGCGGCGCGGCGCTGATCGCGGGTGCGGACAACGGCAATCTGGAAGTCGGCGGCAATTCGACGGTTCAGGCGCGCGGGTTTGGCGGCGGGGGCGGCAGCGGCGGCCTCGGCCAGGCTGGCGGCGACGGCGGTAACGGCACCGGCGGCAGCGCGACTGCGGGCCTGTTGGTGCAGGGCACCGACGGAACCGTAGGCATCGGTAGCGCGACCTATGGTGACGTGTTTGTCGACACCAGCAGCTTTGGCGGCAGTGGCGGCTTCGGCGGGTCGACGACCGATCCCGAAGGTAACGGCGGCACCGGTCTTGGCGGACGGGCGCTGGTTTCGGGTGCCCTGGGAACGCTGGTCGGCGGCAATGTCACTACCTTCTCTGACGGCGTCGGAGGCAATGGCGCGATCGGCGGCGATGGCATCGGTGGCGAACGCTCGGGTATTTTCACCAATGGCGGCGGAACCATCACGCTCGAAAGTTTCTCTGCCTACGCGATTGGGCGCGGCGGCGTGGGCTCGATCGGGCGCGGGGGTGACGGCACCGGCGGCCAGGCCTTCATGGGCTTCCAGGGCGGTGAAACCGAAGTCACCGGCGATGTAATCATAGACGCAACCGGCATTGGCGGCAGTTCCCGTGCAGCCGACGGCGGTGATGGCACCGGCGGTGTGGCCGATATCGCGATCTTCTCACCGGTGTTCGGCAACGGCCTCATCGGTGGACATGCCCGCATCCTTGCCAACGGCATTGGCGGCGGTGCAGGCCAGGATGCGACCGGCGGCATCGGCACCGGCGGGGAAGCCTTCATTCAGGCGCAAGCGGGCGGCCTCGTGTCGGTTGGTTCGGCACAGGTCAACGCTGTCGGTGTTGGTGGTACCGGAGCGGTGTTTGACGACGAAGGCATCATCACGACCTTTACAGCCGCTGGCGGTGACGGGTTCGGCGGTGTTGCCGACATCCGCGCCTTCGACACCGGTAGCCGCGTGGTCATCGAACGCAACGTCCCCTCGCAGTTTTTCGATCCGGTCGGCCTTGGGACAACGCTCTCCGCGTCGGGCTTTGGCGGCAACGCGACTGGCGGGACGGGCATCGGCGGAACCGGCACGGGCGGCGAAGCCGTTATCTCGGCCACCACCGGAGCCTCGATTGAATTCTCGCTCGATCCGGCGAACGATCCCAACTCGATCCAGTTCATCCGGATCCACTCACGCGGGCGTGGCGGCAACAGCTCGGTCGAAGGCGGCGCGGGCGGTCAGGCCATCAGCGGACTTGGCATGCTCGAAGTCGATGGCGGCTCGGTCAGCATGGGTGCAACCATCTTCTCGATGTTTGCCCAGGGCGGCTTCAGCCTCGACCAGAACCTCAACATCACCGGCGGCGATGCCTTTGGCGGCGAACGTGTGGTTTCCGTCACCAATGGCGGCACGCTCACGGCCGAATTGTTTGGCGGTGTCTCGGGCGCTGTTGGCGGCGATGGCTCTGGCACCGGAAACGGTGGCGATGCCGTCGGCGGAATCGCCACCACCCTGGTCGACAACGCAACCTACAACATGGTTGGCCGCAACATCGTGGTCGATCAGTCGACCGGCGGTGCTGGCGCAATCGGCGGAAGCGTGACGCCGGGAACGGTCAGCTTCACTGCCAATGTCGCGACTTTGAACGGCATTGCCAATGCCAATGGCGAATCCGTGCTGGTCATCGGCGGCGGCAATTCGGGTGGCACCGGTGAGACAGTGGGAGGCAACGCCGTGGGCGCACAGGTCGATGTCCAGATCACCGACAGCCAGTGGATCGGGGGCGCTCTGCAAGCCAGCGCTTCGGCCTTTGGCGGAGCGACCAACGATATCGTGAACGGCACCGGCGGAACCGCGCAAAGCGGGAACCTGACGGCGAGCATCACCAATTCGAACCTGCAACTGGCAACCCAGCCGGATATCAATGGCACCATCTTCGATCCGGATACCGGGCAGCAAGTGCCCACCGTGTTCCCCGGAGCGATCAACTCCATCTCGTCGAATGCCATTGGCGGCAGCGGCGCGGTCGGCGGCGATGCACAGGCCGGAACCGTGCTTGTCACGATGATCGACAGCGATGTCAGCATCGCGCCCAGCGCCAGCCAGCCGGGCATCCTCGACATCACCAATCTGAGCACCGGCGGCGACGGCGAATTTGAAGGCGGCCAGGCAATCGGCGGGGACGTTACCCTGCAGATGGGCAATTCAACCCTTACCGCTGACGATCTGCGCGTTCAGGCAAATTCGAATGGCGGCAATGGCATTGGCATTGACGGCCTTGGCGGAATTGCCTTCGGCGGCACGGCGCTGCTCGAATTCCTTGGCGGCGCCTCGACCGTCAATTCCGACATCTTCGTCGAAGCCACCGGGTTTGGTGGGATTTCGCGCGGTGGCGACGGCGCAACCGGCACCGGAGGAACCGCGGGTGTTTCTGCGATATCGCCGGATGTTTCGGTCGCTTCGATCGGGGGCCACACCAACATAATCGCCAGCGGTTTCGGCGGCGGCGGTGGAGAAGGCTTCACCGGCGGCGAAGGCCTTGGCGGCGATTCTTACGCTCGTGCGGATCAGGGTGGCTCGCTCACCTTCCGCTCTGCGCAGGTGGCGGCAGTTGGGGTCGGCGGTTCGGGTGGTGAACTTGAAATTGATGGCACCACAGTAACCTTTGCGGCTGCAGGTGGTGACGGCTTCGGCGGTTCGACGGAAATCTCTGCTACGGGTCTGGGCAGCAACCTCAAGGTTGAACTGAACACCCCGACCAGCGCGGCATTCCCCGGCTTCTTCGAAGTCCTGCAATCCTCGACCGGTATCGGCGGGAATGCCACCGGCGGTTCCGGCATTGGCGGCAGCGGCATTGGCGGTTCGTTGCTGATCTCAGCGGTGGGCGGCGCCAGTGTCGAACTTCCGCTTGATCCGGCAGCCGATCCCAATTCGGCAAGCGCTATCCGCGTCATCGCACGCGGTATCGGTGGCGGAAGCTCGGTCGAAGGCGGTGCTGGCGGAAGTGCAAGCGGCGGTACTGGCGTGATCGCGGTTGACGGCGGCACGCTCAGCATAGGTGCCACTGTCTTCTCGATCTTCAGTCAGGGCGGCAGCAGCCTCAATACCAACCTCAACATCGACGGCGGTGACGCGACCGGCGGTCAACGGGTGATTTCCGTCATTAATGGCGGCACCTTGACTGCCGAACTGGCAGGCGGCGTGTCCGGCGGTGTCGGCGGCAATGGTTCGGGCACCGGCAATGGCGGTGATGTCATTGGTGGCACAGCGACCCTTTTGGTCGACAATTCCACCCTAAACCTGGTCGGCCGCAGCGTCGTGACTGACCTGTCTACCGGCGGGAACGGGGCGATCGGTGGCAGCATCACCAATCGCGGCATAGTCAACTTCACGGCGATCGGTTCGACCGTGAACGTCCTGCCCAATGCAGCGGGCTTAGCGGAGGTCAGCATCGGCGGTTCGGCGTTTGGCGGCACCGGCGTGACACAGGGCGGCACGGCGCTTGGCGCGATCGTCAATGTCGAGATCAACGAAAGCGACTGGAACGGCGGCAGATTCACCGCAAGCGCATCGGCCATCGGCGGCGACGCGACCGGGCCGGGCGGGATTGGCGGCGACGCTGATGCGCATCCGGTGTTCTTCGTCGGAACGACCGCCAACTTCTCGCTGATTGGCGAAAGCAGCATTCTTTCCGATGCAGTCGGCGGGGCAGGGGCAATCGGCGGCAATGCAGATGCCGGTTTCGCCAGCCTCGACCTGCTGGAGACGAACTTCTCGATCGATCCGGATACCGATGGCGTCTCGCGCCTGCTGATTTCCGCCTTTGGCGATGGCGGTGCGGGCGATGAGAACGGTGGCGCGTTCGGCGGAACGGCGCAACTCTTGCTGTTCGATTCGACGCTCTCGGCGGACATCGTCGAACTGGATAGCGGCGCTGACGGATCGGCAACGGTCACTAACGGAGTTGGCGGCTTCGCCAACGCCGGTCGTTCGGAAGCGATCATCGAGAACAATTCCTCGCTGAATGCCTTTGAATTCAGCCTGTTGAGCAGTGCGAGCACGTCGATTGGCGATTCCGCTAGCGGGGGTGTCGCGTCTCTCGACATCGCTTCACCAAGCGGCGGCGTTCCGAGCGTGGAGGTTGCAAACCTCACCCTCGAAGCGGACGCGACCGGAGGATTTACATCGACCCCGCTCAATTTCGCCGGGGTGATTGCGGCTCGGGTAACTTCGGGTGACCTGCTGGTCGATGCGCTGAACGGCAGCGCGATCGGCGATACGCTGGGCGAACAGGGAACCTCGCTGCTGCTGGCCAATGGCGGCAACATCCGGGTGATCGAGGCAATGTCGATCGACACGCTCGACAGCTTCCTGATCCAGACCGGGAACGGCGGCATCATCGGCGGGCCTGATGTGAACGATCCGACTGCGATCATCTCGATCCAGTCGCAGGGGACGATCAGCATCCTTGGCGATGATGACAATGCCATCAGCTTCGGCGGGGCCATCCTCAATCTCGCGTCGCGCGATATCGTGATCGAGAACGGTGCGCGCGTCGGTGCCTTCACCATGAACTTCCAGTCGCTGAACGAGGATGCTCCGGCAATCCTTGGCGGTGGCGGAACGCCGATCGGCGGGGTAACCGGGGAAGGCTACTCGCTGATCGGTGAAGAGCTTGACCGGCTTGAGGTTGGCTCTTTCAACTTCGTACAGCCCAATGTCGCTCAAAGCGGGCCAAACGATCCCGACCTGATCCTGCGCGATCTGCTGGGTGCCGGTTCGCTCGACAATGGCGTTTCGAATGTCGTGGTCAGCGTGGCCGGGCCGGGCGGTGTCGCCCGCGTCGAAGGGCAGGTTGTGCTGGCGGATTCGGGCGCGGACGACAGCTTCAGCCTGTTTGCCCAGGATCGTATCGAGATCGTGACGCCAGGCGGACTTGCCCTGCTCGATCCGAACAGCCGTCCGACGGGGACGATCTTCCTCGGCTCCAGCAACATCTGGATCGCGGACAGCGACATGATCGCGCTGCTTCAGGACAACCCCACCTTCACGGGCCGCAATGATCAGCTCGCTGTGGCTGCGGCCGGCAGTGACGATCCGCTCGGCTATCTGCGTGCGGGCGGTGTGGTGCTTGAGGTCGGTCAGTCGCTGCTGGTCCGCAACACCGGCACCGAAACCGCGCAGGGCGGCATTCTTGTCGGTGACGGCGGGCTGACCATTCGCGGGACGAGCGGCACTGAGCTGGATGTCTTCGCCTATGGTGCGCGGATTGACGCGGCGGGCAATCTGATTGTCGGCCAGGCATTCTTCGACGAAGTGGTGTTCGATGACG
Source organism: Erythrobacter aurantius (assembly GCF_023823125.1). Lineage (NCBI taxonomy): Bacteria > Pseudomonadati > Pseudomonadota > Alphaproteobacteria > Sphingomonadales > Erythrobacteraceae > Erythrobacter > Erythrobacter aurantius. The sequence goes on along the minus strand of NZ_CP090949.1, from coordinate 2,763,005 downwards.
GAACCGGTTCGGGCAGCGGTTCGACGCTGTATTCGGCCGAATCCGAATTCAACGATTGCCTCATCAACACCCGTGATTGCGGCACCACTGTCGATCCTGATCCCGATCCCGATCCGGACCCCGATCCGGACCCCGATCCCGATCCCGATCCGGTCGAGGAAGAAGTCGAAGAGCAGGTCGCCGTGGTCAACAACCCCTCGGTCATCGAGGCGGCGGTTGCGACGACCCAGCCGGTTCCGACCACCGAGCAGGAAAGCGATGACGACTTCGGCTTCGACTTCCCGGGCCTCGTTTCCGAGCCTGAAAATGAGGAAGAGACCGAGGTTGACGATCCTGTAGCTGCGGGCGGCGACGCCTCGCTCTACAGCCAGGGCAATATCGGCACCGTCCGGGTGGAGGATAACTGACATGGTCAAGACACCGATCAAGGCGACGCTTTCGCTGTGCACGGCCATCGCGGTTGGGGCGGCAGCCCTTTGGGCAACTCCCAACACCGCGCAAGTCGCGCAGCAGCGTTCGATCAGTCTGCGCGACACCTTTCCGGTCGGCTCGAACGGGCTGTGCGAGGCGCAGATCCAGGCTCCCGAAGCCGGAGCAGGCCTGTTCGATCGCAAGTACAACATCCTCTGCCGTGACGCGGCCGCTTCAATCGGCACCATGTGGGTCGTGCGCGGCCAGGTTGCCGATCAGGCTGCGGAACGGTTTGTCGGGCCCGGTGCGAGCTGCACCGAGCGCGCCGGAGCAGAAATTCCGGCCGGTCTTCCCGGCGGCAAGCGGCTGATCTGCTCGCGCGAGGGCAGCATTATCCGCACCGAGCTGCTGGTAGGCGAAGTTGGCAACCGCACCTATGCGGCTTCCGGCCTGTCAGCCTATGGTACGGCGCTCGAACTGGGCGTCGCTTCGCTGGCGACCGATCAGATCGTGCCCGGCACGGTCGACATCCCACTGACCCAGACGACCGACTCGCTCGCCTTCATCCGGCAGCAGGCGGAATCGATCACCGCCGATCAGGCGCTGGTCGAAGCCTATCGCCGCGCCAACAGCGGCGAATTCGCGGAAGCGGCGGAATTCTTCGCGGCCTCTGCGGCAACGCTGAGCGGCAACAGCGAGATCGAGGCACGCCTCAACGAAGGGCTGCTGCAATCGAACATCGGCAATTTTGCCGAGGCGCAGCGACGTTTCAACCAGACCCGCGAAGGCGCGGCGGCAACTCCCGTGCTGGCCCGGCTTCAGCGCAATTACGAAGCCATCGATGCACTGAACCGCGGCGAGCCGGCACAGGCGCTGCAAATCCTCAACACGCCTCTGCGCAGCGAATTCGGCGACACAGGCGCTCTGCGTGAGCTCAAGATCGGTCCGGCAATGGCACGGCGGCTTTCGGCTGAAAGCGACGCGATCTCGAGCGCTTCGATTTCTTCCAGCCTGACCCCGCTCGAGCGGGCGCAACTGCTCGACGGACAGGCCGATTATCTGCGCGCCACCGGTCAACGCCTGCTAGGCAACAGCGGCGATGCGGCTGTGACACTGGCGCGGGCCAATGAAACCCTTGCGGAAGTTCGCGGTGGGCGGATTGTTTCGATGGTGTGGCTGCGCGCCCAGGTGTTGGGCGAACTGGCGGAAATCTCGGAAGACAACGGCCAGAATGCCGAGGCTGAGGCGCTGCACAAGCAGGGCATTGGCCTGCTTGCCGGGGCCTATCCGGAATCCCCGGCGCTCTACAGTGCGCAGGCCCAACTCGCCGCGTTCTATTCGCGGACGGGCCGCAGCAGCGACGCGATCGCGCTCTATCGCGATATCGTTGCCGAAGCGGAAGGCAGGCCTGCGCCCACGCTGCGCAGCTACATGTCCAACTATTTCGGCCTGCTGCTGGAAGACGGCGCTAATGCCGCGGCTGCATCGGATATCTTCTCGGCCAGCCAGCTGCTGCTGCGTCCCGGTCTCGCGCAGACGCAGGCCGTGCTTGCCCGAGAATTGTCGGGCGGCAGCGACGAAGCCTCGCAGCTGTTCCGCCGCAGCGTCAACATCGGCCGTTCGATCCAGCGCATGCGTGCCTCGATCGTCCAGATCGAAGGCGAAGCCGCGGTCAATCCGCAGGCCGAAGTGATCCTGGCAGAGCGCCAGCAGCGGCTTGACGGTTTGCTGAGCCAGCAGGCCGAAGTGCTTCAGAAGCTGGCCGAATATCCGCGTTTCCGCGCAGTGTCAGGCGGTGCGATCAATCTTGAAGGGATGCAGAGCATCCTGCGCAACGACGAAGCCTATGTGAAAATGGTCGCGCTCGATAACGAGGCCTACATGGTCTACATCGCGCATGACGACGCGCTGGCTTACAAGATCGACGCCACTCCTGAACAGCTTGAGGAAATGGTGCTGAAGATCCGCGAAAGCATCGCCATCGCCGAAGGCGGGCAGGTGCTGACCTTCCCCTTCGACATGGAAGCGTCGCGCGATCTCTACCTCCGCCTGTTCGAGCCGGTCGCTGATCGTCTGCCAGGGCGCAAGCATATCGTCTTCGAGCCTGATGGCGCGATGCTGAAGCTGCCGATCAACCTGCTGGTGACCGACGATGAAAGCGTCGAGCGTTATCAGGCCCAGCTCGAAACGCCCGAAGGTGATGATTACAACTTCACCGGTGTCGCCTGGCTGGGACGCAACTCGCAGATCAGCACCTCGGTTGCACCGACGGCGTTCCGCGATGTCCGTGCCGCGCCGCGCAGCTCTGCGCGCAAGGCCTATCTGGGGCTGGGCGAGAACACCCCGATCAACGACACGCCCGGTGTTTCCAACGGCACGCGTTCGGCGCTGGCCGGGGGTGAAAACTGCCTGTGGTCGGAGAATATCTGGTCGAACCCGATCAAGTCGGACGAACTGTATGATGCCGCCCAACGCCTTGGCGGGGGGCAGGCTGCGACCACCACAGTCCTGACCAAAACCGGCTTTACCGACACGGCGATCAAGTCGCGCGAAGACCTGAGCGATTATCGCATCCTGCACTTCGCGACTCACGGCCTCGTCACCGCGCCGCAGCCAGAATGTCCGCCGCGCCCGGCGCTGCTGACTTCGTTTGAGCCGGAAGGGGATTCGGACGGCCTGCTCACCTTTGCCGAAATCTTCGGCCTGCGGATCGATGCAGACCTCGTGATCCTTTCGGCCTGCGACACCGCAGGCAGCGCCACCGTCGGTGCGACGTTGGAAGCAGGGATCACCTCGGGCGGCAACTTCGCGCTGGATGGTCTGGTGCGTGCCTTTGTCGGTGCGGGCGGGCGGACGGTGCTGGCCAGCCACTGGCCGGTCCCTGACGATTTCGACGCGACCAAGCGCCTGATCGGCGGCCTGTTCGATGTCGCCGACAGCGAGACGGCAGAGGCGCTGCGGCGTTCGCAGCTCGAACTGATGGACGATCCGCAAACCTCGCACCCGTTTTACTGGTCGGCCTTCGCGGTTGTTGGTGACGGTTCGGTAAAGGTCACGCGCTAATCCACCTCCGACAGGGGCCGTGTTCCGGAATACTGGAATTCGGTTCCTTATCGGCTTGCGCCGCCAGTGCTAAACGGCTTTGGTGCGCGCCACGGGGGATAGTCCATGACAGAAGAATCTGGCGGCAAGGCTAAGCGGGGCGGATTGCTCGCCCGTGGCTGGCGCAGTGTGCGTGAGGCGGGCAAGCTACAGCTTCTTGCCACCGTACTCATGCTGGTGCTGGCACTGTTCATCGCCCGCTTCAGCTGGACGCTGCCCGGAAGCGACGAACCCACCCCGCTCACCAGTGATGCGGAACGCGCCCTGTATGACACCCGCGCTTACCTCGCGGCGGATATGGTGGAGCAGGATGATCGCATCATCCTCGTGGTCTATGACGATCAGGCGCTGATCAATCTTGAACAGCGATCTCCCTTGCCGCGCGATGCGCTGGCCGAAGCACTAGGCAATCTCGACAAGATGGGAGCCAAGGCTATCGGGATCGATATCCTGTTCGATCAGCCGCAAAAGGATGACGAACTGCTGATCGAGACCTTGCGAAACATGCAGACCCCGACTGCGGTCGGCTATGCCAACGTGGAGACCAATGCGAGCGACATTGTCTACGAACAGCAGGTCTTTCTCGAAGAATTCATGGCCGCGCTCGAAGGCACCAATTCGCGCCCGGCCAGCATCCGGCTCGACAATTCGTTTGGCGCGACGCGCATCTGGCCCACCATCGAACCCGATCTGCCTCCGCTGCTGGGGCGCGCGATGCTGGAAGATGCCGGAGGGCCGGTCGAAGCATTCGAAGGATACGAAGGTTCGATCGTGTACCGCCGCGCCTTGCGTGCCGGACTGGACGAGATGGACGACGGGGCAGGGCAGGATCAGGGCAATATCGAAGAGCCGCTGTTCCAGTCGATCTCGATCGAGCTATTCCTCGATCTCGATCCGGCTGTGGCCGAATTCGTGGCGCAGCAGATCGAAGGCAAATACGTCCTGATCGGCGGAGACATTGTCGATTACGACCGGGTTGAAACCTCTATCACACCTTGGACCGGCTTTGAGCCTGCGGGGCTTTCCGTCCATGGCGAAATCATCGCCCAGATGCTCGACGGTAAGGTGTTGCCGCAGGTTCCCGAATGGGCGCTGTGGATGATGGCCGTGCTGGTGGTGGCGACCGCCGCGCTGACGGCCTTGCTCGAATGGCCCGCGCCCAAGCTGGTGCCGCTGTTGCTGTTGTTGGCGGTGATGTTCGTGGGCATCCCGTTCTGGCTGCATTTCAACGATGTCGATACCTACGGGCTTCCGGCGGTGGGATGGCTGGTGGGATGGATCATCGCCTTCACCGCGGTAACCGCCGCCGCGCGTTCGGCCGGGGCCGCGCAGCGAAGCTTTGCGCAAGGGGCGCTGGGCAAATACATCCCGCGCGATATCGCGCAGCAGATCATCGATCAGCCCGAACTGCTTTCGCTGGGCGGCGAAAAGCGCGAAATCTACGTGCTGTTCAGCGATCTCGAAGGCTTCACCAAGATGAGCCACGCGATCCCGCCGGAAATGGTCGCCAAGCTGCTCAACCGCTATCTCGAAATGCTCAGCAAGGTAGTGCTCGATCATGGGGGAGTGATCGACAAATACGTGGGCGATGCGGTGGTGGCATTCTGGGGGGCGCCGATCGCTCGTCCGGACGATGCCGAACGCGCGACCAAGGCCGGTTATGCGATGTGGCAAGCGGGTGAGGATTTCCGCCGCGAAGTCGCCGAGATGGACCCGAATCTGCCAAAGATCGGGAAAACTCGCGTCGGTTTGCATTTTGGCGAAGCCGTTGTCGGAAATTTTGGCGGGGATACGCGCATCCAGTACACGGCACTGGGCGACAGCATGAACACCGCCGCGCGACTGGAGGCGGCGAACAAGCCGCTTGATTCCAATGTCTCCGCCAGCCGGGAATTCATTGAAAAATCAAACCCCGACTGGTGGGTGCCAATGGGCCGCATCGTGCTGCGCGGGCGGGCCAGACCGGTCGATATCTACCACCCACGGCCCGATCTGCCCGAGGAAGACCGTAAGGCGCTGGCCGAAATCGCTCAGCTTAGCGACAGCAAACATGACGTAGCCGTACAATCATTGGAGGCGCTGATCGCTAGGCATCCTGACGATAAGGCGCTACGTAATTACGCGACACGCATTCGCAATTTGAACGATGGGGGAGCTTATGTTCTCGGATAAATTCAAGACCCGCGCAGCAGGACTGGCACTGGCCGCCGCCGCGCTTGCCGTTGTCCCGTCCGCCGCACAGGCCGGCGTGGTGGTTAAATCAAGCGGCCCTTCAGCAGGGGATTACCCGGTCGGACGGCAAGTCGCCGATTCCGCCACCATCACCCTGCGCGCAGGGGATCGCATCACCGTGCTGACCGATGACGGTACGAAGGTCATGCAGGGGCCGGGCACTTTCACCGTGGGCGAAGGGGCAACCCGCACTCGCGCACGCTTCTCCAACCTCACCCGCCGGCAGGCGCGCAGCGTGCGCACCGGGGCCGTTCGCGGTGCCGGGGAAGGCGTGGCGCGCAGCCCGAACCTTTGGTTCGTCAATGTCGCGGCATCGGGCACCATGTGCCTGTATGACATGAGCGCGGTGCGGCTGTGGCGTCCGGATGCGACCGGGGCGCAGACCTATACGATCATGGATCCTGCCACCAACGCCTCGCTCGAAGTGCCCTTCGTCGAAAGCGAAGCGGTGCGCGCGCTCGATCCCGAAGGCATGCAGCTGATGGGCGGTACCAATTACACCATCTCCACTCAGTCGCCTGCGACCGAGGATGGTGAAGCGGAAACCACCTCCGTCAGCGTGAACTTCGTGACGCTGACCGAAGAATACGAAGCGCCCGACCAACTGGCTCAGGCACTGATCGCCAATGGCTGCACCATGCAGGTCGAACTGCTGGCGGACACGCTCGAAGCGTCTGTCACTCCCTGACGGTCCGCGATTGAACGGAAATGGGAAGGGCGCGCCGCAGGGTGCGCCCTTTTCCGTTCGGGCTCCCGGCCCCCTTGAAACCTGCCGCTTGATGCGCACATGCCTTGGCATGGAAGCCTCCGCACAGCCGCGCCTGAAAGTCTGGTACGACGGTGCTTGCCCACTCTGTCGGCGCGAAATCGAGTTGATGCAGCGGCTCGACCGGCGCGGTGCGATCGATTTTGTGGACGTTGCGGGCGATGCCGACCCGTCCTGTCCGATCGACAAGGCCCAGTTGCTTGCCCGCTTCCATGCCGAGGAGAACGGCGAAGTCCTTTCCGGAGCGGCGGCCTTTGCAGCGATGTGGCGGGCGATTCCCCCCTTGCGTACGATCGGCCTGATAGCACGCAATCGCCATGTGCTCGCGGTGCTTGAAAAGCTTTACCTGCTGTTCCTGAAAGTGCGCCCGACGCTCCAGAAGCTCGCTCGCTAGGGCGCGAAAAGACTTGCCGCCGATCCTGCTATCGGCTCTTTTGCCGACAAGAGAAAAACAAGGGAGAGGACCGCACCGATGAGCAATTTCGGCGGCATGCAGAACGAAATCTACAACGCCGGATTGCAGGGCATATTGCCCGATTATCCGGTCGATTTCGCAACGCTCGAACAACGCGCGCACGAGGCATTGGGCCCGATGCTGACCAATTATGTCGCGGGCGGATGCGGCGACGAACACACGCAGGACACCAACGCCAGCGCGTTTCACCACTGGGGTATGGTGCCGCGCATGATGGTCGATTGTTCGACTCGCGACCTGTCGATCGACTTGTTCGGTATGAAGCTGCCGACACCGCTTTTCATGGCGCCAATCGGTCTCAATGGCGAAGCGACGCAGGATCGCCACGGCGACTTGGCGGCCGCACGTGCATCGGCAATGACGGGCGTGCCGTTCTGCGTTTCGACCTTGTCGAACGATCCGATGGAGCAGGTGTTCGACGCATGCGGCGATACACCTGCATTCTTCCAGCTCTATACCCCGCGCAACCGCGAACTGGCGGAAAGCCTGATCAAACGGGCCGAAGCGTCGGGCGCCAAGGCGATTGTCGTTACCTTGGATACCTCGCTGACCGGCTGGCGTCCGCGCGATCTCAATGCGTCGAACTTTCCGCAACTGCGCGGCAAGGTGATGCAGAACTACTTTTCCGATCCGGTGTTCCGCTCGATGCTGGACAAGCCGCCGGAGGAAGACCCGAAAGCGGCGATCATGCTGTTCGCGGCGATCTTTGGCCAGGTGCTGACCTGGGATGACATGGCGTGGTTCAAATCGGTGACCGATCTGCCGATCGTGTTGAAAGGCATCTGCCACCCCGATGATGCGCGGCGTGCCGTCGATAGCGGGGCGGATGCGGTCTATTGCTCCAATCACGGCGGCAGGCAGGCCAATGGCGGGATCGCGACCATCGACCTGCTCGAAGACGTGGTGAAGGCCAGCGGCGACAAGCCGGTGCTGTTTGACAGCGGCGTCCGATCCGGCACCGACGCTGTCAAGGCGCTGGCGCTGGGCGCGACAGCCGTGGGCGTGGGCCGGCCCTACACCTATGGTCTGGCTATCGGCGGGGCCGCGGGAGCGGCGTGGGTCTTGCGCTGCATACTGGCGGAGGCTGACCTGCTGATGGCCGTCAATGGCTATCCGACTCTTGCCGATGTGCGCTCAGCCGGGGCTAAACGGACCGCTTAGGCGCACTTTTGAAAGCAATTCGGCCAAAATTCTTGCCAGATTGATGAAATATCGACTCAGTTTTCCACAGGAAGCGTGTTAGTTTTACCACATAACAAATCGCGAATCGGGGACGCGACCTATGGAACGACCGACTTTTGTATCGTCGGGCCCAGATGCAATGGGCCGAACTGTCTGCTTTGGTGACGAGAATTCACGCCGTGCGCGTTACGGGCGAATCCGCCCCATGCCGCGCAAGGACAGCTTCACCAGCAAGTTGCTGAAGCTCGTTTCGCTTCGTTGATCGAACGAGGCGGCAGCCTCCAATATCGGCGCCCCTGACCGACTGCCCTGATCACGGCGCCGCCTTGGCGACCGTGACCAGTTTCGTCTCGGTATAGCCGAGATACCCTTCGACCCCGCTTTCCGATCCGAAGCCGCTGTCGCCCGTGCCGCCAAACGGCGTTTCGGGTGAACCCACGGCGAAGTGGTTGATTGCGACCATCCCCGCCTTCAGCGTGTTGCCCAGATAGTGGCTTTCATCGAGCGACGAGGTGAAGGCATAGGCGGCAAGGCCATAACGCAGCGAATTGGCGATCCGCACCGCGTCCTCGATGTCGTCATAAGGCACGATCCCGGCCACCGGCCCGAACGGTTCCTCTGTCATCAGGCGGCTGTCGGCCGAAGGATTGGCGATGACGGTAGGTTCAAAGAAGAACCCCTTGGGCGCGTTCATCGCCCGTCCGCCGGTGACGACTTCGCCTTTTTCTCCGCCCAGCGAACCCATCAGATCCTGCATTGCGGCGACGCGTCCGGCGTGGGCCAGCGGCCCCATCTCGACGCTGTCATCGACGCTGGCGTCGCCCACTTTGATCGCCTGCGTGCGGGCAGCGAATTCCGCCACGAAGCGATCATAGATGCTGCGGGCAACCAGAAAGCGGGTGGGGGAGACGCAAACCTGCCCGGCGTTGCGGAACTTGGTGGCGGCACAGGCCGCGACAGTGCGTTCGAAATCCGCGCTTTCGCCGATCACCACTGGCGCATGGCCGCCCAGCTCGGCGGTGAACCGCTTGAGATCCCTTGCCGCGAGCTGGCCAAGTTGGCGACCCACCGCGGTCGATCCGGTGAAGCTGACCTTACGGGTGACGGGGGAGGCGATGAGATATTCGGAAATCATCGCCGGATCGCCATAGACGAGGTTGATCGCGCCAGCCGGAACGCCCGCCTCGACAAAACATTCGACCAGCATCTGCGCCGTCGCCGGGGTGGTTTCAGCCGGCTTCAGCACGCAGGAACAGCCTGCCGACAATGCCCCCGCCAGCTTCTTTGCGGGCAGGTTGATCGGGAAATTCCACGGCGTGAACAGCATTGCCGGGCCAATCGGTTCCTGCGTCACCCGCTGTTCGAGCAGGCTGTGGCTGCGCACCGGAACAAGCCGTCCACCCTGACGCTTGGCCTCCTCGGCAAGGAATTCGATCAGGTCCGCAGCCCCGGTGGTTTCGCCCAGCGCCTGCGCATGCGGCTTGCCCATTTCCAGCGTCATCACGCGGGCGATGCCTTCGGCCCGTTCGCGCAGCAGCATGGCGGCGCGGTGGATGATGCGGAACCGCTCGATCGCGGGGGTGGCGGCCCATTTGGGGAAGGCCTCTCCCGCTGCGGCAAGCGCCGCGTCAAGTTGCTCTTTCGAAGCCTTGGGCGCGCGGCCCACTTCCTGTTCATTGGCCGGGTTGATCACCGGCATGGAGCCTTCGCCCCCGCTCTCGACCCATTCGCCGCCGATCAGCATCTTGATTGTGGGGTAAGCGGTCATGGGGGTTCTCCTTGCACTATTCCGAATTGTTGCGGCTGCGAATGAAGTTGACAAAGCCGACACTGCGTCAAGCGTCCAGATCGCCACCAAGGCACTGATATACAGAGAATAAATGTGCTCTTGGGGCGGTTGACACTTATCCTAATTTAAAAAAATTCTAGGGGTCTTTCCGGCAGTTTCCCAATGCCACAGGCCGACCCCTGTAGGAAAGCGGGTGTCTCTCAAATGCGAAGCCGCTCCGCAACCCTGTTTGTTGCAATTGAAACTTTATTGCGCATGGCGTAACGCGTTTCTACCCTCATTCCCCAGGAGAGAATCATGCTCGTCGGTGTGCCCAAGGAAATCAAGAACCACGAATACCGTGTCGGCCTGACCCCGGAAGCCGCGCGCGAATACGTCACCAATGGCCACCGGGTCATCGTCGAAAGCGGTGCGGGGCTGGGCATCACCAAGACCGACGATCATTATCGCGCCGTGGGCGCCGAAATCGTCGACAGCGCAGAGGAAGTCTTTGCCCGCGCCGAAATGGTGGTGAAGGTGAAGGAGCCGCAGCCCAACGAATGGGTGCAACTGCGCGAAGGGCAGATCCTGTTCACCTATCTCCACCTCGCGCCCGATCCCGATCAGGCGCGCGGCCTGATGGAAAGCGGCGTGTCGGCGGTGGCATATGAAACCGTCACAGATGCGCATGGCGGCCTGCCGCTGCTTGCCCCGATGAGCGAGGTCGCCGGGCGACTCTCGATCGAGGCAAGCGCACAGGCGAGCCACAAGAACAACGGCGGGCGCGGTATCCTCATGGGCGGCGTTCCCGGCGTGCTTCCGGCCAAGGTCGTCGTCATCGGCGGCGGCGTTGTCGGCACGCAGGCTGCGCGCATGGCGGCGGGGCTGGGCGCGAATGTCGAAATTCTCGACCGTTCGCTGCCGCGCATCCGTATGCTCGACGACATGTTCCAGGGCCGCGTCACGACCCGCTATTCCAACGCAGGCACGATCGAAAACGCGATCACCGATGCCGATGTGGTTGTCGGCGCGGTGCTCATCCCCGGTGCGAGCGCACCCAAGCTGGTGACGCGCGATATGCTGGGCCTGATGCAGCCTCGCGCGGTGCTGGTCGATGTCGCGATCGATCAGGGCGGGTGCTTTGAAACGTCAAAGCCGACCACGCATGAGGAGCCGACCTATCTGGTGGACGACATCATCCATTATTGCGTCGCCAACATGCCCGGCGCGGTGCCGCATACCTCCAGCTATGCGCTCAACAATGCGACGCTGCCCTTCGGTCTTGCGCTGGCACGCCACGGGATCGAGGCGTGCGAGCGCGATCCGCATCTGAAGCCCGGCCTGAATGTGCATCAGGGCAAGATCGTGAACGAAGCGGTGGCCGAAAGCCTTGGCTTCTGACGATCTGACCGTCGAGGCACTGACCGGGGCGGCTATCGCTCCGGCCATCCCGGCTCTGGCGCAGCTGCGTATGCGCGTCTTTGCCGAGTGGCCGTATCTGTATGACGGCGATCTCGCGTATGAGGAGGAATACCTCAGCGAATTTGCTGCGGCGCCTGACGCCGTTCTGGTGGTCGCCCGCCACGAAGGGCGGATTGTCGGCGCGTACACCGCGTCACCGATGGCGGCGCAAACAGGCGAGATCAGGGAACCCGTCGCAGCCGCCGGGTTCGACACTTCCGCGATCAGCTATTTCGGTGTAAGCGTGCTTCTGCCCGAATATCGCGGCCAGGGGCTGGGCCATGCCTTCTTCGATCATCGCGAGGCCGCAGCCCGCGCTTGCGGCCTGAAAACTGCCATGTTCGCTGCAGTCATCCGGCCAGAGGATCATCCTTCAAGGCCGCAGGGATATCGCCCGCTGGACACATTCTGGCGGGGGCGCGGCTATGGCCCGGTCAAAGGGCTGATCTGCAATCTCGCGTGGCGTGATCACGGCGAGGACGCCGAGACGCCCAAGCCGTTGCAGTTCTGGAGCCGCGCGCTTTAGCGGTTACGCCTCAACCACGGTCTGTTCGATGCTGCCGAAGATCGAATGGTTATCGGCATCGCGCATTTCGACCTTCACCGTGTCACCCGGCTGCATGAAGGGTGTCTTGGGCGCGCCGTCATAGATCGTTTCGATCATGCGGATTTCGGCGATGCAGGAATAGCCAAGCCCGCCTTCTGCCACCGGCTTGCCCGGGCCGCCGTCCGCGCCCTTGTTGCTGATCGTGCCTGATCCGATGATCGATCCCGCGCACAGGCTGCGCGTCTTGGCCGCGTGGGCCACCAGTTGGGCCATGTTGAATGTCGCATCGACGCCGACATTGGCCCGGCCGAAGGGTTCGCCATTGTAATCCACCATCAACGGCAGATGGATGAGCGAATCCTTCCACGCATCGCCCAGTTCGTCCGGCGTGACCGCGACGGGGGAGAAGGCGCTGGCGGGCTTTGACTGGAAAAAGCCGAAGCCCTTGGCCAGTTCGCCAGGGATCAGACCGCGCAGGGACACATCGTTCACCAGCATCACCAGCTTGATGTGATCGGCGGCATCTTCGACGCTGACGCCCATCGGCACGTCGTCGACGATCACCGCGATCTCGCCTTCCATGTCGCATCCCCAGGCGACATCGCCCAGCGGGATCGGGCTGCGCGGGGGCAGGAAACCGTCGCTGCCGCCCTGATACATCAGCGGATCGTGGTAGAAGCTTTCAGGCACTTCGGCATCGCGCGCCTTTCGCACCAGTTCGACGTGGTTGATATAGGCGCTGCCGTCTGCCCACTGGTATGCGCGGGGCAGGGGCGAATGCGCCTGCCGTTCGTGGAAGCGTTCGCACGGCACCGCCTCATGCTCGACATCGCGGGCCAGCACTTCGAGTTCCGGCGCGACCCGCGCCCAGTTGTCGAGCGCGGCCTGCATCGTCGGCGCGATGTATCCGGCGGCGCAGCAGCGGGTGAGGTCTTTCGACACCACCACCAGCCTGCCGTCGCGGGTGCCGTCGTTGAGCGTTGCGAGCTTCATGGGTTTCTCTCCGGGGAATCGTTCTGTTTATCGGGGTGGGCGCGCTGGAACGCGGGCAGGGCAAGGCAATTCGCCTCGATCCGCGTGATGCGCGGGTGCAGCGTCAGATCGTAATGGAACCGGCGCGCATTGTAGACCTGCGGGATCAGGATGCATTCGAAAATGCCGGGCTTGTCGAACAGGAACGGCCCTGCATCGAGCTGCTTGAGCCGCGCCTCCACCGGATCGAGCGTGCGCTTGAGCCAGTGGCGATACCAGTGATCGATCACGCTCTGCGGGTGGCCCAGCGGCTTCTTGAGGTATTTGAGCACCGGCAGGTTGAGCGGCGCGTGGAGTTCGGTGGCGATCGCGTAAGTCAGCTCGCGCGCGGTGTAGCGGTCTTCGATGCTTTCGGGCAGCAGCGGGTTTTCGGGATAGGCTTCGTCCAGCCACTCGATCAGCGCCATCGATTGCGCCCGGTCGCGCCCGTCTGCTTCGAGCATGGGCACCGATCCGAAAGGGTTGCGGCTGGTGAAGGCCGGGTCTTTCTGCCCGTCTTCGAGCAGGTTGACGCCGACGTTCTCGTACTCAAGCCCCTTCAGCTCCAGCGCGATGCGCAGGCGGTAGGAGGTCGAGCTCCGGTAATATCCGAAAAGCCGCATCAGAACGCCGCGATCCCGGTGATGCCGCGGCCAAGGATCAGCGCGTGAACATCGTGGGTGCCTTCGTAAGTGTTCACCGTTTCGAGGTTCACCGCGTGGCGGATCACCTGATATTCCTCGGAAATGCCGTTGCCGCCGTGCATGTCGCGCGCCGTGCGGGCGATATCCAGCGCCTTGCCGACATTGTTGCGCTTGACCACGCTGATCATGTCGGGCGCAAACCGCCCTTCGTCCATCAGCCGCCCGACGCGCAGAGACGCCTGTAGACCCAGCGCAATATCGGTGAGCATGTCGGCGAGTTTCTTCTGATAGAGCTGCGTTCCCGCCAGCGGCCGGCCGAACTGCTTGCGATCCAGACCGTATTGGCGTGCGGCGTGCATGCAGAATTCCGCCGCGCCCATCGCGCCCCAGCTGATGCCGTAACGCGCGCGGTTGAGGCAGCCGAACGGGCCTTTCAACCCCTGCACATTGGGCAGCAAGGCATCGGCGGGCAGCTTCACCTCGTCCATCATGATCATGCCGGTGGTGGAGGCGCGCAGCGAAATCTTGCCTTCGATCTTGGGCGCGGACAGCCCCTTCATCCCCTTCTCAAGGATAAATCCGCGAATGCCGCCGCCGTGTTCCTCGCTCTTGGCCCAGACCACGAAGACATCGGCAAAGGGGGAGTTGGAAATCCACGTCTTGCTGCCGGAGATGACGTAACCGTCCCCGTCCTTCTTGGCATAGGTTTTCATCCCCGCAGGATCGCTGCCGGCATCGGGTTCGGTCAGGCCGAAACAGCCGATCAGTTCACCGCTGGCGAGGCCGGGCAGGTATTTGCGGCGCTGTTCCTCCGATCCATAGGCATAGATCGGATGCATCACGAGGCTCGACTGCACGCTCGCCATCGAACGGTATCCGCTGTCCACCCGCTCGATCTCGCGGGCGATCAGGCCATAGGCGACATAGCTGGCGCCGGCGCCGCCGAATTCCTCAGGGATGGTCGCGCCGAGTAGCCCCGCCTGACCCATCAGCGGGAACAGTTCGGGGGCGGAAACCTCGTTGCGGAACGCCTCGATCACGCGCGGTTGCAGCTCGCTTTGCGCAAAGCCGTGCGCCGCATCGCGGATCATCCGCTCATCCTCGGTCAGCTGGCTTTCGAGATCGAACGGATCTTCCCAGTTGAACGGGACGATTCCGGCGGTCGCAAGGTCGGGTGACGAGGGGGCGTGCACTGGTTACTCCTGAAACTTTCTGTTCAGTCAGCTTTCGCAGGTGCGCGTATCCTTCGCAAGAGGCCTTCGCACGTGTTTGTGAGGCATCAACTGCGCGAGGGATAAATCCCCTGCGTGACAATGCAGAAACGGACTGGGCGGCCGTCCTTGTCGTCCATTCCGTCAAGCTTGGGTAAAGCGAAAGTGGTGCGCCCGTCGCCGCCATACATCGTGCCGAGAAGCGAAAACAGGGCCGTGTTCTGGCTGATCGAAAGCAGTCGGCCATCGGCGGGCAAAGAGCCACGCGGACAGAAATTTCCGGCGAAGACGAACACTTCGGCAAGGTATCCCTCGCGCGCCTGCGCAGGACTGGCGAGTGTCAGCGTGGCTGCGGCAGCAAGACACGCGGCTGCGATCCGTTTCTTCATGGTGAATTCCTTCCTGTTTGTTCGCCACGGATTGTGGCCCGAACAGGAAGAGGATTTCAACGCCCCTTTGGGGAAAAGTTCCTTGAACGATCAGTCCGCCAAGGCGGCGCATTCCTGCAGCGCTTCCTTGACTGCGGCGATCACTGCCGATGGCGGGCAGGGTTTCTGGAGCGTCCGCGCAGAGGGGAAGTGCGCTTTCACCTGCTTGCTGGAATAGCGGCCCGAATGGAAGATGATCGGCACCTGCTCTTCGTCCAGCACCCGCGCCAGCGCGAAGACATTGCCGTCGCACAGGTCGATATCGAGGATGGCGAGATCGGGCTTTTCCTTCTGGAAGGCGAGCATGGCCGAGGAAATCCCCGCGTGCGGCCCTTCGACTTCGAACCCGGCTTCCTCCATCGTATCGCACAGGTCGAAGGCGACGATCATTTCGTCTTCGGCCACCAGAATTTTCTGGCTCATGTCACTCTCCCTGAACATGCCGCGTTTTTACCACACGGTCAGGGGTGTAACGCTGGCCTGACGGAATGGTTCCTCAGGCGTTGCAAAATGATCAACCGTCGCGGCCGAACTTCTCGGTAAAGCCGGCTTCGTCACCTGCGGCCAGCAGCTTCGCCTGTTCAACCCATTGATCGCGCTCGATCCGGCCCTTGAACCGGCCCAGTCCCTCGTCGATCCGGGCAACATCGGCATCGCTCCACGCGGCAATCTGGGCATAGGTGGTGATACCCTGCTCCTTGAGCATGGTGACAAGCTTTGGCCCCACGCCCTTGATCTTCTTGAGATCGTCCGCCTCGCCTTTCGGTGCAGGTGCAGGTGCAGGTGCAGGTGCAGGCGCGGGGGCAGAGGCCGGCACAGTCGTCGGGGTGACAGCGGCGCCCGCTTCGGCATCGGCGCTGGCGGTGGCTGCGGCAATCGCATCGGAATTGGCATTGGCCGAAGTCTGCCCGACATCACGCGCCACCGCCGCCGGGGCGTCGATCAAGGCCTGGTTGCGGGCGGCGGGGCTTGCGCCTTCTTCAAGCACGTCTTTCGCCGCGCCTTCATCGCGGATCACCTTGGTGCGGCGATTGGCGCGCATGAACATCCAGATCGCGACGGCGAGGAAAACGACCCCGAGGGCGATCAGAAATGCGGCTTGGGCGGTCTGGGGCGACATGGTGGCTCCTCATGCGTGAATCACTGACGAGCCCGCCCTTTAGCAGCAGCGGAGCAAGGCGCAAAAGCGCCCTCTGCATGGGGTGTCAGCCGCCGCCCCGCATTCCGGCAGCCAGCTGGTTCAACTCGAGGAATTCCTGCCGCCAGAAATTGTTCTGCCGTCCGGCCAGCGCGCCGATATCGTCATGGGTGAAGCCCATCATCAGCTCGTCGCCGCGCAGAACCTGTCCGAATGCCGCGACCGCCGCGGCAAAGGCAAAGTCGCCAGACGGCGCGCGCGCGTTGAGCAAGGCGTCGCTCATCACAACCGTGTCGATTAGTTCCGAAGTGTCGCTGTCGGGCAGCTTGAAGCGCAGCTTGATATGCGCGGCTTCCGCCATGCGGCGCAGCGCCTCACTTGAAGGCTGGTCTTCATACCGGCGCGGGGCGATCCAGCCCTTCGTTCCGGCCGGCACGACTTCGTAAATCGCGGTGACCTGATGTCCGGCGCCGATATCGCCCGCATCAACCTGATCATTGTCGAAATCCTCTTCGCGTAAGGCGCGGTTCTCATAACCGACAAGCCGGTACTGGCTGATCACCGCCGGATTGAATTCGACCTGGATCTTCACGTCCTTGGCAATGGTGAACAGGGTGGAGGACATTTCATCGCCCAGCACCTTTTTCGCTTCGAGCGCGCTGTCGATATAGGCGTAATTGCCGTTACCCTTGTTGGCGATCTGCTCCATCATCGCCTCGTTGTAATTGCCCTGGCCAAAGCCGAGCGTGGTCAGCGTGATGTCGCGATCGCGATAGCCTTCGATCATTTCGATCAGCGATTTGTTGTCCGACACGCCGACGTTGAAATCGCCATCGGTGGCAAGGATGACGCGGTTGACCCCGCCCTTGATGAAATTGTCCTCGGCAATGTTGTAGGCCAGTTGCAGGCCTGCGCCCCCGGCGGTCGATCCCCCGGCGGAAAGCGATTCCAGCGCGGTGCGGATCTTGCGCACGTCATTGGTGGGTTCGAGCACAAGGCCCGCTGCCCCGGCATAGACCACGATCGAAACGCGATCCTGCGGGCCAAGCTCACCCGCAAGGCCGGAAAGCGCGGTCTTCACCAGCGGCAGCTTGTCGGGTGAATTCATCGATCCTGACACATCCATCAGGAACACGAGGTTTGCCGGCGGGCGTTCCTCGCTGTCGATATCATAACCGCGCAGGCCGATGCGCATCAGATAGGTGTCCGGGTTCCACGGCGTTTTCGCGACATCGGTGGTGACGCTGAACGGCACCTCGCGGCTTTGCGGACGGTCGTAATCATAGCGGAAATAGTTGATCATCTCCTCGGTCCGCACGGCGGCCTGTGGCGGTATCTGGCCCTGCGTCAGGAAACGGCGGGTGTTGGCATAGGCGCCGGTGTCGACATCGACGCTGAAAGTGCTGACAGGCTCATTGGCGACGAGTTTGACGGGGGAGACTTCCTCACCCGCATATTGCTCGCGGCCCGGATCGGTCGGGACGACGACGGGCGGAACGATATAGGCCGGTGGCGGGGGAGCCATTGCAAGCTCGGCATTCCCGCGCACCGCGCCGGTTCGGTTGCGCCGTCCGGGCGCGGGGGATGATTGAACCCGCGATCCCGTCACCACGACGGTGCTCGCATCCGCTGCCGGTGGCGGCGGGGGAGGCGGAGGGGGAGGCGGCGGTGGAGGCGGAAGCGCTTCGGAAGTCTTGCCCGGCGCGCTGCCGGTGCTGGCCATGTCGCCCTGTGGCGTGCAGCCGGCAATGATCAGACCCAATACGAATACGCCCGAAATTTTCAGGTGAGCACGCTTCAATTGCCGCATATCCAGTCCCCGTGATTTACCCGCAGCAAAAGGGCGACTCGGCGCGTTAATCGCGACTGAACGTGCTGTTAGGGTTGCGTAATCTGGGATGCCAAGCCCCCCGAAAAGCCCGGAAATACGTGGGTTCAGCGCGGCTTGGCGGTGCTTTCTGCGGCTTCGAGAATTTCTTCGGGCAGATTGGCGTTCTTGCGGAACAGCACCTTGTCCGCCTCGGTGAAGCCGCGTTTCCAGATGACCCACATATAGACGAACAGGATCGCCGGACCGCCGATGGCCAGTTCGACCCATTCGGGGGTGAATTCGGTAAAGACGAAGCCCACCACAACAGCCGGGGCAGCGGCATAGACCAGCGCCCAGCGCCAGTTGGATACGGGCGCTTTCAGCAAGGTCTTCAGCACCAGCGCCTTGACCAGACTGGATACGGCCAGCGCCACGAACAGCGCGCCCGCCGCGCCTGCTGCCTGAAAGCCTTCATTGTATCCCAGATGCTGGGCCAACAGGATGAACGCCACCGTCAATGCCCCTTGGAGGGTGATGACGCCCACCGAAATCGCAAGGTTCCGCTTGCGCGCGATATAGACCAGCACGCTTTCGGACACGACCGCCATCGATGCGATCACCTCTGCCGCCAGCAGGATCGCCAGAGCACCTGTGCCTCCGACAATCGCCGGTCCGGCAAGTCCCATCACCGCCTCGCCCGGTATCGCCAGCATCAATGCAATTCCGACCTGAAGCGCGATGATCCAGAAACCCACCTGCCGCACCTGCGCCGCAATCGCGTCCATATTGCCGATTTTGAGGTTCTTGGTGATCACCGGCGCAAGGATCGGCTCGAACGAGGATTTGAGCTTTTGCGGCAGGCTCACGACCTCCTTGGCGAACCAGTAAATGCCGACAGCGTTCGCCGAGGTGAGCTGGCCGAGCAGGAACACGTCGAGCAGCCGCGTCCCGCGCTCGATCACATCCGCGCCCACCAGCGGCAGCGCGCGGCTAGTCAGCTTGATCAGATAGGCCGGACGCGGGCGCCACCCCTTGGGCAAGCCATAGGTCTTGAGGAACGACCACAAGGCGGTGAAAAGCGCGGCATAGATCGCCCCGACAAACGCCAGCGCGATGCCTCCGTCTGATAGCGCGGGGACAAAGAACAACGCGATCACCAGGATCGACTTGGTCCACGGCTCGACCAGCGCGCGGGCGCGCACCGTGGTGGCAATGTCATGCTTATAGGCTTGAGCGGCGAGCAGGATCTCGGTCAGCGCGAAAGCGGGAATGGCCGCAATCATCCACATGTCGAAATCGCTGTTTGTGCCGTTGGGAAAGATGATCCACGGAAACGCCAGGAGCAGCAACGGGCAGATCAGCGCCGAAACCGCGAGCGATGCGAGCATGCCGTCGAACACCAGATTGGTGGGCGTGTCTTCCTTGTCCTCGGCCCCTTCGGTCAGCCGCTGGGCCAGCCCGCGCTTCTCGCCCAGCGCGCAGATCAGCGCGACGATTTCGACCACCACGAAAGCGATGGCAAAGCGGCCCATTTCGTCGACGCCGTAAAGGCGGAAACCGACGAACAGGAACGGAATGCCCCCCAGCAGCCGCAGGATGAAGCCAAGCGTGTTGGTGCGCCCGCCCTTGGCCAGTGTGGCCATGTCGTCTCCGCCCTTGTCGGGGCGGGGAGTGTCTGGGGGCAGGGTCGCCACGCTCAGGAAATGTCCGACTGGTCGCCGGGCAATTCGGCGGTGAGCGGGCGGGCGAGCAGTTGCGCGACGATGGCCTTGGGTGCGGCGCCGTTCAGGATCGCGTTGACGGCGGTGGTGATCGGCATGGCGATCCCGCGTTCGTGCGCCAGCGCGGCGAGCACCGGGGCGGTGTGCGCGCCTTCGGCCACGGTGGTGCGGTCTGCCATCAGTTCGGCGGCGCTCCGGCCTTCGCCTAATGCTTTGCCGAGCGAGAAATTGCGGCTGGAGGTGGAGGAGCAGGTCAGCACCAGATCGCCAAGGCCGCACAATCCGCTGAGCGTTTCGACCTGAGCGCCCATCGCTTCGCCAAAGCGCAGCATCTCGGCATAGCCGCGCGCGATAAGCGCGGCTCGGGCATTCTGGCCAAGACCCAGCCCGTCAACCACGCCGCAGGCGATCGCCAGCACGTTCTTGATCGAACCGCCGATTTCCGCGCCGGTCACATCGTCGGAATAATAGGGCCGGAAAGCGGGCCGTGCGATCACCGGGGCAAGCCGCTCCCACTGTTCGCGCCCGCCCTCGCAGGCAAGGGTTACGGCGGTGGGCAGCCCGGCGGCAACTTCATGCGCGAAAGTCGGGCCGGAAAGCACCGCAATCGCGCTGCCCGGCGCGGCGGCGCGGGCGACATCGTTCATCAAAAGGCCCGATCCCGCTTCGATCCCTTTCGAACACAGCACCAGATCGCGTGGGGGCTGGCTCAGGCCGCCCAGTACCTTGCCCAGCACCTGCGCCGGGGTGACGACCAGTACTGTGTCGATCCCGGCCATCTCACCCAGATCGCCGGTTGCCCGGATGGCGGGCGAAAGTTCGGCGGACGGCAGATAGGCCGGATTGCGGTGATCGCAGTTGATCGCGGTGACGACTTCGGGTTCGAACGCCCAGATCAGGACACCGCCCCCGTCGCTGGCGAGCATTTGCGCCAGCGCTGTGCCCCATGCGCCCGCTCCGATCACTCCGACAGTTCCGCTCATGCTTTCACTCCCGCACCGCGCACCGTTTCCGCTTCCGGATCAAGCGGCCAACGCGGCCGCGCTTTCAGATCAAGCGGATCGCCTGCGAAGTCAGCATCATGCGCCAGCCTTTCGCAGCCTGCCCAGGCGATCATTGCGGCATTGTCTGTGCACAGCGCAAGTGGTGGTGCGACAAAGCGCATCGCGTTCGCCTGCGCCAGTTCCTCCAGCGCGCCGCGCACGCTCTGGTTGGCGGCGACACCGCCTGCCACCACCAGCGCGGGGAATGCCCCTGCCTGATCCAGTGCCAGTCTGAGCCGGTCGATGAGGCAATCAATCGCCGCCTGCTGGAAACTGGCGGCGATATCGGCGGGTTTGTGTTCGCCGCTTTCATAGGCGCGCAGCACCGCGCTTTTCAGGCCGGCAAAGGAGAAATGCGGTTCCTTCGATCCTTTGAGCGGGCGTGGCAAAGGCACGGCTTTGGAATCGCCTTCGCGCGCCAGCCGCTCCACCGCCGGGCCGCCGGGATAACCAAGGCCAAGGATCTTCGCGGTCTTGTCGAAGGCTTCGCCCAGCGCATCGTCGATCGTCGTGGCGAGGCGGCGGTATTGCCCGACACCTTCGACACCGAGGATCTGGCAATGGCCGCCCGAAACCAGCAGCAAGAGATAGGGAAATTCCAGTGCAGGATCGGCCAGTCGCGGCGAGAGGGCATGGCCTTCGAGATGGTTGACCGCGATCAGCGGCTTGTCCGCCGCCATCGCCAGAGCCTTGCCGCTGACGAGTCCCACCATCACTCCGCCGATCAGTCCCGGCCCGGCGGTGGCGGCAATCGCGTCAACCTGCCCCAGCGTCAGCCCGGCATCGTCCATCACCGCTTCGAGCATCGGGGCAAGCCGCTGCGCATGGGCGCGCGCGGCAATTTCGGGGACGACCCCGCCATATGGCGCATGTTCGGCTTCCTGGCTCGCGATACGCTGTGCCAGAATGCGCCGATCCGCTGTCACAAGCGCCACTGCGGTTTCATCGCAGCTGGATTCAATTCCCAGTACGATTGCTGCGTCAGACTTGTGCGATACCGGTCCCATCGCGCTTCCATCTAGTCGCTGTGGGGGCTAGGGCAAGCTTAGCCATGAATAACACGCCCAATTCCGACATCCGCATCCGCCTTGGAACGCGCAATTCCCCGCTTGCGATGGCGCAGGCCATCGAAACCCGCCAACGGCTTTGCGCTGCCCACGGCTGGGCCGAGGATGAGGTGGAGCTCGTGCCTGTCCTTGCCAGCGGGGACAAAGTGCTCGACCGCCCGCTCGCGGAAATCGGTGGCAAGGCGCTGTGGACCAAGGAACTGGACCAGTGGCTTGGTGATGGCCTGATCGATGTCGCCGTGCATTCGGCCAAGGATGTCGAGACGATCCGCCCGCCGGAATTCTGCTTTGCCGCGTTTCTGCCGCGCGCGGACCGGCGCGATGCGCTGGTCGGCGCGGCGAGCATTGCCGATATTCCGCAAGGCGCGGTGGTCGGCACCTCTGCTCCGCGGCGGGCATCGCAATTGCTCAATCTGCGCCCTGACTGCCGCGTCGTGATGTTCCGCGGCAATGTCGCGACCCGTCTGGCCAAGCTTGAGGCAGGGGAAGCCGATGT
This sequence comes from Erythrobacter aurantius, assembly GCF_023823125.1. Taxonomy (NCBI): domain Bacteria; kingdom Pseudomonadati; phylum Pseudomonadota; class Alphaproteobacteria; order Sphingomonadales; family Erythrobacteraceae; genus Erythrobacter; species Erythrobacter aurantius. Next base: position 2,740,492 of record NZ_CP090949.1, on the reverse strand, counting down.
GACTTTCCTCGCCGCTGCGGGGCTGGAGCGGCTGGGGCAGAGCGAAGTCGGTTCTCCGCTTGCAGTGGACGAATGGATACCCGCTGCCGCGCAAGGCGTAATCGCGATCGAATGCCGCGCCGATGATGAAGCGACCAAGGCCGCGCTTGCGGCGATCGACGATCACGGCACGCGTTGCGAGCTTGAAGCGGAGCGCGCGCTGCTCGCCCAGCTTGGCGGCACCTGCCATTCGCCGGTTGCGGTGCTGTGCCAGCCGGGAGGGGAAGGGCTGGCGATGCGCGCCGCGCTGTTCAGCCCTGACGGTTCCGAGCGTGTCGAGGGCGAAGTCCTGTTCGATCCGCTCGATCACGCGCCGGTAAGGGCGCTGGCGGCTGACCTGCTGGCCCGCGCAACGCCGGGGATCAGGCCGCATTTCGGCGGGGCGTGATATTGCCCCGCGCGAACGGATATGTGCTGGTTGTAAGGCCGGAACCGGGGCTTTCCGCCACACTCGCCGCAGCGCAGGAAATCGGCCTTAACGCCATTGGCTATCCGCTTTCGGAGATACGCCCGCTTGATTGGGAATGCCCCGAGCCCGGCGCGATCGATGCGCTGTTGATCGGCAGCGCCAACGCCATCCGCCACGGGGGCGAGGCGCTGGAACGGCTCAAGGACAAACCCGTCTATGCAGTCGGCGAAACCACCGCTGATGCCGCACGCGAAGCGGGGTTCGAGATTGCAGCGGTGGGCAGCGGCGGATTGCAGAAAGTGCTCGACGCAATCCCCGCGCCTGCGCGGCTGCTGCGCATTGCCGGGGCAGAACACGTGCCGCTTCTCCCCCCTGCCGGGGTACATATCCACACCGTGATCGCATATGAAAATGTAGCGCTGGAACTGCCTGAACCGCTGCGGCCATTGCATGATCTGGGGCTGACCGTGCTGCTTCATTCGGGGGCTGCGGCAGAGCAATTCGACCGTGAAAGCAGACGCTTGGCCTTGCAGCGCGACCGGATCGAACTGGCGGTGATCGGCCCCCGGGTCGCTTCATCTGCGGGTAAGGGCTGGCGCGCTATCCACGTCTCGCCTGCGCCGAATGATCGGGCTTTGCTGGAAATGGTAAGAAAGCTGTGCCTATAACGGGCCAAACCAACGCAGACGGGATCGAACCTGCAGGGCGGGTCGCACAAGATACGGATTTTTGATGGCATCGAAATATGGCAGCCGCAGGAAGCCGAGCTCTACAAAGGGCTTCCTTATTGCTGCGCTGGCCTCGTTCCTGGCGGGCGGTGCGCTGGCGGGATATGTGGTCTACTACAATCTGAACTCTGATGATGAGACGCCGCTTGTCTCCAGCAGCGGCGCGGCGGAATTGCCTGATGTGCCGCTGGTGACAGAGCCTTCGGCTTCGCCAAGTGTGGGGGTTACCGCTTCACCAAGCCCGCTGGCCGAAGCGGTGGCCGCTCTGGAAACCGGCGATGCAAACGGCGCGGCGCAGGCGGTTCGCAATGTCGCAGAGCAACAGGGCGGTCTGGATCAGCGGCTTGCAGCGGCGGAGCAGCGGCTCGCGCGGCTCGATCTTCAGGCACAGGCGGCAGCAGGCAATGCGGCCCGCGCAGAAGGCTTGCTGATCGCTTTCGCCACGCGCCGCGCGGTCGAACGCGGGGCAGAACTGGGATATCTCGCCGATCAATTGCGGCTGCGGTTTGGCGATCAATGGCCCAATGCCGTCAGCACCATTATCAATTTCGCGCGTGAGCCGATCCGGATCGACAATCTGACGGCGCGGCTCGATGGGCTCGGCCCAGATCTGGTGCAAAGGCGCGAGGGCATGAGCTGGACGCGATTGCAGCGGGAACTGGGCGAACTCTTCGTCATCCGCCGCGAAAGCACCCCATCACCCCAGCCCGAACGGCGGCTGGAACGGGCGCGCATCGCGCTGGAGCAGGGACGCTATCAGAACGCGATCGACGAAATTCGCGGGATGCCCGGTGCGGACAAGGCCGACGCATGGATTGCCGATGCCGAAAGGTTTCGCGACGCGATGCAGGCGCTCGAAGTGATCGAAACCGCCGCTGTGCTTGATCAGAGCGGGCTGCGCGACGGCGCGGGCAATGTCGTTCGCCAACCGAGCCCGGTCGAACAACCCGAAGGCTAGATCAGGCTTCTAGATCAGGCTTTCAGCAGTTCCGGCAGATCGCCGGAGATACCGCGCGCTTCGTCCATGAAGAACGTCTTGAGCATCGGCGTGCGTTGCACCGCCGACATGCCGAGGCGCCGCACCGCGCTTGCGGTCTTGCCGGGAACGCCGAACAGCCATGTCAGCCCGTCGGTCGCCAGTGCGACCATGAAGCTGTCGAGCCCGCGCCAGTTTTCATACCTTTTGAGCAATTGCGCATCGCCCGGATCCAGCCCGAGCCTTGCGCCATCGGCCAGCACCTCGACCAGAGCGCCGACATCGCGCAGGCCAAGGTTCAGCCCCTGTCCGGCAATCGGGTGCAGGCCGTGCGCGGAATCCCCGATCAGCACAAGCCGTTCGGCGGTGATCTTGGCGGTGTGGTGGAACCCCAGCGGCCAGCTTGAACGCGGGCCGACGCTGGTGATCTCGCCCAGAATGTCGCCCATGCGCTTCTGCACCTCGGCCAGAAACGCACGGTCGCCCAGCTTGGTGACGGCCTTTCCGTCCTCTTCCGACACGGTCCACACCAGCGAGCAGCGGTGCGTGCCGTCGGGATCATCGTTCATCGGCAGCAGGGCAAAGGGGCCTGCAGGATAGAAGATTTCCCACGCGACATTGTCATGCGGTTTGGAGTGAGTCAGCCCGGCGATCACCGCGCGATGTTTGTAATCCCATTTGGCGATGGTGATGCCGGCTTCGTCACGGGTGGGTGACTGTCGGCCTTCGGCGGCGACCATCAGGCGGCCTTTCAGCTTGCGGTCATCGTGAAGCACCGCCGCCACGCCGAATTCGCTGCGTTGCCGTTCTACGATCTCGGCCTTGGAAACCCAGTTGATCAGAGGCTCCTCCGCCGCCGCTTCGAACAGGGCGAGGCGCAGGCGGCGGTTGGGGAACATCCGGCCCAGCGTCCCCTCGTGCGGTTCCGGGGTGAAGTCGATCCGCCCCGGCTTGTTCTGATCGGTCACCGCGATGCTGGAGATATCGCAAGCGAAGGGCTCAAGATAATCGGCGATGCCGATATTGGTGAACAGGTGCCAGCTGGCGGTGGAGATCGCGGTGGCGCGATCGTCAAAGCCTTCGCGGGTCAGTTCGGCAGGGTCTGCGCGGTCGATCACATGGCTGGATATGCCCTGTTTTGCCGCTGCGAGTGCCAGCGCCATGCCGACAAGGCCGCCGCCAAGGATCAGGAGATCGCGGGTTTCTGAATCTGCTTGCGCCATAATTTCCAAGGTAACCCTTCAACCAGACTTTGCGGAAAGCCATATGCACCGCTAGTGCCGCTCCTACGTTGACCTGACGCAAAGAGGCAAGCCACAGATAATGGACTTCGCTGCAATCCGGATTGCATCGCGCGAAATCTGGCCCGCGAGAATGGGGGCGATATTCGCCGTTCTTCTGGCTGCCTTGCTGGCAGGCGGAGCTTTGGCGCAGGATTCGGGCATCCCGCGTGAGGCGCGCTATGGCGATGACAATATCGCGGTGGAACTGTTGGCCGATGGCGCGCCGCGCGCCGGACAGGAATGGATGCTGGCGCTGCGGTTCCTCCCTTCGAGTGAGGAATGGCACGGATACTGGTCCAACCCCGGTGATGCGGGGCAGGGGATGCAACTGCAGCTTGACATGCCCGAAGGCTGGGAGATGGGCGAGCCGCTTTACCCAGTGCCTGAAACGCTGGTGCAGCAATTGCCCAACAGCGCGATCATGAACCACATCTACAAGGGCCCGCATACGGTGCTGGTCCCGGTGAATGTGCCTGATGACGCGGTGATCGACGGACTGCCGCAGGTGGCGGGTCATGTCGAATACCTCGCCTGCACCGACAAGATCTGTGTGCCGCAGGACGCGGTGCTGTCTGCCGGACAGGGCGGAGATTTTGCCCGCTGGCGGGCAGAGGTTGCGCCGCTGCTGGATGCCACCGGAACCTTCGAGACTTCGGGCGGCGTGCTGCGGATTTCTGTGCCGTTGCCCGAAAGCGTCGCGCTGGCCAAGCCGCACCTCTTTGTCTCGCAAACGGGCCTTGTCCAATATGCGGCCGCGCAGACATTCCGCCGCACCGGCGATGCTCTGGTGGTCGAAATGCCGCTTGACCAATATGGCACAGGCGAGGCGGAGGCGGTTTCGGGCATCCTCGGCTTTGATGCGAAAACCGGGGTGCGGTTCGAAGCGGTGCCAGGCCCGGTCCCCACGGGCGGCGAGTTGATCGCAGGACCCGTGGGCCTCGAAACTCCGCCGCTGTGGACGCTGATCCTCGGTGCGCTGATCGGCGGGCTGATCCTCAACATCATGCCATGTGTCTTCCCGATCCTGAGCCTCAAGGCGCTGTCGCTGGCCCGCGCCGGGGGCAGCGAGGCGTCCGACGAACAAAGGGCGCGCAGCGAAGGATTGGCCTACACCGCCGGGGTCGTGCTCGCCTGTGTGGCGCTGGGCGGGATCATGCTGGCGCTGCGTGCCGCCGGGGAACAGGTCGGCTGGGCGTTCCAGTTGCAGGAGCCATCGGTGGTGATCGCGCTGCTGGTGCTGGCCGCCGTCATCACCGCCAATTTCGCCGGATTGTTCGAATTGCCGAGCGTCGACACCGGCAATGGCGCAGGGCGCGGTGCCTTTGCGACCGGGCTGCTGGCCGCGGTCGCCGCGACCCCGTGCACCGGGCCGTTCATGGCGGCTGCGTTGGGCGCGGCCTTGCTGCTGCCGACGCCGTTGGCCCTGATGCTGTTTGCCATGCTGGGGCTGGGGCTGGCGCTGCCGTTCCTTCTGATCGGCTTTGTCCCCGCGCTGCGCCGGATGCTGCCCAAGCCGGGGGCGTGGATGGACCGGTTCCGCAAGATCATGGCGATCCCGATGGGGCTGACCACGCTCGCGCTGATCTGGCTGACGGTGCAGCTTGGGGGCAAGGGCTTTGCGCTGTTCGCGCTCGTCATGCTGTTCGGCGTGCTGCTGGCGCTGGCCGTGGTTGGTCGCTTGCAGAAAGCGGGCAAGATGGCGTGGCCCGCATTCGGATTGGTGGCCGTGCCGTTCCTGATCTTCGGCGCCTTTGCGCTGCCTTACAGCTACGAAGCGGGCGGCGGAGCGTCGGCCAGCGAAAGCCTGCTATCCCCGCGCAGCTTCAGCCGCGAGGCGCTGGCCGAGGCGCGCGCTTCGGGCAAGCCGGTGTTCGTGTGGTTCACCGCCGACTGGTGTGTCACCTGCAAGGTCAACGAAAGCGTCGCGATCGAGCGCGAGGCGACCCGTGATGCCTTTGAACAGGCAGGGGTGATCGCGATGGTTGGCGACTGGACTGTGCGCGACGAGGAAATCACCGGCTTCCTGAATGAACAGGGCGCGGCGGGCGTGCCGCTTTACCTTTGGTATGAACCGGGTGAGGAAGGCGAGCAATTGCCGCAGGTTCTCACCCCCGACATGCTCACCGAACGCGCATCACGGGACAGTCGCTGAAGCTTCGGGTTCGGGCAGTTCGATCTGCGGCGGGGGATCATCGCCCCGGCACCGCGCCACCATATCCCACGCGGCGAGGCTGGGGTTCAATGTCACCATTCCTGCGCCCGGCACCGTCAGAGTGACCTTGCGCGGCCCGGCCAGCGGTTCCCAGCGGCTGTCCGCGGCCAGATGCGTGCCCTGCCACACGCTGCGCCCGTTCATGTCCGTCGCATCGACAGGCAGGCGGCCGATATGGCCATTGCCCACCAGCGCCAGCATCGCGCCTGCGCCTTCATCGGCAGGGGCAAGCCGGGTGATCACCAGCTTTGGCAACTGGGTTTCGGCATCGACGCATTCAAGCGCTACCTGCGCCGCTTCGCCCGGAATGCCATAGATGATGCGCCCTTCGACATTGGGGCTAAGCGCCCAGACGGCACCTTCGAAATCGGGGGAGGCGATCGGTTCGGATGCCGTGACGGCCTCCTCCTCCGCCATGCCGCGCGCCAGATCGGCGTCGGTTGGCGGGGGCTGGCACCCGGCCAGCGCCCCAAGCAGGACGATCGCTGCTGCGTGTCTCATCGGGCGCGGATAAACGCCCTGAGATCGCGCGACAGCTTTGCCCGGTCTTCATCGCGGATATACATCATATGGCCCGCGTCATAATATTCGTAGGTGATCCGATCCTGCGGGATGCCAAAGCGGTTGAGCGAATATTCGGCCCCGAAGAACGGCGTGGCGAAATCATACCACCCTTGCGCGTTGAACACACGAAGCTGCGAATTCTGGCGCATGGCCTGGCCGATGAAGGGCGCGACGTTGAGATAGGCGTTGCGGCCCCTGCCGCCCAAAGACCAGTCCCATGACGCGCCAAGGCTGCCGATTGACTGGTATTCGCGATCCGTCTCGAAACCGAGGCCCTCGCGCGCCCATTCGTTGATCGCGGCGGTGTAGCCTGCATCAATGCCGTAGAAGCTGGGGTCGCTGTCCGGTGTTTCCCCGGCGTTGTCGTAATCGACCCCGGTGTAGCGCGCATCGAGCCGCCCGATTGTCAGCCCGCGATCACGCAGCAGCTCCTTGTAGAACCGTTGAGAGGTGACGCGCAGGTTGGCCTGTTCCAGATATTGTTCCGAAAGCCCCGTCAGGCGCGACAGCTCGCGCCGCACGCTTGCGCGCTCGTCTGCGGGCAGGTCCTGCCCTTTCAGCAGCGCGGTCGCAAACGGGCCGATGGCGAAACGGCGCGCCTCTTCGGCGATGGTTTCGACCGATGGCGCTTCGACCTTGCCGTGATACCATGCCGCTGCCGCCATGTTGGGCAGGGTGACGATATAGGCCATCTCATTGCCCGGAGTGGGCTCGCGCCCGGCGAAATCGAGGATGGTCGAAATCAGGATCAACCCGTTGAGGCCGACATCATTGTAGGTGCCGCCTTCCAGTTCATCGACGACCATCGCGGTGCGGCTGGTGCCATAGCTTTCCCCGCCGAGGTATTTGGGGCTGTTCCAGCGGCCATTATCGTTGATCCAGCGGCGGATCACTTCGGCAACGGCGCGGGCATCCTGCCTTAGCCCGTAATATTTGCCCGGATCGGTCCCCTTGGTGAGATAGCTGAAGCCGGTGCCCGGCGGATCGATGAAAACAAGGTCCGCTACGTCGAGCAGACTGTCGGGATTGTCGAGCAACGGATAGGGCGGCGCACCATCGTCGCGCGCATCGCTGGGGATCGCCACCCGCTTCGGCCCGAACGCACCCATCTGCAACCACACCGATCCCGAACCCGGCCCGCCGTTGTAGATGAAGAACACCGGGCGCGAGGTGTCGCGCGGGCTTTTGACGTAAGAGGTGGTGACGATCACCGCTTCCTGTTTGCCGTCATCGCCGGTCAGGATCGTTTCGGCGATGGTCGCGGTGTAAGGCACGCGCACTCCGCCAAAGGTCCCCGCGAGTTCGCGTGAACGGGTTTGCGGGGTGATCGTCGCGGATGGTGAGGCCCCTTCCGAATGCGCTTCGGCAATCAGCGGAGCGGGTAGGGTGGTGGCAAGCAGCGAAGCCGTCAAAGCGGCGAGAATGCGTGTTTTCATGGCAAGCGGATTGGCACCAGTCCCGCTATCCGGTCAAGGTTTCCCTCCCACCTTCACGTGGTGAGTTGGGGAAGGCGCAAACTTCCTAGCCGTGCATTTCGGCATATTCCGGGCCGGTTTCCAGATTCCCGACGACTGTCACTCCATGCCCGCCACCGAAGGCGGTGCCGCCATCGTACCAGACGCAGAAGTGCCCGCCCGGTTCAAAGCCGATCCCGTCAATTCTGATACGCGTGATCAGATCGTCCGGCGTGATCGTTTCTTCCGCATCAGCCGTCCATTCCTGCGCCAGCTCGAACAGGTCGCGGCGGATGCATTCTTCGATCCGCGTTTGCCAGCCCGGCTGGTCGGCCCAGAATATACGCGCCCCCAACGCCACCGCGGCGACCTCTTCGGTGTAGTCTGTGCGCTCGCCCCAGCCCCCGTTCAGGGAGACCGCTACTTCAGCATTGCCCCAGATACGGCGCGTCTCGAAACTGCCCGCTTCCCGCCAGAATTTGAAGGTTCCCAGAACCTCGTCTTCGAACAGGATCGGGGTCTTTTCGTCCTGCTTGTCGAGCTTGCGGCGACGCAATTCATAGGCAATGTCTTGGCCCAGATCGATCAGATCGCCGATGCCCGGAATGCGATGAATCCAGCTCAAGGTTTCCCGCCCATCTTCTTGTATCGGGTCTTTCCGTACCGCGTCTTGCGCGTGCCCGGCTTGCCTTCGTTGCTGCGTCCGACGATCGTGGCCTTCTTCGCGCCGTCGGGTAATCCCAGTTCGTCGTTCTCCAGCCGCCGGATTTCGTCGCGCAAGCGTCCGGCTTCCTCGAATTCGAGGTTCGCCGCCGCTTCACGCATCCGCTTTTCGAGGTCTTCGATGTAGCTGCGCAGATTGTGGCCGACGAGGTTGTTGACCCCTTCCTCGATCTCCACCGTCACACCGTCCTGTGCGGCGGAATGCGCGACGATATCGTGGATGTTGCGCTTGATGGTCTGCGGGGTGATGCCGTGCTCTTCGTTATAGGCCTGCTGCTTGGCGCGGCGACGGTCGGTTTCGGCCATGGCGCGTTCCATGCTGCCGGTGATGCGATCGGCATAAAGGATCACGCGCCCGTCAACGTTGCGCGCCGCGCGCCCGATGGTCTGCACCAGTGATGTTTCGGAACGCAGGAAGCCTTCCTTGTCCGCGTCGAGAATGCAGACAAGACCGCATTCGGGGATGTCGAGCCCTTCGCGCAGCAGGTTGATCCCCACCAGCACGTCATAAACACCCATGCGCAGATCGCGGATCAATTCGATGCGTTCCAGCGTCTCGACATCGGAGTGCATGTAGCGCACCCGGACACCCGCCTCGTGCATGAATTCGGTCAGGTCTTCGGCCATGCGCTTGGTCAGCGTGGTGACAAGTGTGCGATACCCCTTCTTCGCGGTCGCCTTGCATTCCTCGATGCAATCCTGAACCTGATCTTCGACCGGGCGGATTTCGACCGGCGGATCGATCAGGCCGGTCGGGCGAATGACCTGTTCGGCAAAGACGCCGCCGGTCTGTTCCATTTCCCAGTTTCCTGGAGTCGCCGAGACGCAGAATGTCTGCGGGCGCATCGCGTCCCATTCGTTGAACCGCAGCGGGCGGTTGTCGATGCAGGACGGCAGTCGGAAACCGTATTCGGCCAGCGTCAGCTTGCGGCGATGGTCCCCGCGCGCCATCGCCCCGATCTGCGGCACCGTCTGGTGGCTTTCATCGACGAACAGCAGCGCGTTTTCGGGCAGGTATTCGAACAGGGTCGGCGGCGGTTCACCAGGTAGACGTCCGGTGAGAAAGCGCGAATAATTCTCGATCCCGTTGCAGCTGCCGGTGGCCGCGATCATCTCGAGGTCGAAGTGGGTGCGCTGTTCCAATCGCTGGTGTTCAAGCAGCTTGCCCTCTGCCTCCAGTTCCTTGAGCCGTTCGGCCATTTCGAATTTGATCGCCTCGCTCGCCTGTTTCATCGTCGGGCCGGGGGTGACATAGTGCGAATTTGCATAGACCCGCACCTTGTCCAGCTTGGCCCCGGTCTTGCCAGTCAGCGGATCGAATTCGGCAATCTCTTCAATCTCGTCGCCAAAGAAGCTGATGCGCCATGCCATGTCTTCATAGTGGCTGGGAAACAGTTCCAGATTGTCTCCGCGCACCCGGAAACATCCGCGCGCGAACGCGGCATCGTTGCGCTTGTATTGCAGCGCGACGAGCTTGCGGATCAGTTCGCGCTGGTCGACGACCTCGTCCTTCTTGATGTCGAACACCATCGCCGAATAGGTTTCGACCGAGCCGATACCGTAAAGGCACGAAACCGAGGCGACGATGATGACGTCATCGCGTTCAAGCAGCGCGCGGGTGGCCGAATGGCGCATCCGGTCAATCGCCTCGTTCACGCTCGACTCCTTCTCGATATAGGTGTCTGAGCGCGGCACGTAGGCTTCGGGCTGGTAATAGTCGTAGTAGCTGACGAAATACTCGACCGCGTTTTCTGGAAAGAAGCTCTTCATCTCGCCATAAAGCTGCGCGGCGAGGATCTTGTTGGGCGCAAGGATCAGCGCCGGGCGCTGCAATTCCTGGATGACGCTGGCCATGGTGAAGGTCTTGCCCGAACCGGTAACGCCCAGCAGCACCTGTGTCTGCTCGCCATCGCGCGCACCCTGCACCAGTTCGGCAATCGCGGTCGGCTGGTCACCGGCGGGTTCATAGTCCGACACCAGCTTGAATTTCTTGCCCGGCATCGATTTTTCGGGGCGCACTGGGCGGTGCGGGGTGAAATCCTCCCCTGTTTCGGGTTCGTCCAATCCGCGTCTGATCACCAGTTCTGCCATGACTGCGGATATGGTCGGCAAGTTGCGGCTTGTGAAGCACCGATCCCGGCTCTACCGTCAGGCTTTGTGCAATGAGGGAGGGTTTTCAATGAAATATTCAGCGCGCTTCGCGCTTCTGGCGCTCGGTTCGGCCATCGCGCTCGCCGCGTGTGGTGACAACGGAACCGCCGACGCCGATGGAGATGGCACCATCTCTGCCGATGAAATGCGCGACGAAATGGCCCGTGACGGCGCGAACCTGCGTCCCGATCCGGGCAATTACAAAGTTACCATGACCCTTTCCAAAGCCGATATTCCGGGCGCTCCTCCTCAGATGATGGAGATGATGGGGTCGATGATGAACAACACCTTCGAATACTGCCTGACCCCCGAAGAAGCCGAAAAAGGCTTCGAGGAGTCGCTGACCGAGGGGCAGGATGAAAGCTGCAAGATCGAGCAGTTCAACCTTGATGGCGGCAAGATCGAAATGGCGATGTCGTGCAGCCCGGCCGAAGGCGGCGAGATGCGGATGACCATGAATGGCAACGTCAGCCCTACCAAATCCCAGATCAATGTCGTGACCAACGGCAATATTGCCGGAATGGGCAATGCCAATATCGAAATGAGCATGCTTCAGGAGCGCATTGGCGACTGCGAAGGCTGATTGCTGATAAGACCGGATGCCAAAGGGAGCGGGGCGGCTGGGCCGATCCCGCCCTTTTTCATTGCACCGCCAGCGGCTTCACCCGATATTCAGGGCAATGGGCCATAAGAGGGCGTCATGGACCTGCGCGACACAATCCGGGAAAAGTCGAAAGCCGCTCTTGCTGAAAGCGAGATCGCGCGCCGCATCGCGCTCGCCTCTGAAGCCCATCCGGATGAAGAGCAGGGCAAGCCCACCTTGCTGCGCCTTGCCGGGGAGCTGGAACTGCTGATCGAGCCTGCGCGCAGGCTGGTGCGCAAGATCGACATTCCGCAGGCGCAGAACCCGCAGACGATCATCCTGCTGCCCGGTTTCGGTCATGGCCCCAACCGGATGCGCTATATGGCTCAGCAACTCGAAGCCGCCGGACACCGCTGCAAACGCTGGGGTCTCGGGCGCAACTGGGGCGTGGCCGCAGAGGCGATGGAGCGGCTTGAGGCGCGCCTGGTTGACGTGGTCGAACGGTATGAGGAGCCCGTCGCGCTGGTCGGTTGGAGCCTCGGCGGGCTCTATGCGCGCGAACTGGCCAAGCGTCACCCGGTGTGCGTGTCCAAGGTGATCACGATGGGATCGCCCTTTTCCGGAAGCCCGCGCGCGAACAATGTCTGGCGGGTGTATCAGGCCATCACCGGGCACAGCGTCGATGCGCCTCCTATCGAAGCCGATCTGGCCGCAAAGCCTCCGGTCGAAACGATCGCCTTGTGGAGCGCCAATGACGGCGCGATCGGCCCTCGCAGCGCGGCGGGCAAGCCGGGTGAAAGGGACCGGGCGATAGCCCTGCGCTGCACCCATTCGGGGTTCACCTATGCCCCGCAGTCGATCCTGACGGTGCTGAACGAGCTGGACCGCCCGAAGCTCGGGTGAATTCCCTGCTTTTCGGGCGAATTTCTGCCCTTTTCTTTCGCTAACCCTTGGTTATGGTGTCACTTCGCAAGTGCAGCGAAAACAGCGGGGATCAATGGCGGGCGAGCCAATCGAAAAATCAGGCAATTTTGACGAGATGCACGATCCGTCGGGCAACACGCGCCCGGCCTATGCCGATTACTGCGCCTGGTACAAGGAACAGGAACCCGCCTACCTCAAGCGCAAGAATTCCGAAGCCGACGAAAGTTTCCGCCGCACCGGCATCACCTTCAACGTCTATGGCGAGGATGAGGCGGAAGAACGGCTGATCCCGTTTGACATGGTGCCGCGCATCATCACCGCGGCCGAATGGCGCAGACTGACGCGCGGGATCGAACAGCGTGTGCGCGCACTCAACTCCTTCCTGTACGATCTCTATCACCGTCAGGAGATCGTACGCGCCGGGCGACTGCCCGAACGTCTGCTGCGCGACAATGCGGCATGGCTGCCCAACATGGTGGGAATGACGCCGCCGGGCGGCATCTACACCCATATCGTCGGCATCGATCTGGTCCGCACCGGCCCGGACGAATTCTTCGTGCTGGAAGACAACGCCCGCACGCCTTCGGGTGTGTCCTACATGCTCGAAAACCGCGAAACGATGATGGCGATGTTCCCCGACCTGTTCAGCCGGGTCGCGGTGGAGCAGGTATCCAATTATCCGCGCCGCCTTGCCCGCAGCCTTGCTGCCTGCGCTCCGCCGAAGTTCGACGCGGCAGGCGGACGCAAGCCCAATGTCGCGGTGTTGACGCCGGGTATCTACAATTCGGCCTACTTCGAACACGCCTTTCTGGCTGACCAGATGGGGGCCGAACTGGTCGAGGGCAGCGATCTGCGCGTCGTCGGCGGGCGCGTGCAAATGCGCACCACGCGCGGGTTCGAGCCGGTCGATGTGCTCTATCGCCGCGTCGACGACGATTACCTTGATCCGCTGACGTTCGAACCGGACAGCGTGCTGGGTGTGCCGGGCATCATGGATGTCTACCGTTCGGGCGGGATCACCATCGCCAACGCGCCGGGGACGGGCGTTTCCGACGACAAGGCGATCTATTCCTTCATGCCCGAGATCGTCGAATTCTACACCGGCGAAAAGCCGCTGCTGCCCAATGTCCAGACATGGCGCTGCGCCGATCCGGACAGCCTAGCCTATGTGCTCGACAACCTTGACGAATTGGTGGTGAAGGAAGTGCACGGTTCGGGCGGATACGGCATGCTGATCGGCCCGACCGCGACGAAAAAGGAAATCCGCGCCTTCCGCGCCAAGCTGGAGGCCAACCCGCAGAACTACATCGCCCAGCCGACGCTGTCGCTGTCGACCTGTCCGATCTACACGCGGGCCGGGCTGGCTCCGCGCCATGTCGATTTGCGCCCGTTCGTGCTGGTTTCGCCCGAGGGGATCGACATCACCCCCGGCGGGCTGACGCGGGTGGCGCTCAAGAAGGGGTCGCTGGTGGTCAATTCCTCGCAAGGGGGTGGCACCAAGGACACCTGGGTGCTGAAGGACTAGTATGGGGAGCCACACGCCATGCTAGGCCGGACAGCCAACGGATTGTTCTGGATGTTCCGCTATCTCGAAAGGGCGGAAAACACCGGGCGTCTGCTCGATGCAGGGTTGCGCATGGCGCTGACCCGCGATGTCGAGACCGCGCAAGAGGAATGGCGCTCGGTCATTTCCACACTGGGGCTCAAGACCCAGTACGAAGCGGTGCACGATTCCTACGACGGGCAATCGGTTTGGAACTTCGTCCTGCGCGACCGGGCGAACCCTGCCAATGTGCGCGAGATGTTTTCGGCCGTGCGCAACAATGCCCGGCTGGCGCGCACCCAGATTTCGACGCAGGTCTGGGAAGCGGTCAACGAAAACTGGATGAAGCTCGACAAGCTGCTGGCGCGTCCGGTGACGCAATCGGGGCTGGGGCAGGTCGTGACGCGGCTGCGCCGCACCGGCACGCAGGTGCATGGGGCGCTCGACGGGTCGATGCTCCGCAACGAAGGCTATCACTTCGCCCGCGCCGGGACCTTCATCGAACGCGGTGACAGCACGGCACGAATTCTCGACATGAAATATTACCTGCTGTTGCCATCGCTTTCCTATGTCGGGTCCAGCCTCGACACCGGGCAATGGGATCAGGTGCTGCGATCTGTCGCCGGGGCAAGCGCATACAGTTGGCTCAACGCGGGGCAGATCGAGGCACGCGGCATCGTCGAATTCCTGGTGCTGGACGAGCGTTTCCCGCGCAGCCTCGCCTTTTGCCGCAGCGCGCTGCGGGACAATCTCGCGGCGCTGGCTCGCATGCACGGCAGTGAAGGCAGGTGCAACGCGTTGATGCAGGATGCGGACAGGCACATCAGCGATCTGACCGTCGAACGGATTTTCGATCAGGGCCTGCACGAATTCCTGATCGACTTCATGGCGCGCAATTCCGCCATCGCCGAGGCCATCGGCGAAGATTACCGGTTTCTGGCATGAGGCGGACCCAATGAAACTCGCGATCCGTCATACCACGCGTTACGCCTTTTCGACCCCGGTGGTTCACGCGCTGCAACGTCTGCGGCTTACGCCCAAGGAAACGCAGGGTCAGAAAATCCTAAATTGGGAAATGCGCTATGAAAACGCGCATCTCGAACTCGAATATGACGATCAGAATTACAACACGGTCACCTTGATCGGGGTCAATTCCGGGGCCAGTGAGGTGACCGTTACCTGCAGCGGCATGGTGGAGACGCAGGACAATGCGGGCGTGATCGGCCGCCACGCGGGCCATCTGCCGCTGTGGAGCTTCCTCGGCCAGACGAGGCTTACCAAGCCCGGCCCGAAATTGCGGGCGCTCGTGCGCGAGTTGCCAGCGCCAAGCGAAGATGCGCTACTGGATTACCTTCACGCCCTGTCCGCCCGCATTCGCGACGGCGTTACCTATGAAACGGGCAAGACGCAGGTTGGCACCACGGCGGAAGAAGCGGCGGCGAGCGGGCATGGTGTTTGTCAGGACCACGCGCATATCTTCATCGGGGCCGCACGGCTTGCGGGGATACCGGCGCGCTATGTCAGCGGCTATCTGATGATGAACGACCGGATCGAGCAGGAAGCGACCCACGCCTGGGCCGAAGCGCATATCGAAGGGCTGGGCTGGGTCGGGTTCGACATCTCGAACGGGATCAGCCCCGATCCGCGCTATGTCAGGGTGGCGACCGGCAGGGATTATCGCGATGCCGCGCCAGTCACCGGGATCAGCTTCGGCGGCACCGAACAGGTGTTGACGGTTGATGTCGCGGTGGAGCAGCAGCAGGAACAGGAAAGCCAATAGCAATTGTGCTTTCCGCGCTGGTCGGCCCGGTATAGTTGCGCGACCGATCTTCTGGAGATTCTCGAATGACCTATTGCGTTGGAATGGTGCTCGACAAGGGGCTGGTCCTGATGAGCGACACCCGCACCAATTCGGGCGTCGACAACATTTCCGTGTTTCGCAAGATGTTCTCCTGGCAGGTGCCGGGCGACAGGATGATTGCCGTGATGACTGCTGGCAATCTGGCCACGACGCAGGCCGTCATCAGCAAGCTGGAAGAACGCACCAAGGAACCCGATGAGCGGAACAACACGCTGATCAAGGGCAAGACGATGTTCACCGTCGCGACCGAGATCGGACGCCTGCTGCGCGCGACCATCGACGAGGCCCAATCCGCCAATGGCACCAAGGGCAGCGGCCGGTTCACCGCCTCGATCATCCTTGCCGGGCAGATCGC
The DNA here is from genome assembly GCF_023823125.1 of Erythrobacter aurantius. Taxonomy (NCBI): domain Bacteria; kingdom Pseudomonadati; phylum Pseudomonadota; class Alphaproteobacteria; order Sphingomonadales; family Erythrobacteraceae; genus Erythrobacter; species Erythrobacter aurantius. The sequence goes on along the minus strand of NZ_CP090949.1, from coordinate 2,724,687 downwards.
AGGCATGGAGCCGCGCTTGTTCATGATCTACCCCGAAGGCAATTTCATCGAAGCCAGCTGGGACACGCCGTTCTTCCAGATCGGGGAGACCAAGTATGGCCGTCCCATCATCATCCGCGGCTACGATCGCGGGATGAGCTTTGAAGACGCGGTGAAGCTGTTGATGGTTTCGTTCGATTCCACGCTCAAGGCGAACCTTTCGGTGGGTCTCCCGCTGGATCTGCTGGTGATCGGCAAGGATGATTTTGCGCCGACCCACGAGCGCCGCGTGACGCAGGACGATCCCTACTTCAACGAGATATCCTCGACCTGGGGTGATGCCTTGCGCTCGGCGTTCTATTCCTTGCCGGATTATCGTTTCGAAGAACGGTAAAGCGCCCGGCGCCGACACTATCCCTAGAGAGGAATACTTACGGATTTTCTGGTTCGTTTCGGAGGTATTTTTACTAGGGATTTGAATATTTTGCGTGTGTTTTGATCGGGCATCGCTCCATATCGGGTGTAGTGCTGGATGATTTACCGGTTGGTAGCGGTCACCACCGAAATCATGACACGCAAAGCCCAACTCCACTTCATCGATTCAGACTCCCGCCACCGGGCCGAATTGGCGCGGGTCGGGTTTGATCTGGGCCACCATTCCGAAGTTTACGGGGACCTCTCCGAACTCGGGGCCCATCCGCCACGCGAAGGTATCATTATTGCCCGCGACACGCCGGAAGAAGGCGGCATCTCGATGATCCTCGATCGTCTGAGCCGGCTCGGTATCTGGTTGCCGGTGATCGCGGTGGATACTGATCCTGCGCCAAACCGGATCGTCTCCGCGATCAAGGCCGGGGCGCTCGATTACCTGCCTTTGCCACTGGATGCGGAGCGCTTTGATCGGTGCCTGACCAGGATCGAAAAAGAAGCCGAGGTGTTCGGAGAGGCTCGCCGTCGCATGATCGAAGCGCGAGACCGGATTGCCAGCCTTTCCGAGCGTGAACGCGAAGTGCTCGAATGGCTTTCGGAAGGCAGCAGCAACAAGGTCATAGCGCGGGAACTGGAAATCAGCCCGCGCACGGTTGAAATTCACCGAGCCAACATGATGCACAAGCTGGGCGCGCGCCATGCTGCCGAAGCCGTTCGATTGCGGCTGGAGGCCAAGCTGGAGCCCAAGATCGAAGTTCAGTGAATCAGACGGATCGCGTTCAGGCGGCTATGTTCGCCACAGCGCCGATCCCCACCTTTCCTGAGAGGCACCTTACACGATAGCCTCTCGGTGCCCACGCGGCCCCGGTATCGCCCCCGATGCTGGGGCCGCGATACGTCCGGGCGGAAACCGCTCTAACGGCAGAAGCTTGAGCCGGTGCCTTCCAGATGGAAGTGATCTTCGTGTGCGCGATTGTATTCCGGGCCGAGCACCGTGCCAAAGCGCTTGCAAGCGCTGCGATGGACAACACGCAGAAATTCTCGTTCGGCAGCAGTTCCGCCGTTCCAGTCTTCGGTCAGTGTGATCCGGCGACCATCTTCGAGTACAAACCCGGACACGTCGATCGCCTCGGCACTGGCATGGGCTGAACGCCGTGTTGATCCGGCGACATTGCGGCAGGCGTAGCTGCCCATCGTCTCGATCCGGGCAAGCGGGCTGCCAAGTATCTGGCGCGCGGCGCGGTCAACGCCGAAGCGCGCCCAATTGGTGAAGGCGCTGGCGACGCGGCATTGCACCGGGCCGATATTGCTGATTCCGAATTGTGTGTCGTCGCCCGAAAGTGCGGACAATTGCACTGTGCCAAGCTTGTTGCAGCCCGGCCCTGCATAGGTGTCGGGAAGCGGATTGAACCGGGCTCCGGCTGCGCTGAGATCGCTGAGGCATGATGCGTCTTCCGGTCTTGCCGCGAAGCTCTGCGGGGCAGATGCGATGCGTCCTTGCGGAGCGCGGGTGTATTGGGTGCGCTCGCTTGACCCTGCGCTTGCGGTTGCAGGCGCTGGTCCACTGCTCGCGGGTATGACGGAACCACACCCGGCCAGCGCGAGGGCGGCGATAGTGGTGGCAAAGGCCCTGAAAGAAATCCGGACAGTCATGATTAGGGACTAGTACCGAGAATTGGTTAACGGACCGGTAATCGACACGGCAAATCCTTGCCTGATATCGAGCTACGCGATTACCCGTATGTCAGTCGGGCCCTATCGAGGGTGCGATCAGGGTAGTTCGTCAGCAACCTGTTCCCAGAGCTCGATCTTCACCCCGTTGGGATCGAGGATCCAGGCGAATTTGCCGTAACCTTCGTCTGCCGTGTCGAGAACCTCGACATCGCGAGACTTGAGCAATTCGACGAAGCCATCGAGATCGTTCACTCTCAGGTTGATCATGAATCCGCCTTTGCCTGGCTGGATGTACTGATCGTCGGGAAAGTGGCTGATCAGCGAATAGGGATGCTGCCTTGGCTCGTCAGACCATGCCAGTTGCGGCCCATAATCGCCTTCAAGGCCAAGCTTGTCGCGGTACCATGCGCGGGTCGCTTCCGGATCGCCAGCGACGTAGAATACGCCGCCTAGTCCCGTCACCCGCGGAGCGTCATTCTTGCTCATCGTCTTGCTCCTCTTCCCCAGATGCCATGATGACGCAATCAGGGGGACGAGGGAAGGGTAGAGGGATCAGCGGGCGTGCAAGGCGACCTTTTCGATCCAGTCGCGGTCAATCTGCCCTTCAACCCGGGCGACTTCTTCCATGCCTTGGAAGGCAATCAGGGCCGGAGCCTGTCCCACGGAATGTGCCGCAAGGAACTGCGCCTGATTAGCCGGATCCAGCCGGACATAAAGCACATCTGCCGATAGTCCGTGTTCCGACCACTCCTGCATCAGATCTGCCGATATTGTCGCGCCGTCGATCGCGACCACGATGGTTCGTCCCTTTTTCTGGGCCATCATGAATTCGACTTCGTCATAGGCCGTCCAGCCTGTTGGGCCGGCTTGTGCGCTCAGTTGCATTGCTCCGACGACAAGAGCGCCAATGGCGGCGATGATCAGGAACAGGCGGGTCATGGGGCGCTCCGATAGGGCAAGGAAACCGGCGGAATGCCGATCCCTTCCACGCGCAGTTCGCGGGCCGCATCCGAATGGTTACGGATTTTCCGAAATCATTGCGCGGGTTGAGCCGTCGGATTGTTGCCCTCGGTCGCCTTGCTGACGACAACAATTGCGATCCACGCGGCGATGAAGCCGGGCACGATTTCATACAGCCCTTCGCCGCCCATGAAGCTCGAATTCCAGCCCATTGCGATCCAGCCGCCAGCCACCACGGCGCCCGTCACAAGGCCGGCAACCGCGCCTGCACCGGTCATCCCGCGCCAGGTCAGCGCCAGAATGATCAGCGGGCCGAAGGCTGCGCCGAAACCGGCCCACGCGTTGGCCACAAGGCCGAGGACCTGCGAATTGGGATCGCTTGCCATGATGATGGCGGCAACCGCCACCAGCGCAACACAGACGCGTCCGACGTTTACCGCTTCCCGCTCACTGGCGTTCTTGCGCAGGAACAGGCGGTAGAAATCCTCTGTCAGCGAGCTTGAGGACACCAGCAATTGCGACGAAATCGTGCTCATGATCGCGGCCAGCAATGCCGCGAACAGGAACCCGGTTACGGCCGGATGGAACAGCAGTTCGGCAAGCACGATGAAGATCGTCTCCGCGTCCTCTACCACCAGACCATTGCGTTCGGCATAGGCGCGTCCGGCAAGCCCCATTCCGACTGCGCCAAGCAGCGACACTGCCATCCAGGAAAGGCCGTATGTGCGCGCACGGGCGACCTTCTTCACGGTATCGATCGCCATGAAACGCACGATGATGTGCGGCTGGCCGAAATAGCCAAGCCCCCATGTTACCGCGCTGATGAAGCCGAGCAGGGTCAAGCCTTCGGTGAAACTGAGAAAACCGTCCACCGGCACTTCCGCCAGCGATCCGCCCGCCGTGCCTCCCGGTCCAAACATGACCACCAAGGGCATGATGATCAGCGCGATCATCATGATCAGACCTTGCACGAAGTCGGTCAGGCTTACCGCCAGGAATCCGCCGATCATGGTGTAGGCAAGCACGATGCCGGCGGTAATCACGATACCGAGCATGTAATCGCTCATGCCCGTATTCGGCAGCACACCGGCAAAGGCGGTTTCGAACAGCTTTCCTCCGCCGACCAATCCTGCGGCGGTGTAGACCGTGAAGAACACCACGATGACGATCGCGCTGATCACTCTCAGATTGGTGCCCTGATCGGGGAAGCGGTTGGCGAGAAATTGCGGGATTGTCAGCGCGTTACCGTAGCTTTCGGTCTGTTCGCGCAGGCGCGGGGCGACGACGATCCAGTTGACGACTGCGCCCACGAACAGCCCGATCCCGATCCATGCTGCCGAAAGCCCGGTGAGGTACAATGCGCCCGGAAGGCCCAGCAGCAGCCATCCCGACATGTCCGATGCCCCCGCAGAAAGCGCCGCCACGGCTGGCGGGAGGTTTCGTCCGGCTAGCAAGTAACCTTCTGAATCCTCGGTTGATTTCTTCCAGGCGTAAAGCCCGATGCCGAGCATCAGGACGAAATAGGCGGCAAGCGAGGCGAGAGTGGCTGAATTCATGGCAAAGGGCACCAATCAGGTGTTGAAAGGGTCAGAACGGTCGAAATCGTGGCAGATCAGGGACGAACCTGACCGGATCCGTGCACCAGGTATTTGAAGCTGCACAATTGTTCCAACCCCACCGGGCCGCGCGCGTGCATCTTGCCCGTGGCGATGCCGATTTCCGCGCCCATGCCGAATTCGCCGCCGTCGGAGAATTGCGTGGAGGCGTTGTGCATCACCACCGCGCTGTCGATTGCGGTCATAAACCGCCGCGCGGCATCCGCGTCTTCGGTGATGATCGCATCGGTGTGCGCGCTCGAATGATCGGCGACCCAGCCGATGGCCTCGTCCAGACTGTCGACCACCTTCACGCTGGCGATGGGGCCGAGGTATTCGGTGTTCCAGTCCTCCTCGCTTGCGGGGAGGATGGTCGAGGAGATCGCCACCGCACGCGCATCGCCGCGCAATTCGCAATCCGCGCCAAGCGTTTCGACCAGCTTCGGGATGAAGCTTTCGGCGATCGCGCTGTCGATCACCAGGCTTTCGGTCGCGCCGCAAATCCCGGTGCGCCGCAGCTTGGCGTTGCGGATGATTGCTGCGGCCTTGTCGAGGTCGGCGGCTGCATGGACATAGGTGTGGCAGTTGCCATCGAGGTGCAGCAGCGTGGGAACCTTGGCTTCGTCGCGCACCAGCTCTGTCAGACCGCGCCCGCCGCGCGGGATCACCAGATCGATATGATCCACCGCGCGCAGCAATTCGGCTACGGCCTCTCGCGCAGTGGTGCCGACGGTCTGCACCGCATCCTCGGGCAGTCCGGCTGCGGCGAGCCCTGCGCGCATGCAGGCCACAATTTCACGGGTCGAATGGCGGCTTTCCGATCCGCCGCGCAGGATGACCGCATTGCCCGATTTGAGGCACAGTGCGCTCGCATCGGCGCCGACGTTGGGGCGTGATTCATAGATCATGCCGATCACGCCGATGGGCACGGCAACACGTTCGATCTTCAGGCCGTTGGGCCGATCAAAGGTCGCCAGCGCGCGTCCGACGGGATCGGGCAGGGCGGCGATTTCCTCAAGCGCGCAGGCCATGCCTTCGATCCTGGCCTCATCCAGCATCAGCCGGTCGATGAAGGCATCGGGCTTTGACCCGCGCACGCTATCGACGTCTTTGGTATTGGCCTCGATCAGTTGCGCGGTCCGGCTGCGCAGCGCCTTCGCCGCTTCTGTCAGCGCAAGGTTCTTGGCCTCGGTCGAAGCCGCAGCAAGGCGGCGCGTGGCCGCGCGGGCGCGTTCACCCAGTTCGATGATATGCATGGCAGGGTCTTGGCCTTGGTCGTTCATCTTTTCCCTCTTATTCCGAATTGCGAAGGCGCGCTTGTTTTTTCTCAGCGCAGCTCTTCGGCGCGGGCATAGGCTGCCCGCAGTGTGTCGCGGATCAGTCCGCTGAATTGTTCATCGCCATTGAGCGCGGCCAGGCCTGCGGCGGTTGTCCCGCCCTTGCTGGTGACGGAGTTGCGCAATTGCTCCAACGGCTCCCCGGTCTTTTCCGCCATGGCGAGCGTGCCCTGCATCGTGCCAAGCACAATGCGCCGGGCATCCGCCTCGTCAAAGCCCAGTTCCATCGCCGCTTCGACATAGGCGCGTGCCATTTCGAAGACATAGCCCGGACCGGAGCCCGCAACCGCCGTGACCCGATCGAGCGCGTCTTCGCTCTCCACCTCGATCACCGTTCCGGTGCGTTGCATCAGCGCGCGCGCATGATCGAGCCGGGCAGGGGGCACGTCATCGCTGGCGCAGATACCGCTGACCCCGGCGCCGACTGCGGCGGGCAAATTGGGCATCACCCGGATAACCGGTCGCCCCCCGCACGCGCGCTTCAACCGGTCGATCGAGCATCCTGCGGCAATAGACAGCAGCACGCCATCTTCGGCAAAAAAGTCCCGGTAAAGCGGAACGCTTTCGTCGATCTGCTGCGGCTTGATGGCGACGACGACAATGTCGAAGCGGTGTCCTTCGATGGCCTCCACCCCTTTTACAAGCCGGGTTCCTTCGGGCCCGGAATCGAGGAACGGATCAACTATAGTGAAGTCATCGTTCTCATTATTCCAAAAATAGAGGAGTGATCCTCCCATCTTTCCGCAGCCTATCATTAGAATATTCAAATCAAAATCCGTAAAAATCTAAATTGGTAAATTCAAAATGCCCGAGAGAAAAAGTTTACTAGAAACAATATTGCCGAATACATCGATGCGAATTTTGTTACTAGAAATTTGAAATCGGGTGGTTGTGCGATGCACAACGGCTAACTAGATGGTGTTCTGAATTTTTCAAGAGATTTACAGGATTAAGTGTGTCTGAAAACAAGAAACTTGTCGTCAAAGTGGGATCCAGCCTGCTTGCCAACTCCGATTTGCTCACCCCCCGTTTCGGGTTCATGCAAAGGCTGCTGGAAGACATCGCCCGGCTCAAATCCGATGGCTACGATGTGATCCTGTGTTCATCCGGCGCAGTAGCTCTGGGCATGCGGCTGGTCGGGGAGACGCCGGAAACCGCCGGGCTGAGCGACAAGCAGGCCGCCGCAGCTTGCGGCATGCCGCTGTTGCTCAACGCCTACAAGCAAGTCGGCCACGAATTCGGAATGGAGATCGCCCAGATCCTCGTCACGCTCGGTGACTTCGAGGATCACCGCCGCTTCCTCAACACCAAGAACACGCTGCATCGCCTGCTCAAATCATCCATCGTGCCGGTTGTGAACGAAAACGACACGATCACGACCGAGGAAATCCGCGTGGGCGACAACGATCGGCTGGCGGCGAAGATCGCGCAGATGGTCGGCGCGGACGAATTCATCATCCTGACCGGCGTCGACGGCCTCTTCGATCGCGATCCATCTGAAGAAGGCGCCCGGCTGGTTGAGCGGGTCGAGGATGTGAACGAGTATCTCGATGCAGCCAGCGGAGTCAGCAGCCTCGGAACCGGAGGCATGTTCACGAAACTCCAGGCCGCGAACATGGCGCAGAACAGCGGCTGCACCACCTACATCGCCAATGGCGAAGCGGAACGGCCACTGTCATCGATTGTCCGGGGCGAACGACTCTGCACCGTCTGCGTCGCGCACGATAAGCCGATGTCCGGCTGGCGTGCATGGCTGGCGGACCGCTTGCAGATGGCGGGTGCACTGGTGCTGCATGATGCTGCCGCCGCCAAGCTCGGACAGGGAGAGCCGATCACCCGCCTAGACATTGCTTCGCTCGACGGCGATTTCAGCCGTGGCGACGTACTCCACATCTACGATGCGAGCGGCAAGGAGCTGGCCCGAGGGCTCAGCGATTTCTCCGCGGAGGAAACCCGCGTGCTGGTCAACAATCCCGACCTGCCAGCCGATCAGCTGCTTGGGTTCCAGACCGATGCAGAGCTGATCCGGCCGAACAATCTGGTGCTGGTGGATGACCGGCACATCCCCTGGGATGCGCCGGAATCCGCTCTGGTGGCCTGATGCCGGCCATCGGGCTGATCAAGCCTTGGCGCGCTTGGCTTTCTTGCGCTCGTGCGGGCACAGCAGGGTCTTGCGCAGGCGGATGCTCTTGGGCGTCACTTCGACCATTTCATCATCGTCGATATAGGCGATTGCCTGCTCAAGGCTCATCCGGCGCGGCGGGGTGAGGCGGATTGCGTCATCCTTGCCGCTTGAACGGATGTTGGTGAGTTGCTTGGCCTTGAGTGGGTTCACTTCGAGATCGTCGGGCTTGGCGTTTTCGCCGATGATCATGCCTTCATAGACCTTCATCTGCGGGCCGATGAACAGCTCGCCGCGCTCTTCGAGCGAATTGAGCGCATAGGCCACGCTTTCCCCGTCGCCGTTGGAGATGAGGACGCCGTTGATGCGGCCTTCGATCGGGCCCTTGTAGGGGCCGTATTTCTCGAACAGGCGGTTCATGATGCCGGTGCCGCGCGTGTCGGACAGGAATTCGCCGTGGTATCCGATCAGGCCGCGCGACGGGGCGGAGAAGGTGATGCGGGTCTTGCCCTGGCCTGACGGGCGCATTTCGGTGAGGTCGGCCTTGCGGCGCTGCATTTTCTCGACAACCGTACCCGAATGTTCGTCATCCACATCGATGACGACCGTTTCGTAAGGCTCGGTACGCTGACCGTTTTCTTCGCGGAACAGCACCTTGGGACGGCTGATGCCGAGTTCGAAACCTTCGCGGCGCATCGTTTCGATCAGCACGCCCAGCTGCAATTCGCCGCGCCCGGCGACTTCGTAGGCGTCCTTGTCCTCGGCCTCGGTCACGCGGATCGCAACGTTGGTTTCCGCCTCACGCAGCAGACGGTCGCGGATCATGCGGCTAGTCACCTTGTCGCCTTCGCGCCCGGCCAGCGGGCTGTCGTTGACGCTGAAGCGCATCGCCAGCGTCGGCGGGTCAATCGGCTGCGCGGCAATCGGTTCTTTGACGCTTGGATCGCAGATGGTGTTGGCGACGGTCGCCTTTTCAAGCCCGGCAAGCGCGATGATATCGCCCGCCTGCGCGCTTTCGACCGGCACACGCTCAAGGCCGCGGAAAGACATCAGCTTGGTCGCGCGGCCGACCTCGACGACCTTGCCGTCGCGGTCGATCGCGTGGATCGGATCGTTGAGTTTGACGCGGCCCGATTGCACCCGGCCCGTCAGTACGCGGCCCATGAAATTGTCGCGGTCGAGCAGCGTTGCTAGGAAGCTGAACTTCGCCTCGGTATCGAGGCCCGGGGGCGGAACGTGGTCGACGATCAGCTTGAACAGCGGCTGGAGATCGCCTGAACGCGCGGTTTCGTCATTGCTGGCATAGCCATCGCGGCCCGAGGCCCAAAGCGAGGGGAAGTCGAGCTGTTCGTCGGTCGCGTCCAGCGATGCGAACAGGTCGAACACCTCGTCCAGCACTTCTTGCGGGCGGCCATCGGGGCGGTCGATCTTGTTGACGACGACAATCGGGCGCAGGCCCAGCGCCAGCGCCTTGCCGGTCACGAATTTGGTTTGCGGCATCGCGCCTTCGGCGCTGTCGACCAGCAGGATGACCCCGTCGACCATGCTCAGGATGCGCTCCACTTCCGCGCCGAAGTCGGCGTGGCCGGGGGTGTCGACGATGTTGATCCGGGTGACTTCGCCATCCGGGCCTTCCCATTCGACACTGGTGCATTTCGCAAGGATGGTGATCCCGCGTTCCTTTTCGAGATCGCCCGAATCCATCGCGCGTTCCTCGATCCGCTGGTTCTCGCGGAAAGTGCCCGATTGGCGGAACAATTGGTCAACCAGGGTGGTCTTTCCGTGGTCAACGTGAGCGATAATGGCGACATTCCGCAGCGAAGTGGGCGCTTTTGACATGAGGCGGTATTTTTCCGTCAGGGCCGAATTGCCGCAGGCAATCCGGGAAATGGGGCGTGGTGATTACGCGGAGTGGGTGCATTCACGGTGCAACCGCAGCAAAACCATCGACGCTACGGAAAGCTTTCGGCGTCGCAGGGATGTGTTGCATTGCACCATGGGTGAAATCGTTGGCGCGCCTAGCGCACAGTGCGCCGCGCGGCAAGCTTTGACGCGCCCCGAGGGGGATCACAAACCTGCTTTTGGTGTGACGGTGCTGCAACAATGCGCCGGAGTCCCTCGCAAAACCGGGGTTTTGCCGCTTGTCGGTGATGCAACACTCGCCTATCACAACCGTCAATCGAAGCCGCGTGCGAATGCATCTGGGGATGCGCAAGACTTCCGGCGGTGGTCGATGGAATTGAGGAGAGGACATACCATGCGTTTCAATGCTTCCGGCCGTGCCGGATCGTATCGCTTCACCCTGCTTGCAGGCGCCGCCGTTTTCGCGGTGACTGCTCCTTCCGTTGCTGTTGCACAGGACATGGAAGAAGACACCGGGCTCGAAGCGCCGGAAAACAGCAACCAGATCATCGTCACCGCGTCGAAGCGCGAGCAGACGCTTCAGGAAACTCCGATCTCGGTCTCGGTGACCAGCGGCGAAACGCTTGAAGCTGCGCAGATTCGCGACGTGCTCGACCTGCAATCGGTCACTCCGTCGCTGCGCGTCAGCCAGTTGCAGACCGCTTCTGCGTCCACCTTCATCATTCGCGGTTTCGGTAACGGCGACAACAACTTCGGGATCGAGCCGTCCGTCGGCGTGTTTATCGACGGCGTGTTTCGTTCGCGTTCTGCGGGCGCCCTGTCCGACCTTCCCAACGTCCAGCGCATCGAAGTTCTTAACGGTCCGCAATCGACGCTGTTCGGCAAGAACGCGTCTGCTGGCGTTATCTCGGTTGTCACGCGCGAGCCGCAGTTTGAATTCGGCGGCAAGGTCGAGGCAACTTACGGCAACTTCAACGCTGTCACCCTGCAGGGCGACGTCACCGGCCCGCTCAGCGATAACATCGCGTTCTCGATCGATGGCAGCTACAACCGCCGCGATGGCTACGGCTACATCGTCAACCTCGACGAAGAGATCAACGATCGCAACCGCTGGTCTACGCGTGGTCAGCTTCTGATCGAACCGACTCCCGATCTCAAGATCCGCGCAATTGCCGATTATTCGGAAATCAACGAAGTATGCTGCACCGTCGGCAATCTGGTGGCCGGCCCGACCGCGCCGGGTATTGCGGCCGTTGGCGGCCAGCTTCCGACCGACTTCTTCTCGCGCGACGTGTTCCTGAACTTCGTCCCGTCCAATGACGTCAAGAACTACGGCGGGTCGGTTCAGGTCGATTGGGCCACGGGCCCGATTTCGGTGACTTCGATCACCGCGTATCGTGAACTGAAGAACGAGTTCCTGACGGACATCGACTTCTCCAGCGCCGATATCGCTACGGAAACACGTGCGCAGGACGTCGAGACCTTCACTCAGGAACTGCGGATCGCGTCCGACTTTGACGGTCCGATCAACTTCCTGGTGGGGGCGTACTATTTCGACGAGACCATCAGTCAGGACAGCGCGATCCAGAACGGCAGCCAGATCCGCAACTTCTTCGAGATCTTGGCAGGTCAGAATCCGGTGGCTGTGCTCACGGGTCAGCCGACCCTGTTCAACCAGCTCGAGCAGTCCTTCGGGTTCCCGCAGGAATCTATCTTCAACACGCCGTTGCTGACCAGTGAAACCTTTGCGATGGAAAACACCGCTTGGTCGGTTTTCGGTACGATCGATTTCGAGCCTGCGGATGGTCTCGTCTTCACTGTCGGCGGTAACTACACCGATGACAGCAAGGACTTTGCCCTCAGCCAGACGAGCTTTGACCCGCTGGCGCAGGTCAACTTCGTCGATGCTTTCATCGTCCAGGCGACCGGAGGTGCGGTGACCAACCGTGCCGCGTTCCAGGCGCTCCCGGCAGCCAACCAGCAGGCACTGCTGGCTGCGGCGACCAATCCGGCGATCAACCCGCTGCTGGGCTTGGCAGGGTTCCAGTTCCAGCCGCCGTTCCTCGCGCTTCCGAACGCGGTTGAGCCGGGTCGGACAAATGACGACAAGTTCACCTATCTGCTGCGCGCCGCGTATCAGATCTCGAACGAAGTCAACATTTACGCAAGCTATGCAACCGGCTTCAAGGCAAGCTCGATCAACCTGTCGCGCGATAGCCGCCCGGCGAACACCGACTTCCTCGCTGGTCCGGGTGGGTCGACCTTCGCTGCACCGTCGTCGCCGATCATCGACGCCGGGCTAGCGGTGCCCAACCTCGCGTCGGGGTCGCGCTTTGCCGGTCCGGAAGAGACAGAGGTCTACGAAATCGGCATCAAGGCACAGTGGCCGGGCTTTGGCTTCAACCTTGCGCTGTTCGACCAGACCATCGACGGGTTCCAGAGCTTTGCCTTCACCGGCACCGGTTTTGCCCTGCGCAATGCAGGCAGCCAGTCGGTCAAGGGCTTTGAATTCGATGCCACGATCGTGCCGACCGATGGCCTCGTCCTGACCTTCGCAGCGACCCACCTTGATCCGCTGTTCGACAGCTTCCCGGGAAGCGTGCTGGGCGATCTCACCGGCGTTCGTCCGGCGGGCATCCCTTCTTGGGCGATCGCCACTTCGGCGACGTACAACCATGAATTCGACAGCGGCATGGAGCTGCTGACCCGTATCGACTACAATCATGAGAGCAACACGGCGATCAACAACGGATTGCCCGCGTTCGGCCCCAACAACTTCCGTCGCGAAGTGAACCAGGTGAACGCTTCAATCACCCTCAAGATGGTCAGCGGGCTGGAAGTTGGCGCCTTCGCGCGTAACCTGCTCGATGACGAATTCATCACCACTGTCTTCGACAGCGTCGCGCAAGCGGGTTCGGTTTCGGGTTACCCCAACCAGCCGCGCACTTACGGCGGTGTCGTTCGCTTCAAGTTCTGATTTCCTTCAGACCTATCGGAACAAGGGGCTCCGCCAGCGATGGCGGGGCCCTTTTTCTTGGACGTTGCATTGTCCGGGTGATTGTGCTGCATTTTCGAACGAGCGCTCATGCTCAATCAAGCGGGGGTCATTCATGCAATATGCCGGTTTCTGGATTCGGGTCGGAGCCTATTTGATCGATTTCGTAATCCTGTTCGTGCTCCAGTTCGTCATCCTGATGATTTTTGGCGAATCTGTCTTCGATACGGGTGATGCAAGCTTCAGCGCCGAAACATCTTCGACATCGCCGATCGTGAATCTGGTGCTCTTTGCCTTGGGTATCGCCTATTTCGCCGGGCTGGAATCTTCCGCCAGGCAGGCCACGCCGGGCAAGATGGCGCTGGGCCTGATCGTAACCGATGTGAACGGGGGACGGATTTCATTCCTTCGCGCCCTAGGACGCTATTTCGCGAAGATCCTGTCCGGCATGATCCTGTTTATCGGCTTCATCATGGTCGGCTTCACTGAGCGCAAGCAGGGTCTGCACGATATCCTTGCCAGTACACTTGTGGTGAAGGGGCAGCCCGGAATGGTGGGTGTCGATCCGGATGTCTTTGCCTGATCGGCGCTAGACTTCCCTGAGCGCTTGGGCCGGTTTCGCCCGCAACAGCGGCAGCGAACCGCCCAGCGCAAAGGCCAGCACCATCACAAGCCCGACACCCAGCACGCTCAGCACCATGCCCCAATCGGGCAGCCAGTCGAATTCGAACAGCCGGGTGATGATCACCCAGGCGAGCGCCGACCCGAGGCCCAGCGCCACCAGCGCGAGCGAAGCGGCAATCAGACCATATTCCGCAAGTTGCAGCCCGAGTATCTGGCGGCGGCTTGCGCCAAGGACGCGCAGCACCACCGTATCGTATGTGCGCGCGGCACGTGCTGCAGCGATTGCTCCCATCAGCACCGCCAGACCGGCCAGCACCGCCACAGCGGCAGCAGCCAACGTCGCAAGGCCCACCTGTTCGAGCAGTGTGCGCGCCTGAACCAGCACTTCACCCACTTCGACAACCGAGCTTGACGGATATTCACGCACCAGCGCGCGCAGCAGCTCGCCGCGATCCTTGATATCGGCGGATTCGGGCAGATCGATCGTTGCCGATAGCTTGTGCGGGGCATCGGCAATCGCATTGCGCGAGAACACCAGAGTGAAGTTGAAACCCATCGTTTCCCAGTCGATTTCGCGCAGGTTCGCGATCCGGACACCGCGCTCGGTTCCGAGGATGCCGATGGTCAGCATGTCGCCGGGCTTCAGCCCGACCGCGTCGGCGAATTGCTTGTCTATCGAAACCAGCGGCTCGCCATTGTGGAACGGGCTCCACCATTCACCGTCGACCACACGGCTGCCTTCGGGCGCGGTGTCGGAATAGGTGATGCCGCGCTCGCCGCGCAGCGCCCACGCGCCTTCGGGAATTTCCTCCAGATCCGCCACGCGTTGCATGGCGCCTTCGGGGCCATAGGCTAGGATCGCGCCGCGCATGGTCGGAACGGTGCGCAATTGTGCATCGGGGAAGGGGGTTTGCACTAGTTCGTAAAAGCGCGCTTCGCCTTCGGGAGGCAGGTCGATGACGACATAATCGGGTGCCTCGCGCGGGACGCGGGTCTGGATGTTGCCGTCAATCGCGCTCTGGATGGCAGCAAGCAGAACGAAAGCGGCAAGCCCGAACCCGAGCGCGGTAACCAGCGCCGATGTGGGAGCGCCGGGCCGGTGAATGTTGGCAAGCGCGGACCGGAGCAACGGATTTGAGGGGCGGGGAAGCTTGCGCGCGCCCCATTGCAGCAGCAGCCCCAGCCCCGCGAGCAAAGCCAGCGCGCCGCTCGCCCCGATCAGGAATCCTCCCGAAAGCAGCGGCTGTGCTGTTGTCAGCAATGCCAGCGTACAAATTGCGAAAATGCCAATACCGGTTGCGATCAATGCCCGCTTGTCGCGGGCAAGCGGCACGATCCTGCTCCGCATCAGCGCCATCGCGGGGAAGCTGCGGGCCCGCAGCAGGGGCGCGGCGGCAAAGGCAAAAGCCACCAGCAAGCCATAGGCGCCCGCGAGCAGCAAAGGAGCAGGCTCGATCACGAAGCCGCTCTCAACCGGCAGGAGCCCTTCGAGCGCGGCACTCAGGAGCGGTGTGACGAGAACGCCCGTTGCAAGGCCCAGCACGCTCCCTGCAAGGGCCGCGACGGCGATCTGCAAGGCGTAGATGCGCACGATATCTCGCGAGGATGCACCCAGCACCTTGAGCGTGGCGATGCTGGCGCGTCTCTGGTCAAGATAGGAGGATACCCCGCCTGCAATGCCGATCCCCGCGATCACCAGCGCGGCAAGTCCGACCAGCGTCAGGAAATCGCTCATCTGGCGGACGAACCGGTCTGCGCCGGGTGAGGCGCGGTCACGGGTGCGGAAATCAAAGCCGGAATTGGGGAATGCCTCGGTCAGTTCCTCTTCCACCGCTTCCGGGTCGGCCGAGGCATTGTCGAAGGCGATGCGATACTTGCTCTGGTAAAGCGAGCCGGGCTGCACCAGCCCGGCGGCCGCGGGCACGCTGCGGGCGACAAGCACTGTCGGTCCGAGCTGGAAACCTTCGGAAAGGCGATCGGGCTCGTTGCCGATCACACCGGCTGCGCGCAGTGTCATGGTGCCGACGCGGAATTCATCGCCGACCTGAATGTCGAGCCGGTCCAGCGCGCCTTGCGCCAGATAAGCGTCATTGGCGGTCGGGGCGGCGGCTTCGCTGCCATCGGCGAGCGTGAAGCTGCCGAACAGCGGCCACTTGTCATCAATCGCCTTCAGCTCGACGGGGGCGGCAGCATCGTCGGTGCTGGCTATCGCCTGCATCCGGTAACCGCCCGAAACCTCGCCATATTCGCCCAGCGCGCTCAGTTCTTCTTCGGTCAGGTCGCGCTGCCAGACTTCAACCTCCAGATCGCCGCCCAGAAGCTCGCGGCCGGATGATTGCAATTCGCGCTCGATCGATGCGGTCAGCGTGCCGATTGCAGCCAGCGCCGCAGTGCCCAGAAAGATACAGACTAGCAGCAGCCGCAAACCGCGAAAGCGCGCATTGAGGTCGCGCCGGGCGATGTTCCATGCCGCACCCCAGGACAGCCCTTGGTCCAACGCTTGCGTGCTCACTCGGCGCCCTCGGCAGCAGCTTGGGGGGCGGTGCTCCGCGTGTCAGAGACTATCACGCCATCGGCCATCGTCAGCACCCGTTCGCACTTTTCGGCGAGCTTGGGATCGTGCGTGATGATGAGCAGCGTCGCGCCGGTTTCGTCGCGACGGCCGAACAGCAGTTCGACAATCTCCTTGCCGGTGCTCACGTCGAGATTGCCCGTCGGCTCATCGGCGAAGATCAACTGCGGTCGCGGGGCGATGGCTCGGGCTATCGCCACTCGCTGTTGTTCACCACCGGAAAGCTGGGTGGGATAGTGGCCGATGCGATGGCCAAGGCCCACCGCTTCGAGTTCGGCGGCGGCACGCGAGGTCGCGTCCTTGCTGCCCGCAAGTTCCATCGGAGTGGCGACATTCTCCACTGCCGTCATTGTCGGCAGCAGATGGAAAGACTGCAGTACGATCCCGATCCGGCCGCGACGCGCGGCTGCAAGGCCGTCCTCGTCGAGGTTCGAGAAATCCTGCCCGGCAACCGTCAGGCTGCCGCCTGTCGCCCGTTCAAGGCCGGACAGCACTGCCATCAGCGAGCTTTTTCCCGAGCCCGATGGGCCCAGCAGGGCCACAACTTCGCCATGTGCGATATCGAGATCGATCCCGCGCAGGATATCGACCGGCGCGTCGCTGCTGCCGAGCGTGAGGGTGAGATTGCGGGCCGAGATCGCGAAATCGACAGCCGAAGCGGAGGAGGGGGTTGAAGGCTTTGTCACTCAAACCAGATGGGCTAGGGGTGGGTTTCAAACAAGTACGAATTGGAAAGGTTCGCAGATCGCTATGGGTGTTTGGCAGAAACGCGTGAGGATCGCCGTTGGTTTCCCGGTCGCATTGGCGCTTGCCGCTTGCGGTTCCGAAGCGCCGAGCGAGCCGGCCACGGGAGAGATTGCCGAGGACGAACTGGTGATCCCGGTTATGGGCGAACAGATCGATATCATCGCGTTCGGGGACAGCCTGTTTGCCGGATATGGCTTTGCCGACAAGGCGGATTCCTACCCCGCAAAGCTCGAAGCTGCCCTGCGTGCGAAGGGAATCAACGCCAGGATCGTCAACGCCGGGGTTTCGGGTGACACCACGGCGGCCGGACTGGACCGGCTCGAATTCATCCTCGACGCTCAGGCCGAAAAGCCGGACTTTTTCATCCTCGAACTGGGCGGCAACGATCTGCTGCGCGGGCTTTCCCCAGCGGAAACGCGCGCCAATTTCGATGCCATGCTTACCATACTGAGCGAACGCGACATTCCTGTCCTGCTCATGGGAATGCGCGCTCCGCCCAATCACGGCCCAGAATATCAGGCGCAGTTCGATGCGCTGTATGGCGAGCTTGCCGAGGAATATGGCACGGCGCTGATCCCGTTCTGGATGGAAGATATCTATCAGGACGCGTCCTTGTTCCAGTCAGACCGTATCCACCCGACAGAGGAGGGTGTCGAAGCGCTGGTGGCCTCGACCCTGGACGAGGTAATGGCCGCTCTGCCCGAAACCGATGAGGCGGAAGGCTAGAGCCGCTCCAGCGTCCCGCCGCTTACCCGCCAGATTGCCGCCTCGGCTTCGATGTCGGCGAAGGGGACGAGTTCGGTTCCGGTCATCCAGATCTGTGCCTTGCCTTCGCGCAAGCGGCGGAACAGTTCGATGCGTCGCACCGGATCGAGATGCGCGGCCACTTCGTCCAGCAGCAGCACGCTTGGCCGACCCGACGAGGCCAGAACACCATGCGCCAGTGTGATCGCGATCAGCATCGCTTTCTGTTCGCCAGTGGAGCAGGAAGCGGCAGGTTGACCCGATCCCATCATTACCACTTCCAATTCGTCGCGGTGCGGGCCTGACAGGGCGCGGCCCGCTGCACGGTCACGCGGGCGCGCACGGGCGAATTCGGCCAAGAGCTCTTGCGGATCGATGGGGCCGCCGGGGCGATAGGTCAGGATCGGGCGGGCAAAGGGTTCGGGGGGCAGGGCGGAGAGTTCATCAGCCAGCAGTGCAATCAGACGTGATCGTGTCTGAGCAACCACGCTGCCATGTTGCGCCGCCTGCGCCTCGATTGCGTCAAGCCAGCGCGCGTCGCTGCGATCTTCCAGCAGACGGTTGCGTTCGCGCAGCGCCGTTTCGAGACTGTTTACTGACTTGGCATGGCCCGGCTCTATGGCCAGAGCCATCCGGTCAACAAACCTTCGCCGCGCGCTCGCGCTGTCAGTGAACAGTCCGTCCATCGCCGGGGTCAGCCAGGAAACGGCATGCCATTCGGACAAGGCGCCGGCGCTTGCGTCCGCGCCGTTGATCCGCACCAGTCGGCGGGAAGGGCGCTCCGCTTCGGTATAGGTGCCAATGCGCGCTGAAATCTGTCCCTGCTCGATCAGGCTGGCGCCAATGGCGAATGCCGCAGGCGGGGCATCAGGCGTGGTGCGCAGTGCCAGATCGGGCAATTGTGCGCGCCGCAATCCGCGCCCCGGACTGAGCAATGAAATCGCTTCGAGCACATTTGTCTTGCCTGCGCCGTTTTCGCCAACGAGCAGATTGAAATGCGCTGTGTCGGCGAGCTCGCTGCTCGCGTGATTGCGGAAATTGCTGAGGGTGATTTTCGTCAGCGCCATGGTCGTCCGACCGCCTAGCACGCGCCGCGCGAAAGGCCAGCGATAGCGAAGTTTGCGGTATCCGTACGTGCTGGGAAATGCCCAATCCCAAGAGGTGGTAAAATTTCCCAACCTTTCGGATTGATGAACGGATCATTCAGTCGCTCCGAGTCCAAAAACCCCGGATTTCCGCCATTTCTCGAGTTTGGCACACCTCCTGCAAAGTATTTGGCATCCCCGGGATGGCCCCGCGGAAACACAAAGACCACTCACTCAGGAGACCAAAAATGTTTGCTACCGACCTTTCGAACCGTTTCGCAGCTGCCGCTTTCTCGCTGGTTATCACCGCTGCCATGATGGCCTACGCCATCGTCCCCGCAACCCCCTCGCTTGCCTGATTTCAGACAGAGCACTCAATCAAAGGACCCCCTTCATCATGTTTACCAGTGAAACCGCCAATCGCCTGTTCGCCGCCGCGTTTTCGGTGATCCTCACCGCCGGCGTCTTCGCATACGCGATCATCCCCGGCAGCCCCGCAATCGTCTGATCTGCCACTCTCAAGCAAAGGAAACCCAAATGTACTCGTTCTTCGAACTTTCTGGCACGACCGGCGCCCGCATTGCCGCGGCCGCAGGTTCGCTGATCATCACCATCACCCTGATGGCCACCGCCATCGTACCGGCCAGCCCCGCTGCCACTTTCACCCTTGGAGCCATCGCATGAGCAATCTGACCCACAACAATGGCCGTCCCCCGCAGAGCGGCTTCACCCTGGACAAGCGTGACGGCAAGATTTTCGGTGTTTGCGCAGGGCTTGCGAATTGGTCGGGCGTTGATGCCCTGATCTGGCGGCTCGGCTTTGTCGGCCTAACGCTGGCGGGCTTCGGACTGCCGATCCTGATCTACCTCGCGATCGCATTCATCGCGGACTGATCTTGGCGCAAAGAAAAGCGGCTCCCGGTTTTCGGACCGCCAAGACCGATCTGATCGAACCGGGAGGGGCCAGTTGGCCCCTCTCTTTTTGTATACGCGCGGCGTCCGCGATCACATCGCGCTGATGCCGCCATCCAGCTTGAGTTCGGCACCTGTCATGAACCGGCTTTCGTCGCTGGCAAGATAGACCACGGCATTGGCGATATCGTTCGGCTCGCCGACGAATTTCAGCGGAATCTGGCGGGCGAGCTTTCCCATCAGCACATCCTTGTCCAGCTGATGCGCGCGCGCCGTGCCATCGAGGATCGGCGTATCGACAAAGGTCGGGTGCACCGAATTGCAGCGGATCTGCATATTCTTCTTCGCACAATGCAGCGCGATCGATTTCGACAGCATCCACACACTGGCCTTTGACGCATTGTAGGCGGGCATTGTGTCGCTGGCGATCAGCCCGGCGATGCTCGAGATGTTGATGATCGATCCCGGAGCGTGTTCGCGCATCAGCGGCAGCGCCTTCTGGCAGCCGTGGAAGATCGAATTCACGTTGATGTCAAAGCAACGCTGCCAGTCGGCGAAATTGCATTCCTCGATATTGCCCGGAACTCCGATGCCGGCATTGTTCACCAGCACGTTAAGCCCGCCCAGATGTTCGCGGGCCGCATCGACGGCGGCTTCCCATTGGGCCGGATCGGTCACGTCATGCGCTATACTGAAGGCTGTGCCTGCGCCCATTTCGGCATTGACGATAGCGGCCGTTTCGGCTGCTCCGTCGCCGTTGATGTCGGTCGCGAGAACTCGCGCGCCTTCCTGCGCCAGCCGGATGCAATGCGCCCGGCCAAGTCCCTGGGCACCGCCCGTCACCAATGCGAGCTTGCCTTCGCAACGTTTCGTCATTTCAATTCCTCTCCCAGATATTCCGGTGTCATCAGCATCGCGATACGCACGTCGACGCCGTGACCGGCTTTACGCCAGCGTGCGACAAAGCCGCCAAGCTCGCGCAGCGCCACGCGATGCACATTGATGTTCTCGCTATCGGTCCCGCCGCCTTCGCTGACTTTGGTCAGGCCGGTGGCGCGCAGCAGTGTGAAACTTTCGGAGACCATTCCGGGCGAGGAATAGAATTCGCCCAGCACCTCCATCCTTTCGGCGCGGTATCCGGTTTCTTCCTCCAGCTCACGGATCGCGGCATCAACGGCCAATTCGCCTTCGCTGCCTTCATCGTCGCCGACCAGGCCTGCCGGGATCTCGAGGCAGAAACGCCCCAGCGGGACGCGATACTGGCTGACGAGGATGACGTGCCGCGTGCCGTCGGGGTCTTCATCAATCGCGATGATCGCCGCAGCCCGAATACCCCATGCCCGCCCGACATATTCCCAGCGTCCGCGGGTCTTGGCGGTGATGAAACGGCCTTGCCACATCACCTCTTCGGGCTTGTCCGCGTCGGGATCGCGGATCAGTTCAAATTCACTCATGGGTGAAGCGCCTAGACCTCGATCAGTCGATCGGGAAGCTCGTTTTCGTCTTCATCCCCGCGTGGGAAGTGCTGCGCCAGAACAAAGCCGACATCGCGCACACCCACCGCGAGCCCTTCGGCGATACGGTCGCGTTTGATATGCGCCAACATGTCGCCCATCGCCTCGCCCCAGACTTCGGCATCGACCTTTTCGGCGATGGAGCGATCTGCGACGATTTCTGCCCTGTGTTCTGACATGGAAAGATAGATCAGCACGCCGGTGCGGCCATGGGTGCGGCGTTCCGCACCGACCTTGAAATGCTTGATCGCCTGCTCATGGCAACGCGCTGTCTTGACCGGGGCCGGGATCAGCAGGAACCGCAGCGGGTCCCATTGCTGCACCGCCCAGGACACGACAAACGCAATCAGGCCGAGGGCGATCGTCATGCTGGCAAGTTCGCCGGTGGTCCATTCATGGCTCCAACCGCCGATCAGCGCATCCCACAGATCGAGAAAGGGCTGGGGGAAGGCTGCAAACGCGCTCATCGCGGTAAAGGATATCGCCGCTGCCCAAAGCAGCGCGACATCGGTGTAGCCGTCGGAGCGATCAGCCAGAACCGTCAGGATTTCGCCTGAGGTGTTCAACTCGGCATCGGCGACGGCGGCCGATACGGTCTTGTGCTGGTCTTCAGTCAGATAGCCCATCGCTTACCACCCCCCGGAGGCGCCACCGCCCCCGAATGATCCGCCACCGCCGGAAAAGCCTCCGCCGCCGCCAAAGCCGCCTCCGCCGCCCCAGCTGCTGCCGCCGCTGCTTCCGCCGGACATGGCGCCGCGAGCGATCGCGCTGCCGATTTCCCAAAGGATGATGTTTGATGCGACATCTGCGGCATCATCGACTCGGTCACCCCACGGGCCCTTGCCCTTGGAGCGATAGCGCCTGCGCCTGCGGCTGCCGCGAATGATCGGAAGCACGAAGAAGAAGAACATGAAGCCCAGCCAGATCAGCCCGCCGACAGGGAAGCCCCCATCGCTCTTGCGCTCCGCAGTCGCCTCGCGATTGAGCTGGGCTGCTTCTTCGGGCGTGAGCTGCAGGACCTGGATGATCGCGTCAGTGCCAGCCATGATCCCGCCGGGGAAATCCCCGTCACGAAAACGCGGTATGATGAAATTCTGGATGACCAGTGCGGAATAGGCATCGGTCAGATAGCCTTCGAGGCCGTAGCCAACTTCGATCCGGACCTTGCGGTCGTTCGGGGCGACGAGCAACAGTGCGCCATCATTGCGTTCCGCATCGCCAATCCCCCATGCACGGCCCAGCTGGTAGCCGTAATCGGCGATGTCATAGCCTTGGAGATCGGGAATTGTAGCGACAACCAGTTGGCGCTGCGTTTGGGCCTCAAGCGCCTCCAGCTTGGTGGTCAGCTCCGCCTCCTGCTGAGGAGACAGCAGATCGGCATTGTCGACCACACGCCCCGTCAATGCCGGGAATTCCGGCTGGGCATAGGCTTGCGCCGGTAGCAAGATTGCCAGCAGCGCAAACAGCGCTGCCAGCACCATGTTCAGGCTACGCTTCACCGCGCTTAATTCGACGTCATGTCGATGGTCGGCGCGACCTCGGCACCTTCCGTCACGGCGGTGTAGGGCTCCATTGGCTCCGCACCGTGGATGATGTTCGCGCCGATCGTGTCGGGGAAGGTGCGGATCGTGGTGTTATATTTGCGCACCGCTTCATTGTAGTCGCGAATGGACACGGCGATGCGGTTTTCCGTCCCTTCGAGCTGGCTCTGCAGCGCGAGGAAGTTCTGGTTCGATTGGATCTGCGGATAGGCTTCGAAACTGGCGAGCAAGCGTCCGATGCCCTGGCCAAGCTGGCCTTGTGCCTCGGCAAATTCCTGCATCTTTTCGGCATCGCGCAAGTCGTCAGTCGAGATGTTGATGCTGCTTGCACGGGCGCGCGCTTCGGTCACCCCGGTCAGGATTGCCTGCTCGTTCTGAGCCGCGCCCTGAGCAACTTCGACAAGGTTAGGGATGAGGTTGGCGCGCCGCTGGAACTGCGCTTCTACGTCCGCCCACTTTGCCTTGGCCTCTTCTTCTGCCGCAGGGACGGAATTGATGCCGCAAGCGGCCAGCGTGAGAGAAACGGCAGCGACCACGATGCCGCGCCCGAAATTACGCAAATTCATGAGTATCCCTCCAAGAAAGAAGCGCCTGACCCTTGATCGGGCGACGCAAGATGTCCTGTATTGCGGATATAGCACACCGCATCGACCTTTCAAGGATCGAGCCACGCAAATGGGGTGCTTGGCAAACTGGGGCCAACCTGCGAATGCTGGCACGTTGGAGCAAGAAAAGTGGGGATCACAATGCTTAACGAATTCAAGCAATTCATTGCCATGGGCAATGTCATGGAACTGGCCGTTGCGGTGATTATCGCGGGGGCGTTCGGGACTATCGTCACATCGCTCACGCAGGATGTGATCATGCCGGTGGTAGGCTATATTTTCGGCGGCGCGGATTTCTCCAGCTACTTCATCCTGCTTAGCGCGCCCGAAGGCTACGAAGGATCGATGACCGACTATGCTGCCCTGAAAGAAGCGGGGGCCGCGATGATCGGGTATGGCGCGCTGATCACCACGGCGATCAATTTCGTGATCCTTGCCTTCATCATCTTCCTGCTGGTGCGCTATGCCAACAAGGTGACGGCGCAGTTTGAAAAGAAGCAGGAAGAAGCCCCGGCTGAACCTGCCGGGCCGACCGAGATCGAGCTGCTCATCGAGATCCGCGACGCCCTGAAGAAGTAGCGATAGCTGCCTTTGCCCGGCGGTTTTCTGGTCGCCGGGCGAAGTCTGGGCGCTGTTCGTCCTCGATCCGGCCCTTCGGTCGGCCCGAGTGGCGCGTATGCATATCGTCAGATTCGC